>NZ_JAKUMO010000023.1:0-112540 GCF_037026475.1 Ensifer sp. MJa1 | reverse complement strand
TGGGTGAACCGGGCAGGGCGGTTCCGCTCGCTTGGTGACGGCCAGGTGGATTTCGGCGCGGTGTTCTCGAAGATGGCGGCCAATGACTTTTCCGGCTGGGCGGTGGTCGAATGGGAATGCGCGCTGAAACATCCGGAGGATGGCGCGCGCGAAGGGGCGGATTTCGTCAAGCACCACATCATCCGCGTCACAGAAAAGGCGTTTGACGATTTCGCCGGGGGCGGAACTGATGAGGCGGCCAACCGGCGGATGCTGGGGATTTGAGGGGGCGTTCGTCCCTCTCCTCGGTTAAACCCGAGGACTAACCCTCTCCCCGCAGGTGGGGAGAGGGGACGCGGACCGTGGCTGCGGTTGCACCTGTAGCGCTCTAACAGAGTTGCTTGGGCCTGGCGAGCGGGTGCGGCGGTACCCTTCTCCCCGCGTGCGTGGAGAAGGTGCCGGCAGGCGGATGAGGGGGCAGCCCTCGCTGCGGGGGCGAAGGGCGAAAGCCGCGATAACAACACGACACGAACGGAAACAGGGGAGAAGACAATGGCAATCGAAGGAACGAGCGAGAAGCGCGAGCGCCGCATTCGGCTCGGCATGGTGGGCGGCGGTTCAGGCGCGTTTATCGGCGCGGTGCACCGCATCGCCGCACGGCTCGACGATCATTTTGAACTGGTGGCCGGTGCGCTGTCGTCGACGCCGGAAAAGGCGGAAAGCTCGGGCCGCGAACTCGGGCTCGACCCGTCGCGGGTCTATTCCGATTTCAAGCAGATGGCGATCCGCGAGGCCAAGCTGAAGGACGGCATCGAGGCGGTTGCGATCGTCACGCCGAACCACGTGCACTACGCGGCAGCCAAGGAATTCCTGAAGCGGGGCATCCACGTGATTTGCGACAAGCCGCTGACCTCGACGCTTGGCGATGCCAAGAAGCTGAAGAAGGCGGCCGACGAGAGCGATGCGCTGTTCGTTCTGACGCACAACTACACCGGCTATCCGATGGTGCGCCAGGCGCGCGAGATGGTCCAAAATGGCGAGCTCGGCGCTATTCGCCTGGTGCAGATGGAGTATCCGCAGGACTGGCTGACCGAGAATATCGAGCAGTCCGGCCAGAAGCAGGCGGCCTGGCGCACCGATCCGGCGCGATCGGGCGCCGGTGGTTCGACCGGCGACATCGGCACGCATGCCTATAACCTCGGCGCCTTCGTTTCCGGTCTCGAGCTGGAGGAGCTCTCGGCCGATCTCGACAGCTTCGTTCCGGGCCGCCAGCTCGACGACAACGCCCACGTGATGATGCGTTTCAGACAAAAGGACGGCGAACGCGCCAAGGGGCTGCTCTGGTGCAGCCAGGTTGCGCCCGGTCACGAGAACGGCCTGATGGTGCGCGTCTACGGCACCAAGGGCGGGCTCGAATGGACGCAGAAGGATCCGAACTATCTCTGGTACACGCCGTTCGGCGAGCCGAAGCGGCTGTTGACCCGGGCGGGCGCGGGCGCCGGCGCTGCCGCCAATCGCGTCAGCCGCGTGCCTTCGGGCCATCCGGAAGGCTATCTCGAAGGCTTCGCCAACATCTACACCGAAGCGGCACGTGCGATCTTTGCCAAGCGCAAGGGCGAAAAGGTCGATCCTGCCGTCACCTATCCGACTATCGACGACGGCATGAAGGGCATGGTCTTCGTCGACGCCTGCGTCCAGTCATCCAAACGAAATGGTGCGTGGGTAAAGGTGTAAGCGACGCCTCGATCGGGCCGAAGGGCGGGTATCCCCGCCCTTTTTCGCGAGTTGACATCTGCAGGCACCGCTTTAGGTCGGCCTCAGAAAACGAGAAAACAACGAGGTCCCGTCGACGACGGGGCCGGAACGAGACGAGACAAAGAGATGACCGATCCCAAGATCCTCGCTGAGCGATTCCCGGGCGATTTCGTATTCGGGGTGGCGACCGCCTCCTTCCAGATCGAAGGTGCCACCAAGGCCGACGGGCGTAAGCCGTCGATCTGGGACGCCTTCTCCAACATGCCGGGCCGGGCCTTCGGACGCCACAACGGCGATGTCGCCTGCGACCACTACAATCGGCTGGACGAAGATCTCGACCTGATCAAGAGCCTCGGCGTCGATGCTTATCGCTTCTCGATCGCCTGGCCGCGCATCATCCCTGAGGGCACCGGGCCGATCAATGAGAAAGGGCTCGACTTCTACGATCGCCTCGTCGACGGGCTGAAGGCCCGCGGCATCAAGGCCTATGCCACGCTCTACCACTGGGACCTGCCGCTGGCGCTGATGGGCGATGGCGGCTGGACGGCGCGCACGACCGCCTACGCTTTCCAGCGTTATGCCAAGACGGTGATTGCCCGCCTCGGCGACCGGCTGGATGCGGTTGCGACCTTCAACGAGCCCTGGTGCTCGGTCTGGCTCAGTCACCTCTACGGCATCCATGCGCCCGGCGAACGCAACATGGACGCCGCTCTCCATGCGCTGCATTTCACCAATCTGGCGCACGGCCTCGGCGTCGACGCCATCCGGTCCGAGCGGCCGAACCTGCCCACCGGCATCGTCATCAATGCGCATTCGGTCTATCCCGGCAGCGACAGCAAGGCGGACAAGGCGGCGGCCGATCGGGCCTTCGACTTCCACAATGGTGTCTTCTTCGGCCCGATCTTTAAGGGTGAATATCCCGAGAGCTTCATGAGCGTGCTCGGAAAGCGCATGCCCGCAATCGAAGACGGCGACATGGAGACGATCTCCCGTGCGCTCGACTGGTGGGGCCTCAACTACTACACCCCGATGCGGGTCAGCGCCGATCCGACCAAGGGCGCGGAATACCCGGCGACGGTCAACGCCAAGCCGGTGAGCGAAGTGAAGACGGACATCGGCTGGGAAGTCTACGCACCGGCGCTCGGCGCGCTGGTCAAGACGCTCAACGCCAGATACGAACTGCCGGACTGCTACATCACCGAAAACGGCGCCTGCTACAACATGGGCGTCGAGAACGGCATCGTCGACGACCAGCCGCGGCTCGACTACATCGCCGATCATCTGTCGGTGACGGCGGATCTGATTTCCGAGGGCTATCCGATGCGTGGCTATTTCGCCTGGAGCCTGATGGACAATTTCGAGTGGGCCGAGGGCTACAAGATGCGCTTCGGCATCGTGCATGTCGACTACGACACTCAAGTCCGCACGATCAAGAAGAGCGGCAAGTGGTACAAGGCGCTCGCCGAAGAGTTCCCGAAGGGCAACCACGGCTGAAGATTGCGCGGGCGGCTTGATCCGCCCGCGATTGGCGCGGCGACGGGAGGGCCGATGCGGTTCTCCCGGAGCAGCTTCACTCCTGGATCATCGACGGACCGGCAGGACTTCCAGGCTCTGTCGGTCGACCTGTGCCAGCACCTCCTTGAAGCCGTAGCGCGGCTTCCAGTCGAGCTTTTCGATGGCAGCGCTCGGATCATAGACCCGGTCGATGGTCGCCGGCAGCGCCCAGTCGCGTTCGGCAAAGGCTTGGCTCAGTTTTGGCGCACGCTCGCGCAAAAGCCCAGCGGCGTCTTCCGCCAGACGACGGCAGTCAGTCGGAAGGAAAGGCGTTTCGCCTGAGATGATGTAGCGCTGGAAGGCGGGGCCGCCATTCTCGAGCGCCGCCACATGGGCGGCTGCGACATCACGTGCATCGATGCCGCGATGCAGCCGGTAGCCGGCAACGCGGTCGGCGGATTCCGGGAATGAGCGCGACATGCGCAGCACCCGCACGTGGAGCGCGCGATCCGCAGCGTTCTCGAGCAGCGCTTCACCCGCAAGCTTGGTGTGGTGGTAGATCGTGTGCGGCTTTGGTGGTGTGTCCTCGGTGATCCAGGCGCAGCCTCCGTCCGTGACCGCATGGCCGTAAAGCGCCGTCGTGCTGGTAAAGACGATGCGGCCGACGCCGGCGGCCTGTGCGGCGGCAATCACCAGATGCGTGCCCATCACGTTGATGCGTTCGAACTCCTCGTCAGTCACCGCATCGACATGCGGCGCATGCAGCGCGGCCGTGTGAATGACCGCATCTGCACCCTCCATCGCCCGCTCCAGCAATTCACCATCGACGAGATCGCCGACAATGGTCGTGGTGCCGAACGGCGTGCGATCAATACCGACCACATCATGGTCCGTAGCGAGCGCGTTGTAGATCGCCCGGCCGATGCGGCCCGAGCTTCCGGTCAAGACGATGCGCATTTCCTACCTCGTTACGTGATCCTTGCCCGGTAGCATGAAACGTCTGCGCGTGCAGTCCGTCCGGATGAGGATATCCAAGGTGGTGGAGTGGCGATGTGGCACTTCTCGGGCAAGAGCACCGCAAAAGAGCATGGTTTTGCTGCTCTCAAGGTTATTCCGGAATTTCATGCCTGTGAAACCCCACGGCAATTCTCCATAAGAGCCGTAGATTATGTCGCATGCGGGCCATGCGTCGCCAAAGTTGAACTGACTGGTTGCTTGATGTTAGAGAAGTGCTCCCTGTTCCGAATGCGTTGTCGAATGTCGGCCTGACCAGACGCGCCTTCCATCCCGGCCTTCCCGGGATCATGAGTTTTGAACATCCGAGAGCACCTATGTACCCGCACATTTCGACCGCGCCTCTTTCGGGGGTCTCCGAACGATGAGCGTTTCTGCCCAAAGCGCCCCGCCACCCGCTGACGCCGCCGTCGTCTTCGACGGCGTTTCCAAGCATTTTCCCGCCTCCGGCAACAGCGGCGCCTTCACCGCGCTCGACACTGTCTCGCTGACCGTCGACCGTGGCTCGATCACCGGCATCATCGGCCGCTCCGGCGCCGGCAAGTCGACGCTGATACGGCTCGTCAACGGGCTGGAAAAGCCGTCGGGCGGCAAGGTTCTGGTCGACGGCGTCGACGTCGGCGCGCTCGACGAGGCGGCGCTGCGCGGATTGCGTCGCAACGTCGGCATGATCTTCCAGCACTTCAACCTGCTTTCGTCGCGCACCGTGTTTGGCAACGTCGCGCTGCCGCTCGAAATCGCAGGCATGGACAAGCGCGCCATCGAACAGCGCGTCCGGCCGCTGCTCGATCTCGTCGGACTTGCCGACAAGCACGCCCGCTATCCGGCCGAACTGTCCGGTGGCCAGAAACAGCGCATCGGCATCGCCCGGGCGCTTGCGACCGAGCCGAAGCTCCTGCTTTCCGATGAGGCGACATCGGCGCTGGATCCGGAAACGACCCAGTCGATCCTCGAACTCCTGAAGCGCATCAATGCCGATCTCGGTCTAACCGTGCTGCTCATCACCCACGAGATGGAAGTGGTGAAGGCGGTGACATCCGATGTGGCCGTCATCGACCATGGCCGCATCGTCGAGCGCGGTCACACCTTCGATGTCTTCACCCATCCCAAGCACGAGACGACGCGGGCGCTGCTCTCGGGTCTGCCTGGTTCGAAGCTTCCCGACGCGGTGCAGCGGGCGCTGAAAGCCCAGCCGGCCGCTGGCGATCGCGCCGTGGTGCGGCTCACATTCTTTGGTGCGGCGGCCGAAAAGCCGTTGATCTCGCAGTTGATCAAGTCTGTTGGCGCCGAGGTCAACATCATCGCCGGCACGATCGACGAGATCGGTGGCGCGCCCTATGGCTCGCTGGTCGTCGCCCATGGCGCGGACGCGGAGACCTCCGCCCGCGCCGAACGCTTCTTTACCGAAAACGGATTGGTCACGGAGGTGCTCGGTTATGTCGCCTGATATTCTCCTGCGCATCGCTGGCGCCACCGTCGACACCATCTACATGGTCGCGATTGCCGGCCTGATCGGCTCGCTGATCGGGCTGCCGATCGGCATCTTCCTTGCGACCAGCGGCAAGGGTGAACTCTTCCCGGCGCCGACGATCAACCGCATCGTCGGGCTGATCGTCAATGCCACGCGCTCGACGCCGTTCATCATCCTGGTCGTCGCCATCATTCCCTTCACCCGGCTCCTGACCGGCACCTCCATCGGCACCAAGGCGGCGATCGTGCCGCTGACGATCGCGACCATTCCCTTCGTCGCCCGCCTGGTCGAGGCGGCGATCCGCGAGATCGACAAGGGCCTGATCGAAGCGGCGCGTGCCATGGGCGCGACCCCGATGCAGATCGTCTTCAAGGTGCTGCTTGCCGAAGCGCGGCCAGCGCTGACGCTGGCGCTCACCATGACCGCCGTCAGCCTGATTGGTTACTCGGCGATGGTCGGCGCCGTCGGTGGCGGCGGGCTCGGCGACCTCGGCATCCGCTACGGCTACCAGCGCTTCATGCCCGACGTGATGCTCGTCGTCGTCATCGTGCTGATCGTGCTGGTGCAGCTCGTCCAGAGCGCCGGCGACGGGCTGGCGCGGCGCTTCGACAAGAAGAACCGCAAGACCTGATTTCCTCCCAAGACTTGAACGTGAACAAGGAGACATCCATGAAGAAGTTCATCATCGCGGCGGCGATTGCCGCTCTTACCGCCGGCACGGCGCTCGCCGAAACCATCAAGGTCGGCGTCACGCCGGGCGAACATGCCCAGATCATGGAGCAGGTGAAGGAAATCGCCGCTGCCAAGGGCCTCGACATCGAGATCCTCGAGTTCTCCGACTACGTCGTTCCGAACCAGGCGCTCGCTGACGGCGACCTCAACGCCAACTCGTTCCAGCACCAGCCCTATCTCGACAACCAGATCGCCGATCGTGGCTTCGAAATTGTCAGCGTCGGCACCACCATCACCACGCCGATGGGTGTCTATTCGCAGAAGGTGAAGAGCCTCGACGAGCTCCAGGACGGCGCGACGATCGCAATCCCGAACGACCCGACCAATGGCGGCCGCGCGCTGCTCGTTCTCGCCTCCAAGGGTCTGATCAAGGTCAAGGAAGAAGCCGGCCTGAAGGTGACGCCCGCCGACATCACCGAGAACCCGAAGAACATCACCTTTGCCGAGCTTGACGCCGCCCAGCTGCCACGCTCGCTGCAGGATGTCGATGCCGCCGTCATCAACACCAACTACGCGATGGAAGCCGGCCTGCATCCGAAGAAGGACGCGATTGCGATCGAAGGCGAGAAGTCGCCCTATGCCAACGTCATTGCCGTGCGCAAGGCCGACAAGGACGCACCGTGGGTGAAGACCCTGGTCGAGTCCTACCACGACGAAAAGGTGAAGACGTTCATCAACGACACCTTCAAGGGCGCGCTGATCCCCAGCTGGTAAGCTTCTCTACCCGAGAGAACACGAACCGCGCGCCGCAATCCCGGCGCGCGGTTTTTCTTTGACCGCGCGTTGCGCGCAGCTATCCTCCCGACGCTTCGAGGAGGACGAACCATGGGTGTCATGAAAGGCGGCTGCCTCTGCGGCGCAGTCCGCTACGAGGCGAAGGGGCAATCTCTCTATTCCGGTTTTTGCCATTGCCGCGACTGTCAGCGCGCGACCGGAACCGGCCATTGCTGCTACATGATCTTCGATCGGGCCGACGTGGCGATATCGGGCACGTTCCGCGCCTTCGAGAAGCGCGCCGAAAACGGCAACCCGACGATCCGCTATTTTTGCGAAACCTGCGGCAGCCAGGTCTACGGCTCCGGTCCGCCGGGGGATCCACGCGTGTCGATCTATGCCGGCACGCTCGACGACCCCTCGGCGTTCCAGCCGACCGATGCGATCTTCACCCGCAGCCGGCATGCGTGGGACCGCAGCGCACTGGTGCTCGAGGAGTGCGAGGCGTTGCCGGGGTAGATCGTTTGTGGCGCGCAATCGCGATCGGAATTGCCCCTCTCCTCGGGTTTAGCCCGAGGACTGGCCCTCTCCCCGCAAGCGGGGCGAGGGGACGTGCCCAAAGTCGCCGGTGTTGCTGATGGAGCCGCGGTCAGCGGGAAAGCGGAGGGTACGGATGAGGCGAAGCGGTGCCACGAACCTCCTTCGCCCCGCTTGCGGGGAGAAGGTGCCGGCAGGCGGATGAGGGGGCCTCACCGGGCGGATGTGGGCGAATCCGTCGAAACTTGTTCAGCTGCCGAGGTGGCGTTCGCCGCGCTTCTTGGCAAGGTCGATCTGCTTCTGGCGCTGGCGGTAGCGCTCGCGGTCCTCGTCGGTGCGGACCTCGTGGCAATGGATGCAGGAGACGCCGTCCTCGTGGTGCGGCGAGAGCAGATCGGCCGGGGTCAATGGCTGACGGCAGGCGTGGCAGAGCGTGTGCTCGCCCTCTGCGAGGCCGTGGGTGACCGAGACGCGATCGTCGAAGACGAAGCAGGCGCCTTCCCAGAGGCTCTCCTCCTGCGGCACTTCCTCGAGGTATTTCAGGATACCGCCCTTGAGGTGGAAGACCTCGTCGAACCCCTGCTCCTTCATGAAGGCCGTCGCCTTCTCGCAGCGGATGCCGCCGGTGCAGTACATGGCGATCTTCGGCTTGTTGTGCAGGCCGGTGTGGTTGCGCACCCAGTCCGGGAACTCGCGGAAGGTCTTGGTCTGCGGATCGACCGCGCCCTTGAAGATGCCGATCGCGGTTTCGTAGTCGTTGCGCGTATCAATCACGATCGTGTCGGGATCGGAAATCAGCGCGTTCCAGTCCTTCGGCTCGACATAGGTGCCGACGATCCTGTTGGGGTCGATGTTTTCGACGCCCATGGTGACGATTTCCTTTTTGAGCCGCACCTTCATGCGCAGGAACGGCATGGAGGATGCACGGCTCTCCTTGTGCTCCAACGCCCCAAGTTCCGGCTGCGCCCGCAGGAAGGCAAGCACCGTGGCGATGCCGTGATCGGTGCCGGCGATCGTGCCGTTGATGCCTTCATGGGCAAGCAGCAGCGTACCCTTCACGCCGTTCTCGTCGCAGACGGTCTGCAGCGGTTCGCGGAAGTCGGCGAAGCGCTTGAAGCGTGCGAAATGATAGAGCGCGGCCACCAGAAACTGGCCATGCGTCTCACCATGGGTCTCAGGGAGCGGGGTCGTGGAAATGTCGGTCATGGCCCGTGCCAATACAGCTTTCGCGCTGCAAGCGCAATCGCGGCAGGCTTTTTGCGCGCTCTGTCGCGCCGTTGGCAAGCTGTCTGACGCCGCGAATTGCCGGGGAGGTCAGCGGGCGGCGTCGAGCCAGAGCAGCCGTACCGTGCGGCTTTCCACTTCGGGCGCTTCCTGGAAGACGGACGCGGCAAGCTTCAAGGCATCGGTTCGCAAGGTCTGCTGCCGGGCAATGACGGCGGCGAGCAAGTGCGCCTGCTCCTGGCTGTTGCCGGCGAGAGCCGGATCCTCGTTGATCAGCTGCGTCATCACCGAGAGGTCGTTCAGATGGCCGAGCGTGTCGACCAGCATCTTGGTTTCGTTGCGCTTGGCCTCCATGGCCGATGGCCAGGCCTCGCGCATCAGGCCGAGCTGCATGCGATAATCCTGCGCTCGCTTGCGCAACTCGTGGAAGGCGCCTGCTTCGGCACTCGTGCCGCAGGCCTGCCTGGCACGGGCGGCACGTTTGAGCGTCTGCCGCCAGCCCTTGGTCAGCCTCTCGGCGGTCCTGCCACGGCGATCGTCGAAAGAGACGCGTGCCAGTGCCTGCAGCGCCTGTTCGCAAATGACGATGGTGGCGGCGACACGGTCTTCGATGTCGGTCGCGCGCGCGGAGATGCGGTCACGCCGTTTCTCCAGTCGCCTGCAAATGGTTGCCAGGGCCCTTTCCTGTTCGTCACTCACCGCCGATGCTCGCAGGTAATGCGCGTTTTCCACCAGTGCTGCCGCGTCGCGCACCGTCGAGAGGTTGCGGGCCATGTCGCGAATACGGGCGTTTTCGTACTTCTGGAACTGAGGCGCATCGACGGCGACGAGGCGGTAGAGCGAGCGCAGGCGCTTGAAGCTTTTGCGGGCCTCGTGAATGGCCTCGTGAAGACCGTCGGGGCGGTCCTCCAGAACGTTGACGGCCCGCGCGATCTGCTCGGCCCCGATTGTGCGGAATTCGTCGGTGAACGCCCGGTCGGGACGGAAGGCGTAGGTCATGATTGGCTTTCCAACAGACCTTCGGTCGCAAGGGATTGGTTCGAGTAGCGGCGATCGCCGGTGATCTCGCGCCCAATCCAACTCGGCAATGCCGGCTTATCGGTCTCGCGCTTCATTTCGACCTCGGCAACGACCAGGCCCTTGAGCGCGCCGCCGTAGACGTCCACTTCCCAGGTGAAGCCCTTGTGTGGCACACGATAGCGCCGCTTTTCGATGACGATGCCGACGGCCTGGGTCAGCATCTGGCGAGCGTCGTCCATCGGTATGTCAAACTCGTATTCGTCCCGGACGAGTGCCGATTTGCCGATCTTGATGGTCACGCGCGCCCATTTGTCTCCATGGATGCGCACCCGCAAAGAGCGGTCGTTCATCGTTACGATATAGGCTTGCCGAAGATCCGTGCCTCTGTCGGCTTGCGCACGCCAACCATCGGAGGCGACGAGAAACTTGCGCTCTATCTCCTTCGCCATGGATATCCACCACATTGAGGCTCGACAACATTCAACCTACCGCATTTGTACGAAGGCTCAAGTCATCTGCTTGTTGTCGATGTCATTTTATTCTCGCCTGATATTACAATGATGTGCGCCGACACCTTCGGTCTCGACAAGTGCGGGCCGGCGGGGTATGCGGAGGCATATTCAATCGTTTTAAAAAGGACGATCGGCATGAGCGCGAAATCCGACAGGCTACTTTCAACTCTCAAATTGGCGCCGGTCGTTCCGGTTCTGGTGATCGATGATGTCACGACGGCCGTTCCCCTGGCGCGCGCGCTCGTCGCCGGCGGCTTGAAGGCGATCGAGATCACGTTGCGCACGCCGGCGGCTCTCGAAGCGATCCGTGCCGTTGCCAACGAAGTCGAGGGTGCGGTTGCCGGCGCGGGCACGATCCTCAATGCTGCCCAGTTCGAAGCAGCCGTCGAGGCCGGCTCGAAGTTCATCGTCAGCCCGGGCACGACGCAGGAACTGATCGATGTTGCCAACGACCATGAAGTGCCGCTCCTGCCGGGTGCTGCGACCGCAAGCGAGGTAATGGGCCTGCGCGAGGAAGGCTACGAGGTCATGAAGTTCTTCCCGGCCGAACAGGCCGGTGGCGCCGCCTATCTGAAATCGTTGTCCTCGCCGCTTGCCGGCACGCTCTTCTGCCCGACCGGCGGTATCTCGCTTTCCAACGCGCGTGACTATCTGTCGCTCCCGAACGTTGTTTGCGTTGGCGGTTCCTGGGTCGCGCCGAAGGAACTCGTGGCCAAGGGCGATTGGGCCGGCATCACCAAGCTTGCGGCGGAAGCCTTTACGCTCAAGGGCTGAGCCGACTTTCTCGAGACAAGAAGAATGGGGCCGGGCGAAAGTCCGGCCTTTTGCGTTGGGCTTACTGCTTTGACGCGAATTTGTATTTTCCCTGCAACGTTCCTATGTCTCAATCCATTCGACGGCGCGGGCGCGGGCGGCGCTCCGTTTTGTGGTGCTCACCCGTCCTCGAACCAACAACACAAACCGACAGGAGCGAAACCCGATGTTCGACGCGAAGAAATTGCTGGACCAGTTTCTGGGGTCGCAGGTGCCCGGTGCCGGCGGTACGGTGCGCGATCGCGCGACCCAGGCGACGCAGCTTGCCAAGGACAATCCGTTGGCCACCGGCGCCATCGCCGCGGTTCTGCTCGGCACCAAGTCGGGTCGCCAGCTGGCCGGCAATGCCGCGGTTCTCGGTGGTCTAGCGGCGATCGCCGGTCTTGGCTACCAGGCCTACAAGAACTACCAGGCCGGCACGACCCCGGGTGGCGCAACGGTCGCCAAGGGCGAACCGGAACTGCTGCCGCCACCGGCTGATTCCGGCTTCGCCTCCGCACCGGAAGCCGTCAGCCACGACTTCGCGCTGACGCTGGTGCGCGCCATGATCGCGGCGTCGCGGGCCGACGGCCACATCGACGAGGCCGAACGTCAGCACATCATGGACAAGTTGTCGGTCTCGGGCCTTTCGGCGGATGCCGCAGCCTTCCTCGAAAGCGAGCTTGCCAACCCGGTCGATATCGACGCGATCGTTGGTGCGGCGAAAACGGAGGAAGAGCGCGTCGAGGTCTATACGGCGTCGCGTCTGACGATCGAACCGGAAAGCCGGGCGGAACGCGGCTACCTCGACCTTTTGGCGGGCCGCCTCGGTCTTCCGGACGCGCTGGTCGATCACATCGAGGCGACGGTATCGGCCGCCAAGGTGCCGGCCAGGGCCTAGTTGTCCAGGAGCTCATGGGTCCATCACCAGTTTGAATTTGTATCGGTCGTTGCTCTGGCCTATTCCGGTAGGGAAAGAACTAGGGGAGCGGCCGATGCGTGATCTCAAGAACTGGAAGGGATGCCCAGCGCCAAAGGGCGTTGCGCTCGAGGGGCGTTTCGTCAAGCTCGAACCTTACGAGCGTGGGCAGCACCTGCAGGACCTCTGGGACGGGCTCGGCGGCATGGCGATCAATCCGCTGCTGAAGTATTTCACGCAGCCGGACTTCAAGGGGATCGAGGACTTCGATGCCTGGCTGACGGCGGCACAGGAGAAATCCGGTTGGGTCACCGAAGTCTTCCGCGACAAGGCGACGGGCATCGTCGTCGGCATGGCCAACTACATGCGCGCCGACCCGGCCAATGGTGTCGTCGAAGTCGGCGCTGTCGCCCATGGTGCCGCCATGGCGCGGTCGCCGCTTTCGACCGAGGTTCACCACCTGATGGCCAAGCATGTCTTCGAAGACCTCGGCTATCGCCGCTACGAATGGAAATGCCATAGCGAGAACATCGCCAGCCGCCAGGCGGCGGCGCGTCTCGGCTTCACCTTTGAAGGTGTCTTTCGTCAGCACATGATCTCCAAGGGCGGCAACCGCGACACCGCCTGGTTCTCGATGATCGACAGCGAATGGCCGCTGCTCAATGCCGCATTCGAAGACTGGCTCGCAGCTGATAACTTCGATACGGATGGTCGCCAGAAGCGGCGGCTCGAAGATATCCGCGCGGAACTGGAGCGCCGGGCGTCATAGCCAGAAAGCGCCGCGGCTTAAGACAACGGTTAAGGAAAAATGCAGAGCAAGGAAAAGTCACCGGCGATCGCCGCAGCTGTCATTCTCGTCGTCGCCGGCCTCGGCTTCTTCGTGCTGCCGTCGATCATGCTGAAGCTCGGCGATATCTCGCCGTGGCTTGCAGCGGTCTTCGGCGTGATCTTCGTGCTCGCCTTCTTCCTGCTCTTCTGGCTGAGGGCGCGTTATCAGCGCAAGCGCGGGCTCTGAGCCTACTGCATGTTCCTTTAACGTAGCCGATTAAAGGACAAAAACATGCAGCAATTCAAAGTGTTACAGCGTCATTTGGTCGTCCGATAAGACGCGCGGCGCTGTAAGCGCGGGCGTCAGCTCTGCAGAGCCGCGCCGAGCAGGATCAATCCGAGAATGAGGACAAGCAGTGCGCCGGCGATCTCGATGCCGTTCGAGATGCGGGCGGCCGACGTCGTGCTTGAGGCGTAGCGCAGCGCGACACCCTTGGCGGTGACCGCCATGGTCGCAAGGATCGAGACGGTGATTGCCGTGCCGATCGACATGGCAAGGACCGAGAGCACGCCGCCGAGATAAAGGCCGTTCAGAAGCGCGAAGGAGAGCACGATCAGTGCACCGGAGCAGGGACGAAGGCCGACGGCGATGACGGCCGACCAGGCCTCGCGCAGCGCGAAGCGATCGCCCCCAAGCATCGACGGGTCAGGAGCATGGGCGTGCCCACAACTGGCGCAGACTTCACCGGGACCATGGTGATGATGGTGATCGTGCCCATGATCATGATGGTGGTGACCGTGATCGTGGTGATGATGGTCATGGCCATCATGGGCAAGGTGCACGTGCGCTGGCGTATTGCCGGCCGGGACGAGCGCGATCGCCGGGCGCAGCATCGAGCGCAGCTTGCGCAAGAGCAGCCAGCCGCCGAAGGCGGAGATCAGCGCGTAGCTTGCGATTTCCAGCGACCGCGTCGCATCCGTCATGCTGATGGCGGTGCCACGCAGCAGCAGATAGACGGCGCCGATCAGGAGGATTGCGACCAGACCCTGCAGAAGCGAGGAGAGAAAGGACAGCATGACGCCACGTTTCAGCTCGGTCTCGTTGGCGATCATGTAGGAAGAAATGACCGCCTTGCCGTGGCCGGGGCCGGCGGCGTGCAGGACGCCATAGGTGAAGGAAAGCCCGACCAGCGACCACAGCTGCCAGGGGTTTTCGCGCATGCCCTTCAGCGCGTTGGTCATCAACCGGTAGAAGCCCTGCTGCTCCATGTTGACCCAGGCGAAGAAGCCGCCAAGCAAGCCGGTGGTCTTGAATGCCGGTTCGGCCGTACCGATGCCGAGCGGAGACTGAGCTGCTGCAATCGTTGCGGAAAGCGCCGTGACGATGAGCGCTGCAGTGACCAGACGTCCGATCCGGCGGGCATTCAGCATGTGATCTCGATCCTGGTTGCAAAGAGCTTCGACATGTCCGTGCCGGTCGGGTCGTTCCAGAAGGCATCGGTGAGCGTGTTCTTGTTTTCGGCAAGAACCTCGTCGGGGTCCGGCCGGACGACCTTGTGTTCGCAGGCGTTGATCTTGTCGCCGACAACCGTCAGGTCGTCGTCGGTCGCGAAATCCATCGCGGTGTACATGGTCGGATCGTAGACGCCGAAGGAGAGCTTGCCCTTGAGCGGCATCGGCTCGGCCGGCTTGACTGCGAACATCATCAGCAGTTGCCCGTCCTTGTAGTCGACGGTGATGTGATCGGGCTTGTTGACCTTGATGGTTTTGCCGTTGTCGAGGATCGTCGTGTAGTAGTTGTACTCGGAAAGCGACTCCAGCACCGTCTGGCCGACTTCCGCCAGCTCGTCCGGGTCGAGTGCGGCATTCGCGTTCTTGTCGAAGTCAAGCACCACGCTCGAGGAGAACAGCTCATCGAAACGCCAGACGTTCCTGAGCTCGCTGATTTCACCCTTGTCGTCGGAAACCACCTCCAGCCGCGCCTCCGCGAAGATGTGCGGGTGGGCAAGGACTAGGGTCGGCGCAGCCAAGGTGGCAAGGCCGGCCATGACGAGGCGTTTGATTCTCATGAAACGGCAATCCTTTCGAAAGGAGCAGTGGCCCCTCGATTCGTTTCCGGGAATGTACCGGAAATGGGACGGAATTGGGACTTGCCTGATCTGCCCGGCGGGCGATCACCGCGGCTTGCGGAACCAGGCGTGCAGGAAGTCGACGAGGGTCCTGACCTTGGCCGGAAGATAGCGACGGTGCGGGTAGATCGCATAGATGCCGCGGTCGCGCGGCAGGAAATCGTCAAAGAGGGTGACGAGCTCGCCGGTCGCGATCTTCGGGCGGGCGATGAAATCCGGGATAACCGAGACGCCGAGGCCGGAAACGGCAGCCCTGAGCGCCGCGAGCGGGCTGTTGACCTCGATCGGACCGCTGACGGGAACGGTGAAGGCCGAACCATCGGGCTCGACGAAGCGCCAGTTGGAGTAGGAGCGACCATTGGTGTCGAGGATGCAGGGGACCTTTGACAGGTCCGTCGGGTGCTCGATCGGGCCGGCCTTTTCCAGGAACTCCGGGGCCGCACAGATCAGCACCTGGAAATCGTCGAGCTTGCGGGCGATCAGCGTCGAATCTTCCAGCCGGGTGATGCGGATGGCGACGTCGAAGCCTTCCTCGACGAGATCGACGAAGCGGTCGTCGGAGACGATCTCAAGGGAGAGTTCCGGGTGCTGCTTGCCGAAGTCGATAAGTGACTGGCCGATCTCGGCGTCGACGAAGGTGCGCGGCACCGTGATGCGCAGCCGTCCTTTCAGGTCCGAATTGTTGGCGCGCACGAGGTCGGCGAGATTGTCGATCTCCTTCAGGATTTCCGACGCGGTGCGATAATAGGTATGGCCGGCTTCGGTCAGCGAGAACTGCCGGGTGGTACGGTTCAGCAGCAGCGCACCAAGCTCGTCCTCGAGTTCGCGCACATATTTCGAAAGCAGCGCCTTCGACCGGCCGACGCGGCGGGCGGCGGCCGAAAACCCCTCGGCATCCACCACATCGATGAAGGCGCGGATACGGGTGAGTGTGTCCATGGCGGTCTTTCTCTCGTGCTCTTGATCGCGCCCTATCGATTCGCCGGCGAGCGCTTCTTTCCGCGTCAATCACGTCGACGCCAGGTTGTCCGTTGCTTAACCGTCGCCGAACCCGGCTCTCGGCGCAACGATAGTCATTCGCAACAAGTATCAATTCTTTCAATATCTTACTGCGATGATCAATTCGATGCCGATCGTTCAGTCTTTGTGAACACCAACAGTTTTGCCCGCTTGGGAAAAAATTCAACCACGGTTGCGAAAAAACTCTTGATTACGACAGGCTTTTTTCTTACCTACGCCCTTGCCCAAAGTCGCACGTGCCTGTGGGTGTCCGCCGACCCTCGATTAGGTGAGGGTATCGGTAAGGTACCTGGAACTAACCCCTCCAGTCGCTATTCCGGCCAACCGGGAAATGCGAGGACATCTTGAAGCAACGACGGTGCGGGCCTTTCTGGTGTCTGCCGGCTCTCCAACAGCCGGGGTTACTGAAGAGGCACACCTTCATTGCCGGAAGTGCGGTTGGGTTATCCCCTCCAATCCATGGCAGACAAAGCCGAATTGAAGCCTAGGCGGGCTTTGATTCACCGTTCGCGCATTCGAGCGCATGCTTGGTTCCGGGGTCTCCACCGGCTGGTTCCAGTGCATGTGCGCGTATGCCCTTTGTCCTCCGCGAAAGCGGGGCATCTTGGATCAGGGGAATATGGCCATGACCACTGCACGCATTATCGACTTCATCAACACCCGACGACCGGAAGGCCCGTGCCTCGTTGTCGACCTCGACGTCGTGCGCGACAATTTCAAGGCCTTCCGCCACGCGCTGCCCGACAGCTCGATCTATTATGCCGTCAAGGCCAACCCGGCGCCGGAAATCCTGCGCCTTCTCGCCGGTCTCGGCTCCTCCTTCGATTGCGCGTCCGTCGCTGAAATCGAAATGGCGCTCGATGCCGGTGCGACCCCGAGCCGCATCTCCTACGGCAACACCATCAAGAAAGAGCGCGACATTGCCCGCGCCTTTGCGCTTGGGGTCAACCTGTTTGCGGTCGACAGCCACGAGGAAGTCGAAAAGGTCGCCCGTGCGGCTCCCGGCGCCCGTGTGTTCTGCCGCGTTCTGACCGATGGCGAAGGCGCCGAATGGCCGCTGTCGCGCAAGTTCGGTTGCGTCCCGCAGATGGCCGTCGACGTGCTCGTCTATGCCCACCAGCATGGGCTTACCTCCTACGGCGTCTCGTTCCATGTCGGTTCGCAGATGACGAAGCTTGATGCCTGGGATGCGGCTCTTGCCGATGCCAAGCGCGTCTTCGTGCAGCTTGCCAAGCAGGGCATCGAGCTCAAGATGGTCAATATGGGTGGCGGCTTCCCGACGAAGTACCTGAAGGACGTCCCGACGGCGGAAGCCTACGGCAAGGCGATCTTCGGTGCGCTGAAGAAGCACTTCGGCAACCACATCCCGGAAACGATCATCGAGCCGGGTCGCGGCATGGTGGGCAATGCCGGCGTGATCAAGGCGGAAGTCGTGCTTGTGTCGAAGAAGTCGGACAACGACGCCCACCGCTGGGTGTTCCTCGACATCGGCAAGTTCGGCGGTCTCGCCGAAACCATGGACGAAGCGATCCGTTACCCGATCCGCACCGCGCGCGATGCCGATGACATGGAGCCCTGCGTGCTCGCCGGCCCGACCTGCGATTCGGCTGACGTGCTCTATGAGAAGAACATGTACCCGCTGCCGATCACGCTTTCGATCGGCGACGAGGTTCTGATCGAGGGCACTGGTGCCTACACGACGACCTACTCGGCCGTCGCCTTCAACGGCTTCGAGCCGCTGAAGGCCTATGTGATCTGATCCGGCCTGCTCCCGTCTTTGGGCGGGAGCGCCATTTCACAATTTTCGTTCGGTCCGCCTGAAGCGGTTTTGATGACGGGAGGCCCCGATGGCCGCTGTTGTTGACGCCCTGCGCGCATTCTTTGCGCCCACCACTTTTGTAATCGATGCCGAAAATCCGGGCGATGTCGTCGCTCGCGAGACCCTGCTCGACCGTGCCATGGGGCCGGAGCGCCGCCGCAAGTCGTCGGAAAAGCTGCGCAGTGGCCGGCTGCCGGCCGAAGGTCTTGCCTTCGTCGCCCGGGATATCGACGGCCACGTCATCGGCACCGTCCGGCTCTGGAACGTCGAGGCCGGCGTCGGCCGAGAGGGCCATGCCGTGCCGGCGCTTTTGCTCGGCCCGCTTGCCGTCGATCCGGATCATGAAGGCAAGGGCATCGGCGGCATGCTGATGCGCGCGGCGATCGCCGAGGCCAAGAACCGCGGACATGGCGCAATCCTGCTCGTCGGCGACGCCGCTTACTACGAGCGCTTCGGCTTCTTTACCAGCCGCACGCAGCACCTCGTCATGCCCGGGCCGTTCGAGCGTGACCGGTTCCTGGCGCTGGAGCTGACGGACAACTGGCTTGAAGGTGCTGCCGGCCTGATCGTCGCGAGCGGTCGCAAGCTCGCAATGCCGCCGGTGCGTCGCGCCGCCTGACGCTTTTCCGTCTCCAACCCTGCGGAGGCGGATTTTTCGCTGCTCCCTCATCGGTCCGCCGTGATTGGTGAGGGGGCACGCATCTGCGGCTGCGACGATCTTCTTGACAGGTGGCGTTGCGATCCTCTTCTCTCGGGCCAGACCCCGTATACGCGGATGGAAGTCCCCCGCATGGATCCGTTCATTCTCGGCGCTGCGACCCTGCTGCCCTTCCTGCTGACATCCTTCATCATCGAACTGACGCCGGGGCCCAACATGGCCTACCTTGCCATGGTCGCCGCCTCCGAGGGCCGTCGCCCGGGCCTCGCTACCGTGGCCGGCGTGGCGCTCGGCATGGCCCTAGTGGGCTTTGCTGCCGCCCTGGGGGTTGCCGAGCTCGTTGGCCAATCGGACGCGCTCTACGGGGCGCTTCGCTGGGGCGGCGTCGCTTTCCTGCTTTATCTTGCCTTCGACGCTTGGCGCGGCGAGGCGGAGGAGGTTGGGCCGGCCGGCAAGCCCGCCTTCTTCTACTTCCGGCGTGGCCTGATCACCAACCTGCTCAAATCCGAAAGCGGCCTTGTTCTTCGTCACCGTGTTGCCGACCTTCGTCGACGACACGCGACCGCTCTTGCCACAGAACCTGACGCTTGCAACGATCTATGTCGGGGTTGCGACGGCGGTGCATGCGGCAATCGTGCTCTTGGCAGGGACATTGGAGCCGATGCTCAATTCCCCGTCGCATGAACGGCTGGTGCGACGGGCGCTCGCATTGATGCTTGCCGCCGTGGCGATCTGGTTCGGCTGGGCAACCGGGCGTTAGGCGCTGCCCGTCTTGCGGGCGTCATAACAGACGAAGGCGAGCTTGTTGCCATCCGGGTCGCGCACATAGGCGGCATAGAAACCCTCGCCATACTGGGGCCGGAAGCCCGGCTTTCCCTCGTCGCTACCGCCGCCCGCAATCGCGATCTCGAACATGCGGTCGATCAACCCGGCGTTTTCCACCAGGAAGGCGGTCATGGCGCCGTTGCCGACGGAGGCGGTCCCATTGTCGAAAGGGTAGCAGGCAAAGAAACGCGGCGCCTTGTCATTGTCCTTGCGCCCCCAGGAGGACACCTGCTCATCGCAATAGCAGCGTTCCTGACCGATCACCGCCATCACCGGATCGTAGAAACGCTCCGCGCGCCTGAGATCCGTCGTCCCTACCATCGTGTAACCGATCATGTCTGTTTCCTCGCTGCGGATTGGTGGCCACTCGTCCCACAGCCGCGCCGGACATGCAACTGCAGGCAGGCAGCGTGGTCAATTGCCGTCAAGATAGGAGCGACCGCGCGCCGACAGGCGGTAGCCGACGCTCAGGCTCTCGGTCAGGCCGAGCTCCTTCAGTTTGCGGATGCGCGCCTTGAGCTTGAGTTTGTCCATGCCGACGGCGGCGCTCAGTTCGGCTGCTGTCGTTCTGTCGTGGTCGGCGATCAGCCGCAACACCGGATGGGTCCAGGCCATGCCCGTGCTGCGGTCAAAGGCGTCAAGCTTGCGGTGGATCTCGGTGCGTTCCCTGTCGCTCAGCGTGGCTGCGTCGCGCAATGTCAGGCGCGGGTCGTCGCCGATGCGGCGCAAGGCGATGCGATAACAGCGTCCCTCCGGCCGCAAGGCAAGCTCCTTCAAGAGCGCGGCGCGATCGGCAAAACCAGCCTGCTCGGCCTCGTCGTCGGTGACCGCGCTCTCCTCGATCTCGTCGACGGCATCGATGGCGAGAACGCCCATCGCGGTCAGCAACGTGCCACCAGCCCTGACGGTGGGCCTTGTCCAGCGGCGGAAGGCGAGCGTCACGCTGCCATCGGCAATGCCGGCAAGAACGGACTGGCGAAGCAGCATGTCAGGCGGTCGCGCGGCGATAGAGCGCCAGCGAGCCCGCCAGCGCCAACAGCGCTCCGCCGCAGATACGGTCGAGCCAGACTGCTCCGGAGCGCTTGAGGAAGGCGGTGGCGCGCGATCCGAGCAGCGCATAACCGAACATCACCACAAGATCGACAGACGCGAAAACCAGGGCGAGGACAGCATATTGCGGCGCCTGCGGCAGGGAGGGATCGATGAACTGCGGCAGGAAGGCGGTGAAGAACAAATAGCCCTTGGGGTTGGTGACAGCCACCAGGAAGCTCTTGAGGAAGATGGCAACCGATGAGACCGGCTTGCCCAAGCCTTCTCCTTCGCCTGCGACCTGGACCGTCCCCTTGGAGCGCAACAGCATGATGCCGAGAAAGGCGAGATAGGCGGCACCCAGCCATTTGACGACGGTGAACCAGAATTCGGATGCAGCCAGAAGCGCGCCAAGACCGAGGGCGACGGCGCCGATGAGCACGAAGTCGGAGAGCACCGCGCCGATCATGCCGGCAGTCGCGCGTCTCACGCCGTAGCGCGAGCCGTTGGTGAGCGCGAGCAACACGGTCGGGCCGGGTGTCGCAATGCCGATGAAGGCAACGAAGGCGAATGCGAGAATGGTCATTTCGGTCATGATGTCCTCCCTCTACTCAAGGTAGTCGTTCCACAGCTTCCGCGTCAGTGCAATCGTCTTTCCGTCTGGATCTGTCGCCGGCAAGCGACGTTTGCGCAGGCGCTTACGGGGGGCACCTGTCACTCCGTTTCCTGACCAGGTTTGACAGTGCGGGTGGCATCTCCTATGGAAGTGCAGGGCAAGGGCCCCTGCCGTCCGCGAGCGTCATGCTTTGGTGAAGCCCTATTTATGAGACACGGTCAGCCGAAACGGCATGCGAACCGGTGGCAATGCGGGCTCCCATCTTCAACTGGCATGCCGCTGCAGGAGACCATCTCATGACGCGCGGATCATCCACGCTGCCTTCTCTCGACGCCCTGAAGGACCAGGCCAAGCGCCTGCGCGCCCGGCTCGGCCAGGAGGGTGAAACCATCAGCCATTCCCGCTCGCTCGAACTGATCGCTGCCCAGTACGGCTATCGCGACTGGAATACACTTCACGCCGCCGTCGGCAACCGGCCGCCGTTCAATCCCTGGATGCTCGGATCGCGGGTGAAGGGCCACTATCTCGGCCAGCCCTTTGAAGGCGAGATTCTGGGTGTGCAGGCCATTGCTGCGCAGCCGGGGCGCTTCCGCCTGACGATGAAATTCGACGAACCGGTCGACGTCGTCACCTTCGAGAGTTTTTCCGCCTTTCGCCAACGGGTCGTCGCCACCGTGGACGAAACGGGCCGAACGGTCGAGAAGACCTCGAACGGTCGGCCGCAACTCGAACTCGAGTGGTGATGTCGGCGCTGGCAGCACCACGCGCTCGGTGTTCGCCGCAAAGGTTTCTCTCGTTCATCTGCTGCTCAACGTCCCCGAAGCGACGGCTTTCGGGGACGTTGCCTTTGAGCACCGGATCTCGTGGCGTTGCTCTGCCCGTTAACCAGGATCACAGCGCGTTCCTTGATCCAGTTGCGAATGAGTTGCATTTGCATTATTGCTATTGTTGCGAATCAGTCGCAGGACGCGCGTGCTGCATGGTGGGGTGCGGACCGCCGCCGGCTTGAACGCCGGTCGTTGGAGAGAGGGCAAGGATGGACAAGCCGACAAGACTGGACCTGCTTCGCCGCAGAAGCCTGCTGATGGGCGGATTGGCGGCTGCCGGCGGGACTGCGATCTGCACCAGCGGAGCGCTCGGCCAGCAGCAAGCGGCCCACGGCAGCCACGCTGCACAGACGGGGGCAGGGGCTTCAGCACCGATGTCGTCGATGGGGCATGGCGCGATGATGACGGTCGGCGACGTCGACAGCACTGCCAACGGCTTCGACCCGACCGAGATGCTGACCGACTGGGAGACAGGCACGGTATCGACATTGCCGGACGGCCGGACGCTGCGCACCTTCGAGATGACGGCGGAGGATCGCGACATCGAAATTGCGCCGGGCATCTCGTTTCCCGCCTGGACCTATAACGGCCGCGTACCAGGACCGGCGCTTCGGGCCAAGGAAGGCGAGCGGCTGAGAATCGTCTTCCGCAACTATGCCTCGCACCCGCACTCGATCCATTTCCACGGCATTCATGCGGCGCGCATGGACGGCGTGCCCGGCGCCGGCATGGTCGATCCGGGCGAGGAGTTCGTCTACGAGTTCGATGCCAAGCCTTTCGGCTGCCACCTTTACCATTGCCACGCCATGCCGCTGCGCCGGCACCTCCACAAGGGCATGTATGGCGCGTTCGTCATCGACCCCGACCCGAAGCGCCATCCTGACCATGCCGATGTCGCCCGGTCCCGGCTGCTCGGCACGCCCGAGAATGCCGGCTGGCAGGAAATGGTGATGGTGATGAACGCCTTCGACACCAATTTCGATGCCGAGAACGAGGTCTACGCGGTCAACACCGTTGCCCATGCCTTCATGAAGAAGCCGATCAAGATCGCGCGCGGCAAGCCGGTGCGCATCTATCTGGTCAATGTCATCGAGTTCGACCCTATCAACTCGTTCCACCTGCACGCCAATTTCTTCGACTACTACGACCAGGGCACGACCTTGACGCCGACGCTGAGGACGGTCGATCTCATCACCCAGTGCCAGGCGCAGCGCGGCATTCTCGAGTTCACCTTCGCCGAACACGAACCCGGGCTTTACATGTTCCATCCGCACCAGACCGAATTCACCGAACTTGGCTGGGTCGGCATGTTCGATGTCGTGGAGGCGCTGGCATGAACGAGATGCTGCCGAGGACCGCAATCCGCGCGGCAAGGACAAACCTGGTATGGCTGGCGCTGCCACTGCTCGCCTTTGGTATCGCCGTTGCCTGGATCCTGTCGACCGACCCGCTTGTCGGTTTCCGCAATGGCGCGCCGCCGATCGAGAACCTGACCTTTGAAAGGACGGTGCTCGACGACAGCGGCCTGCGTCTGCTTGTTCGCGCCGGCGGTTCGGAGCCGATGAGTGTGGCGCAAGTTCAGGTGGACGACGCCTATTGGCAGTTTACCCAGGATCCACCAGGCCCGATCGCGCGCGGCAAGGCGGCATGGCTGAACTTGCCGTTCCCGTGGATGCTCGGCGAAGCCCATGCGGTGAAGGTGCTGACCAACACCGGCGCGACCTTCGCCCATGACATTGCCGTGGCCGTGCCGACACCGCAGGCGACGCCAGGTCAATTGCGGCTGCAGGCCGTGGTCGGCATCATCGTCGGTATTCTCCCCGTTGCCGTGGGGCTGATGTTCTATCCGGTGCTGCGAAGTGTCGGGCGAGAGGGCATGGCCTTTCTGTTGTCACTGACGATCGGCCTGCTCGGCTTCCTCTTCGTTGATGCCAGCGCCGAGGCGCTGGAGCTTGCCGGCGAGGCGGCGGCGATCTTCCAGGGGCCGGTCATGGTGGTGCTAGGGGGGCTGAGCAGCTTCCTCCTGCTGATGGCCGTCGGCCGAAGAAATGGCGCGCCGGCCGGGCTGGCGCTCTCCACCTACATCGCGCTCGGGATCGGTCTCCATAACCTCGGCGAGGGGCTGGCGATCGGTGCCGCCTTTGCAGCGGGATCGGCGGGGCTCGGCACCTTCCTGGTGCTCGGCTTCGCCCTTCACAACGTCACCGAAGGCATCGGCATTGCCGCGCCGATCCTGAAAAAGCGGCCAACCTTGTGGTCCTTCGTCGGGTTGACGCTGCTTGCCGGCGGACCGGCTGTCATCGGCATGTGGCTCGGCAGCCTTGCGACTTCAGCGCAATGGTCGGCGCTGGCGCTGGCGGTCGGTGCTGGCGCAATCCTGCAGGTGATCGTCGAAGTCGGCGCCTACCTGATGCGCCAGAGCGAGCGCGGGCGCGATGTGTTCCTGACGCCGCCCGTCCTGGCCGGCCTCGCGAGCGGTGCGGCCTTCATGTATGTGACCGCGGCGCTGGTGAAGATCTGATGCGGGCGAAGATCTGAGGCAGGTGTCGATGGATCAGACGATCGTCTGGTCCATTTCGGCCGCCGGCACCTCGTCGACGCGGTGGATGCGTACGACCGTTGCCGGGACACCTGCGACGGTCGTGCGCGGTGGAACGGGCTTCAGGACGACGCTGCCGGCCGCGACCTTGCTGAAGGCGCCGACCTCGATATTGCCGAGGATCTTGGCGCCGGCGCCGATCATCACGCCGCGGCGGATCTTCGGGTGGCGGTCGCCGGTTTCCTTGCCGGTGCCGCCGAGCGTGACGTTCTGCAGGATCGAGACCTGGTCTTCGATAACCGAGGTTTCGCCGATGACGATGCCCGAGCCGTGATCGAGCATCACCGCCTTGCCGATGCAGGCGGCCGGGTGAATGTCAGGCCCGAAGACCAGTGAGGCGAGGTTCGAGAGCCAGGCGGCGACTTCCTTGCGGCCATCAAACCACAACTGATGGGCGGCACGGTAGGTCTGCAGCGCCTGGAATCCTTTGAGATTCAGGAGGACGTGCATGAGCCCTGGGCAGGCGGGATCGCGCTCTTTCACCGCCCGGAGATCGGCTTCGGTTGCAAGCAGGATCTGCGGGTTGGCGCTGAACACCTCGGCGAGCAGCTGTGCAAGCGACCGTTCGTCGACACTTGCGACGGCGAGGGGCGCCGCGAGGACCCCGGCCAACAGTTCGGCATTGGATCCGGCATCGATGATCGGCTTCAGGGCCGGTGCCATGACCGGCTCACGCAAGGCGAGCGCATGCGCTTGCGCACGCACCACGGTCCAGACCTCGCCATCAGCGAGCGGATCGGCAAGCGCGCCGGCATAGTGTTGCGTCTCAATCAATGCGGTCATTGGCCACCCGTCATCCGGCGATGTCGACGACACCGCAGTCGCCTTCGGCCGAGCCGAAGGCCAACTGCTTGCCGTCCTTGTTCCAGGCCATGGCCGTGATCGCGCCCTTGCCGGGGCGGCGGAGCAGCACTTCCTTGCTGTCGGCAAAGCGGGCGCCGAGGATCATGCCGTCCTGATAGCCGATGGCGACGATGTCTTCGGCCGGATGGCAGCAGACGGAGGTCACCATGATGTCGGCGCGGGTGCCGAGTTCGAGCGGCGCCTTGCCCATCGGGCCGTCCTTGCCCTGGAAGGGCCAGACGATGGCGGCTGGTGCCCCCGAGGAGGCGAGCCACTTGCCCTTGGCAGACCAGGAGAGCGACTTCACCTTGGCGGGATAGCCGGTCATGCGCATGTGCCGCGCTTCCGCGCCGGGCTTGGCATCGAGTTTCCAGCCGTGCAGCGCGTTTTCCTGCATGGTGGTCACGAGGAAGCGGCCATCGGGCGAGAAGGTGACGCCGGTATGGGCGCCCTTCCAGTCGAGATCGATCGGCTGGCCGGATGTGCCGACCCAATGCAGAGACACGCCGTTATAGCGCGCCGCGGCAATGCGCAGCCCCTTCGGCGCAAAGGCGAGGCCCTCGACGGTGCGTTCCTCGGCAAATTCCTTTGTCGTGCCATCGGCAAGCCGCACATGGGTGGTCTTGCCATAGGCATAACCCACCGCCCCTTGCGGTCCGGCGGCAACCTGGGCGATCCATTTGCGCGGCGCTTCGGCGACCAGCGACGTCGTGCCGTCGGCGGCCGTGCGCATCACCTTGCCATCTTCACCACCGGTCAGCAGCGTGTCGTTTGCTTCGTCGACGACCAGCGACAAGAGGCCCTCATGGACCTCCGTCGTCTTGTGGCCAAGGTCGAGGCGGTGGATGGCGCCGGTGGCTTCGGCGAAGAAGGGGACACCTTTGAGAAAGGCCACGCCGACGACGTGACCTTCGAGATCGAGGGGAGCGACAGTCGGCATCAGTTCGGCTGCGCCTCGCAGGCTTTGAACGTGCGCTCGAGTTTCTCCCGGTCGAGGTCGCGGCCGATGAAGACGAGGCGGCTTTCGCGCTTCTCGCCTTCCTTCCATGCGCGCTGGTGATCGCCTTCGATGATCATGTGCACGCCCTGGACGACATAACGCTCGGCGTCGCCGGCAAAGGCGATGATGCCCTTCAGGCGCAGGATGTTCGGGCCGTCCGTCTGGGTGATCTTCTGGATCCAGGGGAAGAAGCGGTCCGGGTTCATCTCGCCGCCACGCAGCGAGATCGACTGCACCGTCACGTCATGGATCGGCGAGGGCGCGTCGTGGTGATGGTGATGATGGTCGTGATCGTGGTCATGATCATGATGATCGTGATCATGGTGGTGATGATGATGATCGTGGCCGCAGTCCGGGCCGCAGGTGTGATCGTGTTCGTGATCGTCCTGGTCGAGGAAGTGCGGATCGTTTTCCAGCGCCTTTTCGAGGTTGAAGGCGCCCTGGTCGAGGACCTTGGCGAGATCGATGTCCGAGCGCTGGGTCCGGTAGATGCGGGCCGACGGATTGATGACGCGCACTGTCGCCTCGATGCGCTCCAGTTCCTCAGGTGTGACCAGGTCGGTCTTGTTGAGTAGCACGACGTCGGCAAAGGCGATCTGGTCTTCGGCCTCGCGGCTGTCCTTCAGCCTAAGCGGCAGGTGCTTGGCGTCGACCAGAGCCACGACAGCATCGAGCTCGGTCTTGGCACGCACGTCGTCGTCCATGAAGAAGGTCTGGGCGACCGGAACCGGATCGGCAAGGCCCGTCGTTTCCACGATGATCGCGTCGAAGCGGCCGGGGCGGCGCATCAGGCCTTCCACCACGCGGATCAGGTCGCCACGCACGGTGCAGCAGACGCAGCCGTTGTTCATCTCGTAGATTTCCTCGTCGGATTCCACGATCAGGTCGTTGTCGATGCCGATCTCGCCGAATTCGTTGACGATGACGGCATACTTGCGGCCGTGGTTCTCGCTGAGAATACGGTTCAGGAGCGTCGTCTTGCCGGCGCCGAGATAGCCGGTGAGCACGGTGACGGGGATCGGCTTCTGCGGGGATGTTTCGGTCATGGGAACCTCTGGGATTTCCGGATGCGGGAGCGGGGCATCCTAGTTGCGCTTCATATAGGAGATGCGGCGCCGATGCGCAAATGCCGAGGGCGATTTTGGCGGCCCGGAGCACCGGTCGCCGTGGCTGCCGATAACCGTCCTTTCATCAAAATCGGCGAGAGTGCGGGCACATCGAAGGGGCTCCAGCGTGAAGACGATTTCCATCAACGGCCGGTTCCTGACCCAGTCGCTTACCGGCGTGCAGCGCTTTGCCCGCGAGATGACCAAGGCGCTCGACGCGCGCATCGCCTCCGGCCAAGTGCCGCATGCGCTGAAGGATGCGCACTGGCGGCTGCTCGCCCCCAAGAAGGCGGTTGACGATCTCGGTCTCAAGGCGATATCGGTCGAGCGTTTCGGGTCCGGCCCGGGCCATGTCTGGGAGCAGGGACCACTTTGTTGGCGTGCGCGCCGCGACACACTCATCGGCTTCGGCGGTAGCGGCCCGGTGCTGCATGGCGACCAGATCGTAGTGATCCACGACGTCACCCTGTTTCGCGATCCGGCCTCGTTCGGCCGCGGCTACCGGCTGTTCCACGGCGCCCTTGGCTTCGTCCTCACAAGACGGGCAAAAATCGGCACGGTCTCGAATTTCTCGCGGCGAGAACTCGCCGATGTCTTCCGCGTGCCGGCTGCCGGCATCGACGTCATCTACAACGCGACCGACCATTTTGCGGCACTCCAGCCGGATCATGGCGTCATTGCGCGACTCGGGCTTGCCGATACGCCCTTCTTCCTGCTCGTTGGCACGCTGAAGCCCAACAAGAACGTCGAGTTCGCGGTGCGCGCCTTCGAGGCGCTCGGCGCCAGCGGCCACAAGCTCGTCGTCGTCGGCGGCACGGATCCGACGGTGTTTCGCGACATCGCCCCGACGTCGAAGGGCAACCTGATCTTTCCCGGACGCCTGACCGACGCGGAGATCGCCGGGCTGCAGCGCCGCGCCGTCGCCTTCGTCTTTCCGAGCCTTTACGAAGGGTTCGGTATTCCGCCGCTCGAAGCGATGACGCAAGGGTGCCCGGTGCTGGCCGCCGATATCCCACCGGTGCGCGAGGCCTGCGGCGATGCGGTGCGCTACTTCGATCCCTTGAAAACGGACACCCTGGTTGAGGCGATGCGGTCGATTACGGCCGATGCGACCTTGCGACGTGAACTGACCCATGCCGGCATCGAGAATGCCAGGCGCTTCTCCTGGGACGGAAGTGCCGTGGTGCTGCTGAACCTGCTTGCGGCTCAACAAACCTGAAACCCACCGTGCTGCCGATCAAAGATTGAGGATGCGCACCGGGTCGAGACGGCCGCGGGCAAGATCGGAAAATGCGATCAGGTTGCCCTTGAGACGGCCACGTCGGTCGACAAGGCCCTGTGGTTTGAGGCTGCCAAGGATGTTGGCGGCGAGGTTGCCGCCCATCAGCCGCAAAGCCCATTTGAGCCCGACGGTGCCTTTCTTACGGAGATAAAGCGGGTTGGCGACCTGCGAATAACCGAAGCGCAGACCCGATGTGCGGCCGCGCTTGTTGCCGAGATGAACGCCGCGGAGCGCGGGTGACTTCACGATCCGGCCGCGCTTTGCCAGGCGTCGGCAGAAGTCGACGTCCTCCTGCCAGCCATAGAGCGGCAGGCGCTCGTCGAAGCGGGTGCGTTCGGCCGCGATTGCCGACATGCGGAAGGCCATGTTGCAACCATAGGCATTGAAGGCCGGGCGCATGTTGTCGCCAGGTCGCGCTCCGGCATCGCCGTCGAGGATTGCCTCGGCGTCGGTGATCGAGATCCCGGGGCCATGAATACCGTCGGCCAGCACCAGGCCTGTCGCCACAATGATATCCGTCCCTTGCTGAAACAACTGTTCGGCCTCGGCAAGAAAGTCGTTGCGCGGCAGGAAATCGTCATCGAAGAAGACGACCAGATCGGCGGTTACCGCCTGATCGAGGATCGCATTGCGCTGCGCGCTCGAACCCTTGTCGCCCTTGATGATGCGGATCTTGAGGGGAAGGGTGCCGAGCCTGTTCTCGTCGATGTCCTCGGCCGTGCTTGGGCAGATCAGCACTGCATCCGGCAACCGTGCCTGCCGCGTCAGGTGCAAGAGTGTTTCCGAGAGAATCTCGCGGCGGCCCGCTGTCGCTATGCCGACGACGATGTTCATGACGCATTCTCCGCTGGTTTGGCCGCATCTAACTGCAAATTCGTGCAGTTTCTCTTATCGTCTAGGCGCGGGTCGCTCGCGGTGCCAGCAGCATCAGCCGCAATTGGTTGAGCGCCAGCAGGCAGAGAAAGCCGCCGACGAGGATGCCGGCGCCGATCGTCCCATAGCTGGTGTCGCCGCTGGCGGTGAAGGCGAAGGCTGTCGCAGCCAGCCCGGCGGCGGCCAGAAGCACTGGCGGCCAGGAGAGATCGAACGGAAGGGCCGACATCAGGCGCAGGCCGAACAGGGCTGCGAGGAATGCGCCGACGGCACTGCCGAATGCCAGTGCTGCTCCACTTGGACCGGCGGCAAGGAGGGCCGCAGCGGCTCCAAGGTTCAGGAGCAGGCAGTCTGTGACGGCAAGCAGCAGGATGAGCGCGAGCCGTTGCTTCAGGTGCAGCGGCGTTGGCAGCATGATTTGCGTCAGTGTCCGCACCAGCGAGAGCACAATGATGAAGGGGGCGGTGGCGAGGAAGGCCTGCCGCAGATCCGGACTGATGACCAGCCAGGTGGCCGGCAGCAGGACCGCGAAGATACCGGCTGCCATCATCAGCGCAAAGCTCGCCAGAAGCGCGTAGTAGTGCCCGAGCCGCCGGGGGAGGTCTGCGCGGTCGCTTGCCCGGTCGTGTGCCGCGACGATTTCCGGATATTGGATCGCCTGGAGCGCGGAGACAATCAGCACGAAGGGCCGCTGCAAGAGGTCGAGCGCGAGCAGCGCGCCGGCGGCGCCCGTCGGGCCGAGAGCGGAGGTGAAGATCGCCTTCAGGGCGAGCGGCGCGAACATGGCCGCAGTCGCGGCCCCGGCCGAGACGCTGCCATAGACGAGATGCTTGCGAATGCGGGCGCCATCGAGGCTGGCGGAGGGGCGCGCGACCAACCGGCGCGACAGGAGGACGGCGAGCAGGCCATAAACGGCATAACCGGCGAGCAGGCCCGTGACAGTCGAAAGGAAAATCGGCGACACCAATGCTCCGGCGAGCGTTCCGGCGGCCAGAATGGTGGCGCGCGAGCCCTGCAGCAGGGAGAAGGCGCGAAAATCCTGGCGGAACCGCAACATCGTAAGGTGCAGGTCGCTGCCGCCCTGCGCGATCGAAACGAGGCCGCCAACGAGGGCAACGACGGGCGGCACTCCGAAGAGCGGGGACACCCCGGCCGCGATCAGGCACAGGACGGCGCAAGCGGTGGCCTCTACCAGAATGGTATGACGTTCAGCCGCCTCGCTTTGTTTGTCTGGTCCGGGATAGAAGCGCGTACAGGCGAAGCGCACCCATTCGAAGGCGGCTATCGCTGCAAACTGGCAGATCGAGATGAACAGCGAGTAGCTGGCGTAGTCGGCCGGCGCCAGCCAATGGGCGACGATGATCAACAGGCCGAAGGCGATGACGGCCTGGTAGAAATAGGCGCCGAGCGCGATGATCTTCGCCATGGGTTTCTCTGCCCTACGCCTTCGGGGTTCAGGCATCTGATAGCGCAAAAGCGCAAACAAAGTGTTTGCCGTGTTCTGCCGCGGGCGTCGTCAAACGAGGTCGGCGGGATCAAAGTCCCTGACGTCTTCCAGCAATTCGATAAACCCCGCGACCGCGTGGGCGATCAGGGCCTCGCCGCGTGCGGCCGTCGCGGCGGCGGCGTTGCCGGCAACACCCTCGACGTTGAGATCGCGCATTTTCCAGCCGAAGGCATGCGGGCCGTAGGCGCGCAGATGCTTGAAGCGCGCGGCAAACTCTTGCTGTCGCGACGTAAAGCCTTGAGCCTTCGCCATGTCGACCTTGTCGGGATGGAGCGCCAGCATCACCGACGTCTCGATATCGCCACCGTGGATGTCGAGGGCCTTGTCCTCAGGCGCGATCCATCCGTCCGGCTGACCGAAGCGGGTCCAGCTCGTCGCGACTGCCAGCATGTCGAAGCGCACGCGCGTCTCGGTGGTGACGACCGTCATCAACGGCGAATTGCCGCCATGGGCGTTGAGCATCACCAGCTTGCGAATGCCGAGGCCATGAAGGTCGCCGGCAATGGCGAGCCAACGGCGAACGGCCTCGTCGTAAGCGAGCGTCCGGCTGCCGGCCACGTCCATGTGTTCGATCGAATAGCCAACCGGCTCGACCGGCAGGAAGGTCACCGGCAAGCCGGCGGGCATGGCGGCGATCGTGCGCTGGACGATGCCCTCGGCGATCAGGGTGTCGGTTTCGAACGGCAGGTGCGGCCCATGCTGTTCATGGGCTCCAAGCGGCAGCACCGCGATCCAGTCACGCCGGGCAGCGGCTGGAAGATCGGTCGCATTGTCCTGCCATCGCGGCCTGGGCATCGACATATCTCTTCGATCCTCCACGTCAATTGTCGTAAAAATGTTATTTGAGTCATACAGTTCGTAATCGCAAGCTGTATTGTTATAAGAGTGTGAGACGGGATTCGGCAGGAGGTCCAATGGGCAAGAAGAACAAGGCCGAAAAGAAAGCCAAGAACGGCAAGAGGAAGGATGAATTCCTGGAGAAGGAGGAGTTCCTGGCCGAGCCGCACGATCTTGCAGCGATCCTTGTTCAGGCTGCGCGCTCCATGCGCACCGTGCTCTCCCGCAACCTGCTCGAAAGCGGGCTTTACGCCGGGCAGGATGGCGTGATGCTGGCGTTGGCCGAAACCGATGGCCTGACGGCCGGCGGGTTGGCTGCCAAACTCGGGGTCAAGGCGCCGACCATGACGCGTACGATTGGCCGCATGGAGGCCCAGGGCTTTCTCGAGCGTCGCCCGGATGAGGACGACGCACGGCTCACCAAGGTCTATCTGACCGAGCCGGGGCGAAACCGCCTGCAAACCATCGCCGAAGCCGGCCAGCACTCGGAAAAACTGGCAACGCGCGGTTTGACCGACAAGCAGGTGCGCACGCTGATGAAATTGCTGCGCGCTGTCGACAGCAATCTCCAGGCCGCGCGCGGGGCCGATTGAGCCTTGCTTGCAGCATATTGCGGCGGCGATTTAAACAGTTTAAAAGGGATTTAAATTAAGGCGTCCGCGCGTCCACTGGAAATGCGCGAAAGTCGCCGCAGATTTGCTGCACGTCCCGGCCGGATCCGATCGCCGGGGTGATGCAGCCCGGGGGCGAAACAGGGCTTACAGGGGGCATCGTGGCGCAGAAGGTCAAGCTATCGACGATCGCAGAGACACTCGGTCTTTCGACGGCAACGGTATCCCTGGCATTGCGCGACAGTCCCTTGGTGGCGACCGTCACCCGCGACAAGATCAAGGAACAGGCGCGCGCGCTCGGCTACATCTACAATCGCCGCGCCGCCAGCTTGCGGACCTCCCGCTCGGGCATCATCGGCGTCGTCGTGCACGACATCATGAACCCGTTTTACGGCGAGATCCTGAAGGCGATCGAGGCCGAACTCGATCGCGACAAGCAGACCTTCATCCTCTCCAACCACTACGATTCCGTCGACAAGCAGCGCGATTTCATCGAGACGCTGCTGCAGCTCGGCGGCGACGGCGTGATCATGTCACCGGCCATCGGCACGCCGCTGGAGGACATCCAGCTTGCCGAAGACAACGGCATGCCGGCGATCCTGATTGCCCGTTCGATCGAGGGCGTGGACATTCCGATTTTCCGCGGCGATGACGCCTATGGCATCTCGCTTGCAACCAACCACCTGATCGGTCTCGGTCATCGTTGCATTGCCATGGTCGGCGGCACCGACCAGACGTCGACGGGCCGTGACCGCTATCAGGGCTATGTCAACGCACTGCGCAAGGCCAATATCGACGTCGATCCGGAACTGCGCATCCCCGGCCCGCGTACCAAGCAGGGCGGCTTCGAGGCCGCCGTGCACCTGCTCTCCCTGCCGCAGAAGCCGACGGCCGTCGTCTGTTGGAACGACCTGGTGGCGATCGGAATGATGAACGGCATCGCGCGTGCCGGTCTCGTTCCCGGCGTCGATATCTCCGTCACCGGCTACGACGATCTGGAGGAGGCGTCGATCGCGACGCCGGCGCTGACGACCGTGTGGAACGGCCAGGCCGATGTCGGCCGCAGTGCTGCCCGCGCGCTCCTCGACAAGCTTTCCGGCAGCCACGAGCCGGATGGTATCCACCTGATCAAGCCGGAAATGCGCATCCGGCAATCGACCGGCCCCTTGCGGGTCATCGCCTAAGGCCCATCTACCCGACAGGAAGTCCCCATGTCTGCGACCCGCATTCGCGTCCTCGTGCCCGGAAAGATCAACCAGAGGGTCATCGATCGGCTCGCGGAGCGGTTCGAGGTCGTCAGGATCGAAAGTGCCGATCCGGTGCCGGTGAGCGCGCAGATGCAGGATGTCAGGGCCATCGCCGTTTCCGGACGCGTGCCCGCCGCGCTGATGGATGCCTTGCCGCAGCTTGAGATCATCGCCAATTTCGGCGTTGGCTACGACGGTGTGGAAGTCGGTCACGCGGCCGCCAAAGGCATAACCGTCAGCAACACGCCCGACGTGCTGACCGAAGAGGTTGCCGATACGGCGATCGGCCTCTTGCTCAACACCTTGCGTCAGTTGCCGCAGGCCGAGCAATGGCTGCGCCGGGGGCGCTGGAGCCGAGAGGGTGCGTTCCCGCTGTCGCCGCTTTCGCTGCGCGGGCGAACGGTCGGTCTCTACGGACTCGGGCGCATCGGCCTTGCCATCGCCAAGAGGCTCGAAGCCTTCGGCGTTTCGATCGCCTATCATACCCGCAGCCCGCGCGAGGGCCTTGCTTATGCCTATCATCCGACGCTGGCCGGGCTTGCCGCCGCGGTCGATACGCTCGTCGTCATCGTGCCCGGCACCGAGGTGACGCAGCGCACGGTCAATGACGAGGTGCTTTCCGCACTCGGCAGCAACGGCGTGCTGATCAATGTCGGTCGTGGCTCGACCGTCGACGAACCGGCGCTGATCAAGGCGCTTCGGACGGGCGTGATCGCCGGCGCCGGCCTTGATGTCTTCGAGAACGAGCCGCAGGTGCCTGAGGCGTTGATGGCACTGCCGAACGTGTCCCTGCTGCCGCACGTCGCGTCGGCTTCCGTCGCGACCCGCAACGCTATGGCAGACCTCGTCGCTGACAACATTGCGGCCTGGTTTGAAACCGGCAAGGCGCTGACGCCAGTACCGGAGACGCCGTTCACACGACGTGGAGCCTGAAGTTTCGATTGCCTGAGGTGGGCGCCGGCCGGTTCGGGCGGCGATGAAGCACTGCGGCGTCAGGCTGCCAGGCGGCCGGCGGCGTAGGTCCTGACGGCGTCGCCGAAGGCCTTGAACAGGCTTGCTGAAGGTGTGTCGGTGCGCACCCAGTATTCCGGATGCCATTGCACGCCGACGGCAAAGGCCTTGGCACCGATCACCGAAACCGCTTCGATCGTGCCGTCATCGGCAACCGCTTCGACCGCGAGACGCGGCGCCGTGGCGCCGATCGCCTGGCGGTGCAGCGAGTTGACGCGGATGCGGCCGGCGCCAAGCACGGGTGCCAGGCAGCTTCCTTCCTTGACGATGACGTCCTGGCGGATGCCGTAGGCGACGTCCAGTTCCTTCACGTCGGGTTTGCGATGGTCCCAGATGCCCGGCTGGTCCTGGATCTCGCTGGCAAGCGTGCCGCCAAGTGCGACGTTCAGCTCCTGGATGCCGCGACAGATGGCGAGCAGCGGCACGCCGCGCTCCAATGCCCGAGTGATGAGCGGCAGGCTGGTGGCATCACGGCCCGGGTCGAAGGGGCCGTCACTGTCCTTGGCTTCGCGGCCGTAAAGCGAGGGGTGAACGTTGGAGCGGGCGCCGCTTGCGAGCACACCATCGACGCGGTCGAGGATCTCGTCGATGTCGTTGCCGGTTTCGAGCGCGGGAACCAGGAAGGGCATGACGCCGGCACCCTCGACGGCGGCGCGGACATATTGATGGGCAACGACATGCCAGACATTGCCGTCGAATTCGCGGAAATCGCAGGGGATGGCAACGACAGGTTTCGACATCATCAGGCTCCGTAAGACGCTTAAGAAAAGCCTTGCCTTCAGATGCGGATGAAAGTCAACTGGGAAGGTGGTGAGCGCGATTGCTGCGCAACCGCGGTCCGTTGCGGCAACGCGTGCGAGCCAAAAACGGCAGGAAATCGCAGGTAATTCTTCAAGAACTGGTAACCATCGCACACGCTAGTTCGGGTTTATCCGCCAGAACAGTAGAATTGTGGTAGTTGCAGCTGAGCCTTTTTCTTGTGCGGATGCCTATGTTTGGTTGCAGAATTCGAGTAATGTTCGGCGCCTTCGCACTGTTGAGTTGAACTCTCGGGTCTATCGGCCGCCAACCCTTCGATTTTCTGGGATTCGATACATTTTTCGGGGCGTTAGACGAAATCATTCGTTAAGTCATCACCCCTAACAATCCGGTAAACCGGAGCTTGGTTCATGATGCGACTTGGACAGAGCGCTCTTCCGACTGACGTGTATCTGTCATCCGTGAGCTCGCTCTACGAACATCGCAATACGCTGGTGATCGGCATGCTTTCGCATGTCGTGACGTTTCTGCTCGTCTACTTCAAGACCACCGATCCGCTTTATCTCACCTGCTCCGGCGTGATCTTCGTGCTCTGGGCGTTGCGCAACCTCGACATGGCGCGCTTCGACCGGCAGGACTTCTCCAATGCCGACCGCGCCATGGTCCGCAAGTGGGAGAACCGCTACATCGTCGGCGGCGTCAGCGTGACGCTCACCTGCGGCATCGCCTGTGGTTATGCCATTGCAGTCAGCCAGGATTCCTTTTCCGAGCTCGCCACCATCTCGGTTACGCTCGCCTCGATGATTTCGCTTGTCGGGCGCAATTATGGCTCCGAGCGCGCCGTACTTCTCCTGTCGTCGTCGGCATGCCTGCCGATCGTCGTCGGCCTGATCACGCTGCAGGACGTGTACATGCTGGCGCTTGCCGTGCTGATCCTGCCTTTCATCCTTTCGACCTGGATGATGGCCAACAATGTGCGCGCGTTTCTCTATGAGAATGTGCTGGCCGCACGCGAGATCGCGACCATTGCCGGGCAGTTCGACGCGGCGCTGAACAACATGACCCACGGTCTGTTCATGCTCGATGGCGACGGCCGGGTCGTCGTCGCCAACGAGCGAGCCTGTGCACTTCTGGCTCTCGGCGACAGGGCGGAGCTCAAGGGCTGGTTGCTCGACGATGTGATCCGGCGTGGTGCGCGTCGCATGCGGCTCGACGTGGACAAGAGCAAGGCCATTTCGCGCCAGCTCGATCTTCTTCTCAAGGGCAGGCGGCCGCAGGTGCTCATCCCTGTTGGCGAAGAACTGCATCTCGAGTTCTCAGCAAGCCGCCGTGACAACGGCGATATCGTTTTGATCTTCGAGGACGTGACGGCGCGGGTGCAGGCGGACAAGCAGATCCTGCACATGGTGCGTTTCGACAAGCTGACGGAACTGCCGAGCCGCGACTATTTCGCCGAGTTAGTCGTCAACGCGGTGAGCAGTGACGACGGGCAAGGCCGGCCCGTCGGGCTGATGGTTCTCGATGTCACCGAGTTCAAGCACGTCAACGACATGCGCGGCCACATCGTCGGCGACAAGCTCCTGCAGGCCATTGCCGGCCGACTGAAAGCGCTTGCCGGCACCGATGCAATCGCCGCCCGGTTGATGGGTGACGAGTTCGTCGTGTTCTTTCCGAACAGGGCCGAACCCGGTGACCTGGAAGAGCGGATGCGCGCGCTGCACACGGATCTGCGCGGCACCTACGTGGCCGCCGGCTTCACCTTCAACATGACGATGAGTGCCGGTTTTGTTATCGCACCAAGCGACGACCTCAGGCTCGAAGATCTGCAGATCAAGGCGGATCTGGCGCTATCGGAAACCAAGCTGCGCAACCGGGGCGGCTGCACCGCCTTCGAAGTTGAGATGGACGCGCGCTACCTCGACCGCCAGAAGCTCAAGGCCGATCTGCGCGAAGCGATCAATGCGCGCCATCTGACGCTTTCCTACCAGCCGATGTTCGCGCCAAGCGGCGGTCGGGTCGAGTGCTGCGAGGCGCTGGCGCGCTGGACGCATCCCGAGCGTGGACCGGTGCCGCCGAACGTCTTCATCCAGCTTGCCGAGGAACTGGGGCTGGTGACCGAAATCACTCGTTTCGTTCTTAACCAGGCGTGCCGGGACTGCATGAACTGGCCGGCTGACGTTTCCGTTTCGGTCAACCTGTCGGTGCTCGACCTGCGCAGCACGGAAATCGTAATGATGGTGACCGAAACGCTTCGGGCGACCGGTCTCGATGCTTCGCGGCTGCATCTGGAAGTCACCGAGAGCTGCCTGATGGACGAGCCGCTCAAGGTACAGGCCATTTTGCGCGAACTGCGCGGCCAGGGCATCACCATCGCCATCGACGATTTCGGTACTGGCTATTCGAGCCTCAGCTATCTCGATGCGCTGCCGGTCGACATCATCAAGATCGATCGATCCTTCGTGCGCAACATCCGCGAGGATTCGCGCCGCTTCAAGCTATTGCGCGGCACGGCAAATCTCGCACACGCGCTCAGTCTGCGCACCGTTGTCGAAGGTGTCGAGACGGCAGATCAGTTGCAGCTTATCAACGAGCACAATTGTGCCGATTTGATACAGGGCTTCGTCTTTGCGGCCCCCATGCCGGCTTCGGCCATTGCCACTCTTTGCAAGAACGGTGTGCCAAAACGGGGCGTAAAGCCCACCAGCAAGCGTATCGCCTGACCTTTCGGGCCCTCTTCCGCTCTCTTTTGATGCGGCTTTCGCTCCCCTCAACCCTCTGATGCTGCGGGGCAAACGCGTTCCGCCTTGGTGCAGTTCGTTCTAAATCAACCGAATACGTTCACGATTTTTTAGGGTTAACAAAAAGTTAACGGTGAACTGTTCCGTTTTGCTGTTGCCGCCCCATCTCCTCTCAATAGGTTAACGATTTGTTAACCATGAGGTGTTGAGTATGGGTGAGTCGAGTTCCCAGGCGGAGCCTGGGCGTTTTTCTGAAAAGCTGATGCAATTGCTCGATCGTGTCGAATATCGGCGGGTCGAGACCGGCGAAGACATGGAGGACATCGCGCGGCTGCGCTACAAGTCCTACAAGTCCGTCAATCTGATGGAGTTGACCGGCTCGACGCTGGTCGACGCTCTCGACTTCGATAGCCACGCTTATGTTTTTGGCATCTATCTCGATGAGAGCCTCGTCAGTACCGTGCGTGTGCACCACGTGACGCCGGACCATCGTGCCAGTACGTCGGGCATGATCTTCGGTCCGGAGATTGACGCCTTCCTCGATGCCGGGATGGTGCTCGTCGATCCCGGTCGCCTGGCGGTCGATCCGGATGTGATCGGCGACGAGATGCGCGCGCTTCCCTATTTGACGCTGCGTCCGGTGGCGATGGCTTGCGAATACTTTTCCGCCGACCGTTGCCTGACCGCCTGCCGCCCGCGCCACGCCGCTTTCTACAAGCGCATCTTCGCGTCCGAGACGGTTGTCGCCAAGCGCGAGAACCTCGGGGTTTACAACGCCGATGGCGCGCTGCTCGTCGCGCAGGTCAGGGGCCAGCGGCCGTCGATCCTGGATCGATATCCCATTTTCGATTCGGAACCCTTCGAGCGCCGCATGATGTTTGCCGACCGCAGCGAGGTGCCTTTCGCGCCGCTGACGATCCTTCCCACTGCACGCATGGCGCAAAACGGCTACGGCCGCTCCTACCGCATGTCGGTCTTCCGCTAAAAGGAAGTCTCCACCGAGGAGGCTCCTCCTCGGTGTGCCAGTCCGCTACAAGGCGGCGCTCCGTGCGCATGGCACGGCGCGGCATATCGCCCCATGATGCAGCGCTAAAGGACGGGTTTTCGTTGCACCCGGCCCGCGCATTGTGTATGGGCAGCTACAAGGGTTTTTACGTTCGCTTTTCGCGGAAACCCTGCTTTGATCAAGGTTGATGAGCGGTGGCGACAAAGGGTCGCTCCGTGGCATTCAGGGAGAATTTGAACGATGGCTGAGCATCATTCTGGACCGGTCGAGATGGGCGCTCCGATGGACTATCCGGAGCACGAAAAGACGTACAATCTTTTCATCAGCGCATCCAAGTTCGGTACGCTCTTCTGCGTCGCCCTGCTGATCGCCATGGCTGCCGGCTTCTTCACGACGATGGGCTTCTTCTCCTCGGTCGTGCTGTTCATCCTTCTCAACATCGCCGGCTTCTTCTTCCTTCGTTAATCGGCGCTTTGCACAGCGCGCCGTGGACGTCCATGCGGGCGTCTTATCGGCGGCCGGAAATGAGTCCGGACGGATCAGCATGTTGTCGACTGGAGGGTCGGCGGTGTTCGTTTCCGTGCTTTGAGATCTTGGTGCTCCTGGGTTCTGCTGAGCCGACACGAGCATGTTTTCCTCACGACGTGAGGGGGGAGTGGAAGACTGGCCGCCCGCGGTGTCCGAGCAAGGGTGCTGCATGAGCCGCGTTAGTGGTTCACGGGCAGGAGGGACGGTCTTCCAGGAAATATGTGGCCGGGCAATGTTCCTGGCGCATGGGGGCGTGCGGGCTCGCTCGCGAGCCGGCCGCTTTGCAGTCGGAGAGAATGCCCGCATTCCGGCTTTGGCTCGATTGCGGCCAAGGAGGGGGACCTGTGAGCGAGATTGTCTTTGTCGCCAAGGAAACGGATCTGAACGAGGGTCGCGTTGCCGCATCACCGGACACAATCAAGAAACTGAAAGGCCTCGGCTTCGACGTCATCGTCGAGGCAGGCGCCGGCTTTCCGTCGCGCGTTCCGGACGCTGAATTCGAGAAGGTCGGGGCGCGCATCGGCACGGTTGCCGACGCCAAGGCAGCCGACGTCGTCCTGAAGGTGCGCCGGCCCTCGAGTGCCGAGATCGCCGGCTACAAGTCGGGCGCCATCGTCATCGCCATCATGGATCCCTATGGCAACGAGGCCGCGCTCGCCGAAATGGCCAAGGCCGGGCTCACCACCTTTGCGATGGAGCTGATGCCGCGCATCACCCGCGCCCAGTCGATGGACGTGCTGTCGAGCCAGGCGAACCTTGCCGGCTACCAGGCGGTGATCGATGCTGCCTACGAATATGACCGGGCACTGCCGATGATGATGACCGCGGCCGGCACGGTTCCGGCGGCCAAGGTCTTCGTCATGGGGGCGGGCGTTGCCGGCCTGCAGGCAATCGCGACGGCACGCCGTCTTGGTGCGGTGGTTTCGGCGACGGACGTGCGTCCGGCCGCCAAGGAGCAGGTCGCATCGCTCGGTGCCAAGTTCATCGCCGTCGAGGACGAGGAATTCAAGGCGGCTGAAACAGCCGGCGGCTACGCCAAGGAAATGTCCAGGGAGTATCAGGCCAAGCAGGCGGCACTCGTCTCCGAGCATATCGCCAAGCAGGACATCGTCATCACCACGGCGCTCATCCCCGGCCGTCCGGCGCCGCGGCTCGTCAGCCGTGACATGCTGAAAAGCATGAAGCCCGGTTCGATCGCAGTCGATCTTGCCGTCGAGCGGGGCGGCAACGTCGAAGGTGCCGAAGCCGGCAAGGTCGTCGAGGTCGACGGCGTCAAGGTGATTGGCCACCTGAACGTGCCGGGACGGATCGCAGCTTCCGCCTCCGGCCTCTATGCCAAGAACCTAGTCACCTTCCTGGAAACCATGGTTTCCAAGGATACCAAGGATACCAAGGCACTTGCGCTCAACATGGAAGACGAGCTCGTCAAGGCGACAGTGCTTACCCATGGCGGTGAGGTGGTGCATCCGAACTTCGGCGGCAGCAAGGGGGACAAGTGATGGCAAATGAACTTCTCGACAAGGCGCTCGCCGATCTCGACCGGGCGGTAGAAGCGGTCCGCACCGCGGCCGAGTACGTGCCGGATGCGGCCGGCGTCGTCGCCCACGGCGCCACCGGCGGCGCAATCGATCCCTTCGTCTTCCGTCTGGCGATCTTCGTGCTGGCTATCTTCGTCGGCTACTACGTGGTCTGGTCGGTGACGCCGGCACTGCACACGCCGCTGATGGCCGTCACCAACGCGATCTCCTCCGTCATCGTTGTCGGTGCGCTGCTTGCCGTCGGCATCTCGGCCTCCGGACTTGCGACGGGCTTCGGCTTCATTGCGCTGGTGCTGGCTGCCGTCAACATTTTCGGCGGCTTCCTCGTCACCCAGCGCATGCTCGCCATGTACAAGAAAAAAGACAAGTGAGGCTGGCCCGATGAACGCCAACTTCGCAGCCTTCCTCTACCTCGTTTCCGGCGTCCTGTTCATCATGGCGCTGCGCGGCCTTTCGCATCCGACCACCAGCCGCAAGGGCAACACCTACGGCATGGTCGGCATGGGCATCGCGATCGTCACGACGCTGTTGCTTGCCAAGCCCACCTTCGGCGGCTTCCTCCTGATCGTGCTCGGCCTTGCCATCGGTGGCGGCGTCGGTGCCGTCATCGCCCGTCGCATCGCCATGACCTCGATGCCGCAGCTTGTTGCCGCCTTTCACTCGCTGGTCGGTCTTGCGGCCGTCATGGTGGCGGCCGCTGCCATGTATGCGCCGGAGAGTTTCGGCATCGGCACTCTCGGCGACATCCATGCGCAGGCGCTGGTCGAAATGTCGCTCGGCGTTGCCATCGGCGCGATCACTTTCACCGGTTCGGTCATCGCCTTCCTGAAGCTTGACGGCCGTATGTCCGGCAAGCCGATCATGCTTGCGGGACGCCACGCCATCAATGCCGGCCTTGCAATCGCGCTGGTCGTGCTAGTGGTCATGCTGGTGCTCACCCAGAGCACCACCGTGTTCTGGTTGATCGTTGCCTTGTCGCTGGCGCTCGGCGTGCTGATCATCATCCCGATCGGCGGCGCAGACATGCCTGTCGTAGTCTCGATGCTCAACTCCTATTCGGGTTGGGCGGCAGCCGGCATCGGCTTCACGCTCGGTAACCTGGCGCTGATCGTCACTGGTGCGCTCGTAGGCTCTTCCGGTGCGATCCTCTCCTACATCATGTGCAAGGGCATGAACCGCTCGTTCATCTCGGTCATTCTCGGCGGCTTTGGTGGCGAGACCGCGGCGGCCGGCGGTGACGACGGTGTCCAGCGCACGGTCAAGCAGGGCTCGGCCGACGATGCGGCCTTCCTGATGGCGAACGCCTCCAAGGTGATTATCGTGCCGGGCTACGGCATGGCGGTCGCCCAGGCGCAGCATGCGCTGCGCGAGATGGGTGACCAACTGAAGGCGGCCGGTGTCGAGGTCAAGTACGCGATCCACCCGGTCGCAGGCCGCATGCCCGGCCACATGAACGTACTGCTTGCCGAAGCGAACGTGCCTTACGACGAAGTGTTCGAGCTTGAGGACATCAACTCCGAGTTTGCGCAGGCCGATGTCGCCTATGTCATCGGCGCCAACGACGTCACCAACCCGGCAGCGCGCGACGACAAGTCGTCGCCGATCTACGGCATGCCGATCCTCGACGTCGACAAGGCCAAGACCTGCCTCTTCGTCAAGCGCTCGCTCGGCTCGGGTTATGCCGGCATCGACAACACGCTGTTCTACAAGGACGGCACGATGATGCTGCTTGGCGACGCCAAGAAGGTGACCGAAGACATCGTCAAGGCGCTGCACGCCTAAAGCCGATTGCGCCATCGACACTGAAACGCCCGCCGAAAGGCGGGCGTTTTGTTGCGGAGTGTCCGGCAAGGCATGGTCCGGATGGAAAGCGGGTTTTCCGGTGCGCTGCTCTAGCCGGCCGGCGCCAGCGTCAGTTCGTCGATGCCGACGGCAACGTTTAGTCCTTCCTGGACCTGGACATTGACCGGTTGCAGCATGAAGGCCTTGTTGCTGCCGCCGCCGATTACCTTGGCGCCGCCGCCAACGGCCATGCTCGCATCGGCGCCGACGCCGTAGTATTCACCGGCGAGGGCAAATTCGCTGACCGGCGTACCGGTCTTGGCAAAGACGTCCCAGACCATGGTGCTCTTCCCGGTCTTGCCGATGTCGATGCCGATCTTGCGGATCGTGCCGGCATAGACGGCCTTGGCGCCACCATTGGTGGGGGTAAAGGTGCACATGAGGTTCTTGGTCGAAGTCAGGATCATGCCTGTGCCGCCTTGCGAACCGCAGACGAGACGGCCGAGCGCGATGTAGTTCTGCGCTGCGGCCGGGCCTGTGGCGAGCGCGGCCAGTGCCAGCGCCGTAACGAGGGTTCGTTTGATCATGGCTCAATCTCCGTTCTTTGTGCTTGAAGCAAACGGACGATGGCCCGGAATGTTCCCCCGGAGTATTCCCGTGTCTGCGGCAACGAAGGGCTCGCCCCGGCGCAAACAAAAAACGCCCGCGATTGGATCGCGGGCGTCTCGAATAGGCAGGATCGGGGCGCTTAAGAGGCCTTGACGCGGGCAAGGCCGGCGCGGGCCGGCTCGTATTTCGGGTCGAGTTGCAGCGCGTGCGAATAGGACTTGGAGGCTTTCGCCTTGTCGCCCTTACGCTCATAGACCAGTGCCTGGTTGGCCCAGGATTCGGCAACCTTGCCGTTGAGATTGATCGCGGTGTTGAAGTCGGAGAAGGCGTTATCGTCGTCCCCTTGCGCGACATAGGAGATGCCGCGGCCGTTATAGGGCTCCGGCGAGCTCGGCGACAGCGAGATCGCCGTCGAGAAGTCCTCGATCGCCGGGCCGTGCTGGTTGCGTGCCTGGTAGATCAGACCGCGGTTGTGGTAGGCGCGCGGATCGGTCGTGTCGAGCTGGATCGCCTTGTTGAAATCGTTGAAGGCGGAATCGAGCTGTCCGGCCTGGCGATAGAGATTGCCGCGGCCGATATAGGCAACGTCGTAGTTCGCATTGAGCTGCAGCGCCGAGTTGTAGTCGGCAAGGGCTGCCTGGGTGTTGCCCATGTTGCGATGGACGAGCGCGCGGTTGGCATAGGCCTGGTAGAAGCGCGGGTTGAGCTGGATCGCCTGGTCGAAGTCGGCAATGGCCCGGCGGTACTCACCGGCACGGCCGTAAGCCGAGCCGCGGACGTTGTAGCCTTCGGGATCGCTCGGGTTCGAGGCGATGACGCTCGACAGCGAGGCGATGTTTTCCTGCGAGCCCTGTTCGCGCTCGACCTTGTTGGTGACGGAATCGGGGCCGTCGGTGGTGCAGCCTGCGAGAAGAAGTGCCGAACCGAGGATCAGCATGGCGGCAAGCCTCGGCTTGCGCTGGTGGCGGCGAGACGCCTCTTGGACAGTAAAACCGGAGACGTCCGCAGTCATGGCAGCAAGTGTCAAAGGTTGATCCCTCAAATCGACAAGGTCTCGAAAGCCATTGGCTTTCGGTTTCTGGAGCCCCGAAACTCCCCGCGGGCTCCTCAAGCCGGGCCTAATCAGGCTCCAGCAGACCACCGGTCAAACACTCCGGTTGGCCGTCCGCCGCTGGCAGCGTTGAGCACGCTAGCCTGTCGGTGGAAACGTTGTCCATACCAAAAAAAGGCGGTGGCGATACTTCGCCCCCGCCACGACTTACATCAGAAAGCGTCGAAAAAACGACAATCAGCGGGCCAGGAGGCCTTCGCGCTGTGCACGCTTGCGTGCCAGCTTGCGGACGCGGCGAACGGCTTCAGCCTTTTCGCGGGCGCGCTTCTGGGACGGCTTTTCGTAGTAATCACGCATCTTCATTTCGCGGAAAATGCCTTCGCGCTGCATCTTCTTCTTGAGAGCGCGGAGCGCCTGATCGACATTGTTATCGCGGACAAGTACCTGCACGTGAATCCCGTTCCTTTGGTTCGAGTTGTTTGCAGCTCCGTCAGGTGCCGGAGGCAAAAGAATGACATTCGCTGAGCTGAAAGCTTTACGATTAGTGGAGCGGATACCAGATCGCATATCGAAAGTCCAGCGACGACATGAGGAAGCGCTGAAAAATCCTCGGATGCAGGCGCTGCACCACTTCTCGTCCTCCGCGTAACCGATCCGTAGCCATGTCGCAACTGCGCGCAAGTCCACGCAATTGCGTCGCAAAAGAAACGTTGCACAGGTCTCGGATTTGCGATTTCTAACGCCAATGAGAACGGGGTTCATGGAGTATAAGGCCGATGCGCAAATATTCAGTTTTCGCCGTGGCGCGCGAGGCGTTGCGCGGCCACAAGGGGTGGGGCCCGCACTGGGCGTCGCCGGAGCCGCGCAAAGAGTATGATGTGATCATCATCGGCGGCGGCGGTCATGGCCTGGGTGCAGCCTATTATCTTGCCAAGGAGCACGGCATCACCAATGTCGCGGTGCTCGAGAAGGGATGGATCGGCGGCGGCAATACTGGCCGAAATACGACGATCATCCGGTCCAACTATCTCTATGAAGAGAGCATGGACATCTACGAGCACTCGCTGAAGCTCTGGGAAAACCTGTCGCAGGACCTGAACTACAACGTCATGTATTCGCCGCGCGGCGTGATGATGCTGTCGCACAACATCCATGACCAGCAGTCGTTCAAGCGTCATATCAATGCCAACCGTCTCTATGGCATCGACAACGAGTGGCTGACGCCGGAACAGGCCAAGGCCTATTGCCCGCCGCTCGATATCGCCAAGACCGCGCGCTATCCGATCAACGGTGCGGCACTCCAGCGCCGCGGCGGCACCGCCCGCCACGATGCCGTTGCCTGGGGCTACGCCCGCGCTGCCTCCGACCGCGGTGTGCACATCATCCAGAACTGCGAAGTCACCGGCATCCGCCGCGACGAGACCGGCCGTGTCATCGGCGTCGACACCAATCGCGGCTACATCGGCGCCAAGAAGGTCGGCATCTCCGCCGCCGGCCACACCTCGGTGCTGATGCAGATGGCCGACGTGCGCGTGCCGCTGCAGAGCCAGCCGCTGCAGGCGCTGGTCTCCGAGCCGCTGAAGCCGATCTTCCCCTGCGTCGTCATGTCGAACTCGGTGCATGCCTATATCTCGCAGTCCGACAAGGGCGAGTTCGTCATCGGCGCCGGCACCGACCAGTACAATTCCTATTCTCAGACCGGTGGCCTGCAGATCATCACCCATACGCTGGATGCGATCTGCGAGCTCTTCCCGATGTTCCGGCGCGTCAAGATGATGCGCCAGTGGGGCGGCATCGTCGACGTCACCCAGGACCGCTCGCCGATCCAGGGCGTGACCCCGGTTCCGGGCCTGTTCCTGAACGCTGGCTGGGGTACGGGCGGCTTCAAGGCGACGCCGGGCTCGGCCAACCTCTTCGCCCATCTGATCGCCAAGGGCGAGCCGCATCGCCTGGCCGCGGGCCTGACGCTGGAGCGCTTCCGCACCGGCCGGCTCATCGACGAGGCGGCAGCTGCCGCCGTTGCGCACTGAGGATTTCGAGATGCTTCTGATCTATTGCCCCTACTGCGAAGAAGAGCGCTCCGAGCTCGAATTCCGCGGCGCCGGCGACGCCCATATTGCCCGCCCCGAAAACATCGCCGACATCACCGACGAGGAATTCGAGGAGTACTTCTTCCTGCGTCAGAACCCGAAGGGTCTGATCTTCGAACGCTGGCGCCATATCCATGGTTGCGGCCGGTTCTTCAACGCCGCCCGCGACACGGTCAGCGACCGTTTCTACACCACCTACAAGGCCGGCGAGCCGAAGCCGGATATCGCCGCCATTCTTCAGAGCGAGCAGGACAAGAACGGGCAGGATAAGGGAGCCGCGAAATGATGGGCGCCAATCGCATTCCAGGCGTCGGCCGGCTGACACCGGCCCGCACCGCGCGCTTCACCTTCGACGGCCGCACGCTGACGGCGCTCGAGGGCGACACGGTCGCCTCGGCGCTGCTTGCCAACGGCATTCATCTCGTCGGCCGCTCGTTCAAGTATCACCGCCCGCGCGGCATTCTCTCGGCAGGCGCGGAAGAGCCGAACGCGTTGCTCGACGTTTCGCGTGACGCCGCCCGTCGTCAGCCGAACGTGCGCGCCACGGTCCAGGAAGTCTTCGACGGCATGAAGGTGGAATCGCAGAACCGCTGGCCATCGCTCGCCTTCGACGTCGGAGGCCTCAACGACCTGATGTCGCCGTTCTTCGCTGCCGGCTTCTACTACAAGACCTTCATGTGGCCGAAGGCTGCCTGGCACGCGATCTACGAACCCTTCATCCGCCGTGCCGCCGGTCTCGGCGTTACCCCGACGGAAGCGGACCCGGATCACTATGCCAGCCGCTATGCCCATTGCGACGTGCTGGTCGTCGGTGCCGGCGTTGCCGGTCTTTCGGCAGCCCTTGCCGCGGCCAAGGCCGGCGCCAAGGTGATCATCTGCGACGAACAGCCGGAAGTCGGCGGCGCGCTTCGTTATGAAAGCGGCACGACGATCGACGGCAAGGACGGCTGGGACTGGGCGCAGGATACGGCCAAGGCGCTTGCCGCCATGGACAATGTCACGCTTCTGACCCGAACCACCGGCTTCGGTTACTACAACCACAATTTCGTCGGCCTGGTCGAGCGGGTGACGGATCATCTCGCCGCCCTCGACAAGTCGCTGCCGCGCGAGCGGCTGTGGCAGGTGCGTGCCAAGAAGGTGATCCTCGCCAATGGCCAGATCGAGCGGCACATGGTGTTTGCCAACAATGACCGTCCGGGCATCATGCTCGCTTCGGCCGGCCGCACCTATCTCAACCACTTCGGCGTCGCCGTCGGTTCGAAGGTCGGCGTCTATACCGCCCACGACTCGGCCTATGAGGCAGCCTTCGACCTGAAGCGTGCCGGTGTCTCGGTTCCCGTGATCGTCGATTGCCGCGAGAACCCGGGCGAGGCGGTGCTTGCGGAAGCGCGCAAGCTCGGCATCGAAGTGCTGACCGGCCATTCGGTGATCAAGGCCGGCGGCAAGCTGCGCGTCAATTCGATCAGCGTTGCCCGCAACGGCGGCGGCTCGGCGCGCAAGTTCGCCGTCGATGCATTGCTGGTCTCGGCCGGCTGGACGCCCTCGGTGCATCTCTTCTCGCAGTCGCGCGGCAAGGTGAAGTTCGACGCGGCGACGCAGCGCTTCCTGCCGGGCACCTATCTGCAGGATTGCCTGTCGATCGGCGCCTGCAACGGTGCCGACGACCTGCAGGCAACCATCGACGAGGCGCTTGCCGCTGGCGAACTGACCGCGCGTGCAGCGGGTGCCGAAGGCGGAACGCAGGTCACACTTTCGGGCGAAAACCGCTTCGGCTGGACGGGTGGCATGATCGGCGCTGCCGAAGGGGCCGGACCGGACACCACCGTCAAGGCCTTCATCGACTTCCAGCACGATGTCTGCGCCAAGGACATTCGTCTGGCGGTGCGCGAAGGCATGCACTCGATCGAGCACATCAAGCGCTTTACCACCAACGGCATGGCGTCCGACCAGGGCAAGCTTTCCAACATGCATGGCCTGGCGATCGCCGCCGAAGCGCTCGGCAAGGATATCCCGCAGGTGGGCCTGACGACTTTCCGCCAGCCCTATACGCCGGTGACCTTCGGCACGATCGTCAACCATTCGCGCGGTGCTCTCTTCGATCCGGCCCGCAAGACACCGATGCATGCCTGGGAGGAGGCGCACGGCGCCGAGTTCGAGGATGTCGGCAACTGGAAGCGCGCCTGGTTCTATCCGAAGTCGGGAGAGGGCATGCATGAGGCGGTGGCGCGCGAATGCAAGACGGTGCGTGACGTCGCGGGTGTCTTCGACGCTTCGACGCTCGGCAAGATTGAGGTCGTCGGCCCGGATGCGGCCCAGTTCCTCAACCTGATGTACACCAACGCCTGGGACAACCTGAAGCCCGGCCGCTGCCGCTACGGCATCATGCTGCGCGACGACGGCTTCGTCTATGACGACGGCGTGGTCGGCCGCTTGGCCGAGGATCGCTTCCACGTGACGACGACGACCGGCGGTGCGCCGCGCGTCATGAACCACATGGAAGACTATCTGCAGACGGAGTTCCCGCACCTGAAGGTGTGGCTGACCTCGACGACGGAACAATGGGCCGTCATCGCCGTGCAGGGTCCGAAGGCGCGCGAGATCATCGCGCCGCTCGTCGAAGGCATCGACCTTTCCAACGAGGCCTTCCCGCATATGAGCGTGGCCGAAGGCAAGATCTGCGGTGTGCCGACAAGGCTCTTCCGCATGTCGTTCACCGGCGAGCTCGGCTTCGAAGTCAACGTTCCGGCCGATTACGGCCAGGCGGTCTGGGAGGCGATCTGGGCACGCGCCGAGCCGATGGGCGCCTGCGCCTACGGCACGGAAACCATGCACGTGCTGCGCGCCGAGAAGGGCTACATCATCGTCGGCCAGGACACCGACGGCACGCTGACGCCTGACGATGCCGGCCTGTCCTGGGCGGTCTCGAAGAAGAAGCCCGACTTTGTGGGTATCCGTGGCCTGAAGCGTCCGGATCTCGTCAAGGACGGCCGGAAGCAGCTCGTCGGCCTTTTGACCAAGGATCCGAAGGTGGTGCTGGAGGAAGGCGCACAGATCGTCGCCGATCCGAACCAGCCGAAGCCGATGACCATGCTCGGCCACGTGACGTCGTCCTACTGGTCGGAAAACTGCGGTCGCTCGATCGCGCTCGCCATGGTCGCCGGGGGCCGCGAGCGGCTCGGCCAGACGCTCTATGTGCCGATGACCGATCGCACCATCGCCGTTGAAGTGAGCGACATGGTGTTCTTTGACAAGGAAGGGGGCCGTCTCCATGGCTGACCAGGTTACTGCAAGCCGCAAGGCGGCACTCACCGCACGCGGCGGCTCGGCCGAAGCGATCCTGACGCCGGCTCCGGGCGCGACACGCATCTCGCTGCGCGCCGGCGCCGACGCGCTTGCCGCGCTGTCGGCAGCCCTCGGCGTCACGCTTCCGACGCGGCCGAAGACTTCGGCCTCCTCAGGCCAGCGTCATGCCTTGTGGATTGGCCCCGACGAGTGGCTGGTGTTTGACGAAGGCGAAGCCGACCTGATGGCGGCAGCAGCCTCGAGCGGCACGCTGCATTCGGCGGTCGACATCTCGCACCGCAATGTCGCCGTCATCGTCAGTGGTCCGGGTGCGGACGTGGCCATCAACAGCGGCTGCCCGCAGGATCTGTCGCTGGCGATCTTCCCGGTCGGCGCCTGCTCGCGCACGATCTTCGGCAAGGCGGAGATCATCCTCTTCCGCACGGCCGAGGATCAGTTCCGCGTCGAGTGCTGGCGGTCCTTCTCGCCCTTCGTCTTCGGGCTGCTGTCTGAAGGTGCTGAAGACGCTGGCCACTGAGATTACCGCCCAGTTCGGGAAGGGGAGCCGCTTGAGCCTTTCCGCATCCGCTTGAGCCATCAGATCGGGGGAATGCCTTTGGCGTCCCCCGATCATCTTCTTCGCGCGGTTAAAACCGGAAGTACCAATAGAGCGCGATTTCGCGGGTTCCGGGCGTCAGGGCGGAGTAGAGATGCCGGTCGTAGCCGGCGAGTTCGAAGCCGTAGCGTTCGTAGAAGCGGCAGGCCCCGACATTGTTCGACTGGGTTTCGAGCCGGATCCCCGGCAGGCCCTGTTCATTTGCCCAAGAGACCGCCCGGTCCATGAGTGCCTTGGCGACGCCGGCGCGGCGAGCGTCTGTGTCGACCGCAATGTCGTCGACTTCGGCAAAGCCGTTCCACGCTTTCGACAGAGCGATGTAACCGGCAAGCTTTCCGTCGATGCGTGCGACAAAGAGGGCAGCGTCCGGCTCTGCGGATGCGTCCGTCAACTCTTCCGGATCTGCCTCATAGGCTTTTGTGTATGCTTCGACGGGAGCGACAGCGCCAAGGCCGGGACCTGTGAAAGGTGGCAGTGCCTCGGATGCCACCTCGAAGGAAAAGTCGCAGCCGGCAAACTCGCGGACGAAACGCGTGTCGGCAGGCTCGATGATGACGATTGCGCTCATTTGGGCTTACATGGTCGCGCGACGCTTACGCATCCGCCGGCCGATCCTTGGGATCGAACTGGATGATCGTCTGCCAGGTGGCGGTCAGTGCCGGTTTGCGCTCGCCCTCGATCTCGACGCTGACGTCGTAGGTGATCATCAGCATGTTGGCGCCGCGAAAGCGGGCGTCGGCCATGGTGAAGTGACCGCGCACCTTGGCACCGCTTTTCACCGGCGCAATGAAGCGCACTTTCTCGAAGCCGTAGTTGATCCCCATGGTCTGCTCGCGGATCTTCGGCAGGCAATTGTAGTTCATCGCCGAAAGCAGCGAGAGCGACAGGAAACCATGCGCAATCGTGCCGCCGAACGGCGTTTCGGCCGCAGCGCGCACCGGATCGACGTGGATATATTGGTAGTCGCTGGTCGCCTCGGCGAACTTGTCGATCGTTTCCTGCGTGACCGTGATCCAGTCGGAAACCCCGACCTCCTTGCCGGCCAGAGCCTTGATCTCAGAAAGTGAAATGTCCTCAAGCATGTGAACGCCCCGAAACAAGCCCCCGCACGATCTATAGGCTCGCCCGTTGCAACCTGCAAGTGGTGGAAAAGCCTTAGAAAACCTCCACCAGGAAGGCGACGGACCGGGGCGCGACATGGTCCGGGATCGTAGGCGCTTCAAGCGCATCCTGCCACTTTCCGTCGATGCTGTCAGGAAGCCTGATGGGGTGGGGGGCGTGGCTGCGATTGATGACGACGGCAAGGCGTGTCGGCCGCTTCTGCAGCCGGTCACGGGTGGCGAGCACCATCATCAGATTGTCGGTTGCCGGATGCTCCCAGTCGCCGACGGTCATCAGGTGCCCGTCGAGGCGCCGCCATTCGACGTCGCCGCTTCCGGTCAGGAATGTGGTCTCTTCGAACACACTGAAGCGAGCGCGCATTGCCGACAGGGCAGCGGTGTGGGCAACGATTTCGTCATCCATCGTGGTCCAGTCGAGCCAGGTAATGCCGTTGTCCTGGCAATAGGCATTGTTGTTGCCCTTCTGGCTGCGCCCGCCTTCGTCTCCGGCGGTCAGCATGATCGCGCCGCGGGTGGAAAACAGTGTGCCGATGAGCGCCATCACATCGTGGCGTCGGGCCGCGAGGATATCTGGATCGGTGGTCGGACCCTCTGCGCCGTTGTTCCACGAATGGTTCTCGTTGTGGCCGTCGCGGTTTTCCTCGCCATTGGCTTCGTTGTGCTTGCCGGCATAAGAAACGATATCGGCGAGCGTGAAACCGTCATGGGCGGCGATGAAGTTGACCGTTCGCGTCCCGCTGTCGCCCCAACGGCCAAAACTGTTCGAAGAGCCCGCAAGGGCTGTCGCCAAGGCGCCGATCGAGTGGCGGTCACCGCGCCAGTAGATGCGGATGTCGTCGCGGGCGCGGTCGTTCCATTCAAGAAAGGGTGACGGGAAGTTACCGAGTTGGTAGCCGCCGGGGCCGATGTCCCAGGGCTCGGCAATGAGCACGCGGTCAGCAAGCAATGGATCGGCCGAGATCGCCTGGAAAAGTGAAGCATCGCGATGAAAGCCGCCCATGTCGCGGCCGAGGATCGAGGCGAGATCGAAGCGGAAGCCATCGACGCCGGCGGCGCGCACGAAATGGCGCAGACTGTCGAGGACCAGCGCCTCGACCACCGGATTGTCGCAGGCAATGGTGTTGCCGCAGCCGGTGTCGTTGATGAGTTCGCCCGGCCGGTCGGTGACGTGGCGGTAATAGGTCAGGTTGTCGAGGCCACGCATCGACAAGGTGGTGCCGAAGCGGTCGCTTTCGCCGGAGTGGTTGAAGACCAGATCGAGGATGACGCCGATGCCGGCCTTGCGCAGCGTCTCGACCGTCTTGCGCAACTCCTTGATGCCGCCCGGCACCAGGCGCGGATCGAGCGCCATCGGCGCGATCGGGTTGTAGCCCCAGCCATTCCTGAGCCCGAGCGGCGGCAGGTGGCGCTCGTCGATCCAGGCGACGATCGGCATCAGCTCGATTGTCGAGACGCCAAGACGCTTGAGGTGATCGATGATCACGGGTTCTGCGAGTGCCGCCACCGTGCCGCGCTTGGCCTCGGGCACTTCCGGATGCAGGATGGTGAAAGGCTTGACGGCGATCTCGTAGATCAGGCCGCCGGTGCGGAAGAGCGGGGCTTTCGGCTTGACCGATTTGACATCAGACACGATCGCCTTCGGCACGAGGTTGGCGGTCTCCTCGCCAAAGATCGTCAGGCGCGGATCATGCTGGAAGGGTCGGTCGAGTTCAACGGCATAGGGATCGACCAGCAGCTTGGACGGATCGAACCAGAGGCCGTGATCGGGCGAATAGACGCCATCGGCGCGGAAACCATACCGCGTTCCCTTCGGGGCGTCCTTGACCGTGAGGCTGTGAACGTCGCCGTTTCGTTCCATCGGCAGTTGCCGCAGTTGTTTGGCGCCGGACTTGTCGAACAGGCAGAGATCGATGCGGGCGGCATTGCGCGACCAGACCGAAAACACGGTGCCTTCAGGCGTAATGGTGGCTCCGAGGGGTGGATTTCCGATCGTCGTCATGAAAGCGGCCCTCTTGCTCAACGTATACGCCGCTCACCCCCTCTGCCCGGACATGGGGGAACGGTCGAAAGAAGAAGGGCCGCATGAAGCGGCCCTTGTGCAGTGTCTCAGGTGATCACGCTCGGCTCGGTACGGCCGGTGCGGGTCTTGATGCCGGCGATCTCGTCGGCAACGGCGATGAGGTCGGCGAGCGCTTCCTGGGTGTCGATGCCGTGACGTGCGGCATCCGGCTCGAAGCGCTCGATGTAGACGCGCAGCGTCGCGCCCGAGGTGCCGGTACCCGACAAGCGGAAGACGACGCGGGAACCGCCTTCGAACAGGATGCGGATGCCCTGGTTCTTGCTGACGGAATGGTCGACCGGGTCGTTGTAGGCAAAGTCGTCAGCCGTTTCGACCTTGAGCGCGCCGAAAGACTTGCCGGGAAGCGTGGCAAGCTGGTCGCGCAGGTTGGCCATCAGGCCGTTGGCTGCGTCGGAATCGACCTCTTCATAGTCGTGGCGTGAGTAGTAGTTGCGGCCGTAAGTCGCCCAGTGCTTCTCAACGATATCGAGCGCGCTTTCCTTGCGGGCGGCAAGGATGTTGAGCCAGAGCAGGACCGCCCAGAGGCCGTCCTTCTCGCGCACGTGGTTGGAGCCGGTGCCGGCACTTTCTTCGCCGCAGATCGTCGCCATGCCCTCGTCGAGCAGGTTGCCGAAGAATTTCCAGCCGGTCGGCGTTTCGTAGAGGCCGATCCCGAGCTTCTCGGCGACGCGGTCTGCAGCACCGCTGGTCGGCATCGAGCGAGCGATGCCGGCGATGCCCTTGGCATAGCCCGGCGCCAGGTGCGCGTTGGCGGCAAGCATGGCGAGGCTGTCGGATGGCGTGATGAAGATGCCGCGACCGATGACGAGATTGCGGTCGCCGTCACCGTCGGAGGCGGCGCCGAAATCAGGCGCGTCGGGCGCCATCATCGTTTCGTAGAGGGCGCGGGCATGCACCAGGTTCGGGTCGGGATGATGGCCGCCGAAGTCCGGCAGCGGAATGAAGTTCATCACCGAGCCCTTGGGCGCGCCAAGACGCTTCTCGATGATCTCCTTGGCGTAGGGACCGGTGACGGCGCTCATCGCATCGAAGACGACACGGAAGCCGCCCGAGATCAGCTTGCGGATGGCGCCGAAGTCAAACAGGCTCTCCATCAGTTCGGCATAATCCGCGACCGGATCGATGACGGTGACCGTCATGCCGTCGAGTTCCTGCGTGCCTTCGGCATCGAGGTTGATGTCGGCGACGTCGGAGATCTTGTAGCTGTCGATCACCTTGCTGCGGGCGAAGATCGCGTCGGTGATCTTTTCCGGCGCCGGGCCGCCATTGCCGATATTGTACTTGATGCCGAAATCTTCGGTCGGACCGCCGGGATTGTGGCTGGCGGAAAGCACGATGCCGCCGAAAGCCTTGTACTTGCGGATGACGTTGGAGGCGGCCGGCGTCGACAGGATGCCGCCGCGGCCGACGAGCACGCGGCCAAAGCCGTTGGCCGCTGCCATCTTGAGGGCAATCTGGATGACTTCGCGGTTGTAGTAGCGGCCGTCACCGCCGATCACCAGTGTCTCGCCCTGAAAGCCCTCGAGCGAATCGAAGATCGACTGGATGAAGTTCTCGGCATAGTTCTTCTGCTGGAAGACCGGGACCTTCTTGCGCAGCCCCGACGTGCCAGGCTTCTGGTCGCCATAGGGGGTTGTGGTAACCGTTCTTATCATGCTGACTTAACCTTTCCCGAGAAGACCGGAATATAGTGAGACGTAACGCTCGGCACTTGTGGCCCAGGAAACGTCCGATTTCATGCCCTGGGTCTGAATTTTCGCCCAGACCTTGGGCTCGCTGTATGCACGCAGCACGCGCCGGATCGCAAGTCGCAACCCGTCGCCATTGACAGGCGTGAATTGAAAGCCGGTAGCAACCTTGGCCGCAAGGCCTGCCTCGTTCGCGTCGATGATCGTATCGGCAAGACCGCCGGTACGGGCGACGACCGGTACGCAGCCGTAGCGCAGGCCATAGAGCTGGGTCAGGCCGCAGGGCTCGAACCGCGACGGAATGAGGATCGCGTCGGAGCCCGCCTGCATCAGGTGCGATAGCGGCTCGTTGTAGCCGGTGACCATGCCGATATGGCCGCGGTGGCGGGAGGCGGCGGCGAGAAGGGCGCCTTCAAGCGCCGCATCGCCGGAGCCGAGCACGACAAGCTTGCCGCCCATCGCGACGAGTTCGTCGGCGACTTCGGCGACGAGGTCCATGCCCTTTTGCCAGGTCAGCCGGCTGACGACGCAGAAGATCGGGCCGTTGCCTTTTTCGAGGCCGAAGCGTTCTTCGAGCGCCCGACGGTTGCCGGCGCGCTGCTTCAGTGTTGTGGCGCTGAAATGCTGGGCGATATGCGGGTCGGTCTGCGGGTCCCAGACATCGGCGTCAATGCCGTTGACGATGCCCGAGAGATCGGCGACGCGGCTCTTCAACAGACCTTCGAGACCCATGCCGAATTCGGGCGTCAGGATCTCCTGCGCATAGGAAGGGCTGACGGTGGTGACCGCGTCCGCCGTCTGCAGGCCGCCCTTCAGGAAGCCGACGTCGCCGTAATATTCGACGAATTGCATCGAAAAGGCTTCGGGAGGCAGCGCAAGCTCGGGGAAGACCGAAGCGCCGAACTGCCCCTGGAAGGCAATGTTGTGGATCGTCATGACCGTCGGTGTTTCGGTAGCGCGGCCGAAATGCATGTAGACGGGTGTCAGCGCCGTCTGCCAGTCGTGCGCATGGACGATATCGGGCTTCCAGCCAGGCACGACATCGCCGGCGGCAATTTCTGCGGCGGCCAGCGAAAGCGCTGCGAAGCGGCGAAAGTTGTCGGCATAGTCGAGGCCGGTCGCGTCGACGTAAGGGCCGCCGTCGCGATTGTAGAGTGCGGCCTGGTCGAGGATCAGAAGGTCGAGCCCGTCGATCTCGGCCGAAAGGACCGTGGCCGGATTGCCGAACAGGTTGTCGAAGGTGCTGATCTTCTTTTTCTTCTTCAGCTTCTGCAGCACGGCGGGATAGCCGGGCACCAGAGTGCGGGTTTTGACGCCGTGCGGCAAAAGCGCTGAGGGCAGCGCGCCGACGACATCGGCGAGCCCCCCGGTCTTGATCAGCGGATAGACTTCGGACGCAACGGACAGGACGTTCATGGAGTGCCTACATTCCCAGTTTGTCGATCATCGTTTGCGTGATCAGGCAGACGCCGTTTTCCGAACGCCGGAAACGCTTGGCATCGAGCTCCGGATCGTCGCCGACGACGAGGCCCTCCGGGATCACGACACGGCTGTCGATGACCACGTTACGCAGCGTCGCATGGCGACCGATCTTCACATCGGGAAGAACTACGGCATTCTCCAAACGGGAATATGAATTTACCCGGACGCCTGTGAACAACAGGCTGCGATTGAGTGCGGCGCCGGAAATGATGCAGTCGCCTGAGATGAGCGACGACGTTGCCGAGCCGCGGCGGTTCTCGTCGTCATGCACGAATTTCGCCGGCGGCTTGATCTCGGCAAAGGTCCAGATTGGCCAGGTGCTGTCGTAGATGTCGAGCTCGGGCGTCACGTGGGTGAGGTCGATATTGGCCTGCCAATAGGCGTCGATCGTGCCGACGTCGCGCCAATAGGCCTCGCGCTCGAAATCGGAGCGCACGCAGGACTGTGCAAACCGGTGGGCGACGGCTTTGCCGTTGTCGACGATGTAGGGGATGATGTCCTTGCCGAAGTCGCGGCTCGATTTCGGATCAGCAGCGTCGCGGCGCAGAAGATCCATCAGGAACTTCGTGTGGAAGACATAGATGCCCATGGAGGCAAGCGCCATGTCGGGATTGCCGGGAATGCCCGGCGGATCGGCGGGCTTCTCGACGAAGGCGATGATACGGTCCTTGTCGTCGACATGCATGACGCCGAAACCGGTCGCTTCCATGCGCGGCACTTCGAGGCAGCCGATGGTGACGTCGGCGCCGGAATCGACGTGCTGCTGCAGCATCAATTCGTAGTCCATCTTGTAAATATGGTCGCCGGCGAGGATCACCATGTACTCGACGCCGTGGTCCTCGATGATGTCGATGTTCTGATAGACCGCGTCGGCGGTGCCCTCGTACCACTGCGTTTCGGAAACGCGTTGGCTGGCCGGCAGGATGTCGAAGCTCTCGTTTCGCTCAGGCCGGAAGAAGTTCCAGCCGCGCTGCAGATGGCGGATCAGCGAGTGCGCCTTGTACTGGGTGGCAACGCCGATGCGGCGGATACCGGAGTTCAGCGCATTCGAAAGCGCGAAGTCGATGATGCGGGCCTTGCCGCCGAAATAGACGGCCGGTTTCGCCCGTCGGTCGGTCAGTTCCTTCAGACGGCTGCCGCGACCGCCAGCGAGAACATAGGCCATGGCATCACGTGCCAGAGGTTGCGTACGCTTTTCCACCGTTTGTCCTCCCCAAACATTGTCCTCGGGGTCGTCAAGGCGGCTTTCGGCGACACCTCGCGGCCCTCGAAATTGGCTGCTTATTCCTGTTCCAGCATCAGCGTCGCCAGAGGCGGCAGCGTGATGCTGGCCATTATCGCACCTGTGGTGTTCTTCTTGGCTTGAACGGCGCCGCCGTTGCCCTTGCCGCTTCCTCCGTAGATCTCCGCATCCGAATTGAGGATCTCCTTCCAGCGACCTTCGATCGGCAGCGGAACGCTGTAGTCTTCCCTATAGACGGGGGTGAAGTTGGTGATGACGGCGACCAGCTTCTCGCCGGGCGCTTTGCGCAACCAGGCAAAGACCGAATTGTCGCGGTCGTCGGCAAGGAGCCATTCGAAGCCGTCGCCCTCGCAGTCGCGGGCGTGCAATGCAGCCTTGGCGCGGTAGGTACCGTTGAGGTCACGCACCAGCCGCCGCATGCCCTCATGCAGGTGGTATTCGAGCAGGTTCCAGTCGAGCGCGCGCTCCTCGGACCATTCGCGCCACTGTGCGAACTCCTGGCCCATGAACAAAAGCTTCTTGCCGGGATAGCCCCACATGAAGGCGTAGTAGGCGCGAAGATTGGCAAACTTCTGCCAGTCGTCGCCGGCCATCTTGGCGATCAGCGAGCCCTTGCCGTGCACGACTTCGTCGTGCGACAGCGGCAAAACGAAGTTCTCGCTGAAAGCATAGAGCAGGCCGAAGGTCAGGTCGTTGTGGTGGAACTTGCGATGAACCGGCTCGCGCGACAGATATTGCAGCGTGTCGTGCATGAAGCCCATGTTCCACTTGAAGCCGAAGCCCAAACCGCCGGCGTGAACCGGATGGGAGACCTTCGGCCAGGATGTTGATTCCTCGGCGATCGTCAGGATGCCCTGGTGGATGCCGTAGATCTGGGTGTTCATCGTCTGCAGGAAGCGAACCGCTTCGAGGTTTTCGTTGCCGCCGTACTCATTCGGCACCCATTCGCCGTGCTTGCGCGAATAGTCGAGGTAGAGCATCGAGGCGACGGCATCGACGCGCAGGCCGTCGACATGGAATTTTTCCGCCCAGTAGAGCGCGTTGTTGACGAGGAACGACAGCACTTCCTGACGGCCGAAATTGTAGATCGCCGTGTTCCAGTCGGGGTGGAAGCCCTGGCGCGGGTCCTCATGCTCGTAAAGTGCTGTGCCGTCGAACCAGCGTAAGCCGTGTTCGTCGGTCGGGAAATGCGCTGGCACCCAGTCGAGGATGACGCCGATGCCGACCTTGTGGCAGCCGTTGACGAAACGGGCAAAACCTTCGGGCTCGCCGAAGCGCGCGGTCGGCGCATAGAGGCCGGTCGTCTGGTAGCCCCAGGACGGATCGAACGGGAATTCCGAGATCGGCAGGAACTCGATATGGGTGAAGCCCATGTCGACGCAGTAGGGGATCAGCCGGTCAGCGAGCTCGTCCCAGGAGAGCATCTCGCCATTGTCGCGGCGCTGCCAGGAGCCGGCATGCACCTCGTAGATCGAAATCGGCTGGCGCCGGGCGTCCGTCGAGGCCCAGTGCTTGCGGTGCGCCTCGTCGTCCCAGGTCTGCACGATCTCCGGCGTCGTCATCGAAGCGGTGTTGGGACGAAGCTCGGAGCGCCGGGCAAAGGGGTCGGCCTTCAGCGGCAGCAGCGTACCGTTGCGGTCGAGGATCTCGTATTTGTAAGCAAGGCCCGCCACGACCCCGGGAATGAAGATTTCCCAGATGCCGGTGTCGGCGCGCAGCCGCATGACGTGGCGCCGACCATCCCAGTCGTTGAACTGGCCGACGACCGAAACGCGTTTGGCGTTCGGTGCCCAGACGGCGAAATGATAGCCGCTCGCACCGTCATGCTCGATCGGATGGGCGCCCATCTTGTCGAAGAGGCGGAGATGCGAGCCCTCGCGGATGTAGTAGTCGTCCATCGGCCCGAGCACCGGACCGAAGCTGTAGGGATCGACCACCACCCACTCGCCACCCTGATTGCTGGCGCGGTAGCGCACCGGCTGGGGCTTTTTCAGCGACACGGGGCCTTCGAAGAAGCCGGCATCGTCACGCCGTTCGAGCGCGCCGAGTTCCTTGCCGGCCAGTGTTTCCACCGTCACGGCCTCGGCATCGGGAATGAAGCAGCGGGCAAAGAGCGCCTTGCCGGCGGGGTGCACGCCGAGGACCGCGAACGGGTCGTCGTGCGTGCCCTTGAGGATGGCCGCTATATCCGGCGCTGACAGCAGACCTGAAGCTGCGGGTTCCGGATCCTTGCCGGCCGAAGATGTCATCCGGCTCTCCAGATTTCTCCGGCATATTGCCGGATGGTGCGATCGGACGAGAACCAGCCCATCCGTGCGGTGTTGCGAACTGCCTGCGCGTACCATTCCGACGGCGTCGTCCAGAGCTGGTCGATCTCGCGCTGGGCCTTGGCATAGGCCTCGAAATCGGCGGCAACCATGAACCAGTCGTGATTGTAGAGCCCTTCGATAAGGCCGGAGAAGCGATTGCGGTCATCCGGCGAGAAGACGCCCGAGGCGATCGCCTGGAGCGCCTGCGACAGTTCACGCGATCCTTCGATAATGGCGCGGGGGTTGTGCCCTTCGGCCCGCGCCTTGGTCACCTCTTCGGCCGTCATGCCGAAGATCTTGATGTTTTCCTCGCCGATCCAGTCACGCATCTCGACATTGGCGCCGTCGAGCGTGCCGATCGTCAGCGCGCCGTTCAGCGCGAATTTCATGTTGCCGGTACCGGACGCTTCCATGCCGGCGGTCGAGATCTGCTCGGAGAGATCGGCGGCCGGAACCATGATCTCGGCGAGAGAGACGTTGTAGTTCGGCACGAAGACGATCTTGAGGAGACCACGCACCGCTGGGTCGTTGTTGACGACGCGGGCGACATCATTGGCAAGTTTGATGATCAGCTTGGCATTGTGGTAGCTCGGCGCCGCCTTGCCGGCGAAGAGCTTGACGCGCGGTACCCAGTCGAGTTCGGGATGCGAGCGGATCTGGTCATAGAGCGCCACAGCCTCGACGATGTTGAGGAGTTGGCGCTTGTACTCGTGGATGCGCTTGATCTGGATGTCGAACATCGCCGACGGATCGATCCGGATGCCGAGCCGGCTTTGGACGAGCTGGGCGAGGCGTACCTTGTTGGCGCGTTTGACGGCGGCGAAATGCTCCTGGAAGTCGGCCTTGTCCGCGAAGGCGTCGAGCGCTTGAAGAGCTTCGGTGTTGTCCATGAACTCGTCGCCGATCGCGTCGCGGATCAGCCCGAAGAGGCCAGGATTGCACTGCATCAGCCAGCGGCGCGGTGTGATGCCATTGGTCTTGTTGTTGATGCGATCAGGGTAGAGCTTGTGCAGGTCGGCAAAGACCGTTTCCTTCATCAGCTCCGTATGCAGCGCCGAAACGCCATTGATCGAGTGCGAGCCGACAAAGGCAAGGTTGCCCATGCGCACGCGCCGTTCGCCGCTTTCGTCGATCAGCGAGATGTTGCGGATCTCGTCGTCAGTCGCACCCTTCTGCTTACGCGCCTCGATCAGGATCTTGGCGTTGATCGCGTAGACGATCTGCATGTGGCGCGGCAACAGCCGCTCGATCAGCGGAACCGGCCAGCTTTCAAGTGCTTCCGGCAGAAGCGTATGGTTGGTGTAGGAGATCGTGCGGCGGGTGATGTCCCAGGCCTGCTCGAAATCGAGGCCGTGCAGGTCGGTCAGGAGCCGCACCAGTTCGGCAACCGAGATCGCCGGGTGGGTGTCGTTCAGCTGGATGGCGACGGCGTCCGGCAGCGAGGTGAAATCGGGGTATTGCTGCAGATGGCGGCGCAGGATGTCCTGCAGCGAGGCAGACGAGAAGAAATACTCCTGGCGCAGCCGTAGTTCCTGGCCGGCCGGCGTCGCGTCGGCGGGATAGAGAACGCGGGTCAGGCTTTCCGCCTTGTTGCTTTCTTTCAGCGCGCCGATGTGGTCGCCGGCGTTGAAGGCGGCCAGCAGGATCGGATCGATCGGCTGCGCCGTCCACAGGCGCAGCGTGTTGACGCGCTTTGCCCGCCAGCCGACGGCAGGCGTGTCGAAGGCCGTGGCAATGACGCGTTCGGCCGGTTTCCAGACGAAACGCTGGATTTCCTCGTCGATATTGGCGGTTTCGACGACCCCGCCGAAACCGATTTCGTAGGAGCTTTCGCGCCGTTCGAATTCCCAAGGGTTGCCATGGGCAAGCCAGGTTTCCGGTAGCTCCACCTGCCAGCCATCGGCCATCTGCTGGCGGAAGAGACCGTGCATATAGCGGATGCCGTAGCCATAGGCCGGTACGTCGACGGTCGCCATCGATTCCATGAAACAGGCGGCGAGACGGCCAAGGCCCCCGTTGCCGAGTGCCGCATCCGGCTCGAGTTGGGCGACGACGTCGATATCGACGCCGAGGGAGGCCAGCGCATCGCGCATCTCGTCCATCAGGCCGATATTGGTCATGGCGTCGCGCATCAGGCGGCCGATGAGGAACTCGAGCGAGAGGTAATAGACGCGCTTGGCACCGGTCGCGTAGGTCTTGCGGGTGGAGTCCATCCACTTGTCGGTGATGCGGTCGCGGGCGACCAGGATCGCCGCCGTCAGCCAGTCATGCGGCTTGGCGACCTTCGGGTCCTTGCCGATGCGGTACTTCAGACGTTCGAGGATTTCGACGGCGAGCTGGCCAGGTTCAGACGACCTTGGGGCGGGCTGCGGCACGTCGTTGGTGGAGAGCCTGTTCATCATGAAACTGTCTTTACCCTTTTGCGTTGGGAGGTCGCAGGCCGGATCCGACCGGGGATGGGGCAATTTATGCATCGATCCGAAGCGCTTGCAACAGATGTTTTTAAATGGATTAGACTTGCCTCAAGTGAACAGATCTCACCGGGCCGATCGGGCGCAATCCGGCGGGAAACGAAAAAAAAGCCACCCGGCGGAACCGGGCGGCGCAGAAGATCGGTAATCTGTTTTTTACTTCGTCAGGCGGGTCGCCATTGCCGAAGCCCGCTCGCCGATCGCCTTGAAGGCTGCGATCAGATCGGCTGCTTCTTCCGCCTGGAAGTAGTTGGCTTCAGTCGTGGCGCACGCCTTGAGCAGTGCCTTGCCGCGGTCAGGTGCCATGAAGGCGACGGTGTAGACCGTGACGTTGTTCTTTCGAGCCGTATCGCACCAGGTCAGCGTCATCGTGTCATCGCTGGTGTTGTTGTTGTCGCCATCGGTCATGAAGACGATGTACTTCGAGGGGACCTGGCCGTTCTTGGCCTTGTGAGCCGTATCCTCGGTCGTTGCGGTAACGCGGCCATAGGCTGTCTTAAACGCATTGCCCGATGCGGTGCCGCCCGTCGCAACGAGCTTGTTCACATAGGTCGAGGTTCCGGTGGTGCCCCAGTCGAGGGTGCCGGCGGTGTCCTGTGCAGAGTTGTAGGATATTGCTGCGGTTCGAACATAAAGCGTGCTCGGATCAGCGGTGTTCAACTGCTTGAGCAAGTCACCGACAGCGGTCTTCAACGCATCGACTTTCGTCACGTAGCAGGGGCTCGTTGCTGCCAGGTTGGGATACTTGCTCCAGTTCGCTTCCGTATAGTTCGGGCACGATGTTTTGGCCGTATTCTTCGTGTTGGTCTTCCAGGCCATGGAGCCCGAGCGGTCGAGCACCAGATACATCGACAGTGCGTTCTTGCTCTCGGTGGCGCTTTCGGCGGTGGCGAGGGTCTGAAGCTGGATCGATTTCGTGCCGAGCAGGCGCGTCATGGCGTTGAACTGCAGCGTCTGCTTGTTCAGGACCGTGACCTTGTAGGCCTTGCCGGTCGGGCCATTGGTGCTCTCTTCGATTTCGACGGTTGCCTGGTCGACTTCGGGCAGCTCCGGCGAAGCGATGGGCCCGCCACCCGACGCTGTCGTGCCCGTGCCGCTCTCGCCGCCGCCGAGGTCGTCGACGGTGCTGCTACCCGACTGGGCCTTGAGGAAGGCTTCCGCGATCTCCTTGGCCTTGGCGATCGTCGGTGGATCCTTCGAAACGAGGGAAGACGCAGCCGCGAGAGCCGCGGCATCGGCCGCGTCCTGCATGCGGGTCTTGGTCGCCATCATGTCGGCCATGTCGATCGCGACACCTCCGGCTGCCAGGATCAGAGGCGTAGCCACTGCCGCCATCACACCGAAATTGCCACTCCGGTCCTTCAACATAGCCAAGAAGGACCGGCTTACCGTGGATCGTCTTCCCATCTTTGCACACCCCAAAGGAAACACGTTGCAAGCTTGGGGCGACAATAGGGGTGATGCCTTACGATATCGTTCCTGCGATAGCTGCAATTTTAACGGAATGCAGGAAATCCAGCGGTTACAGCGGGTTCCGCGGTGTTTGCCCTGTCCGGAAACGGGAACGGGCCTGTGTCAATTCGGGTCACGATACCGGAATGACGTCGACGGCCTGCTTTGTTGTCTGGCTGCCGTAGCTTTTCAGGACCCCGATCACCGGTGCGACGTCGCCGTAATCGCGGCCATGACCGACGACGATATGGTCGGTGCCGGCGGGAATATTGTTGGTCGGATCGAGCTCGAGCCACCCAGCGGTTGTGCCGCACCAGACGCGCACCCAGGCGTGCATGGCGTCGGCGCCTTCCAGGCGTTCCTTGCCCGGTGGCGGAATTGTCCTTAAGAACCCACTAACATAGCCGGCGGGAATGCCAAGGCTTCTAAGCGCCACGATCATCACATGGGTGAAATCCTGGCAGACGCCGCGCTTCAGCTTGAAGGCCTCGGCGGGCGTCGTATTCACCGTTGTCGCCTCGCCATCATAGACGAAGTCCCCGTGGATCCGCTCGCACAGAGCGACCGCAATCTGGCGAATGGTCATCGTATCGGTGGCGATGTCACGTGCATAGGCGGCAATCGCCGGAACCTCCGGCAGGAACGGGCTCGGCCCAGTGAAGTGGTGCGGCGCCTCGCAGCCGACGGACCAGCAGGCGGCAAGCTCGCCCGGCAGCCCCTCGAGCCTTGGTGAAAAATCGGCGGTCAGGAGCTGTGGTTCGACCTGGACCCGCGCCTGCATGCGGATGGTCAGATCGCCGTGCGAGGAGCGGAACAGGATCGAGGTAAAGGGGTTGGCAAAGAAGTCGACACTTTCGGCGCGCTCGGCTGGCATCGGCTGGCAACTCAGCGAACCGACGACGAGGCGTTGCCGGCCGGGAAGGGTTGCCGGCATCACGCGCACGAGATGGCGGCCGCCGGAGACCGGGACTTCATAGTCGTAGGTGATCTTCAGGCTGATATCGTAAAGCATCGCCATCGCGCTCTAGCCAAGATAGGTTCGTGCCAGCAGATCGGACAGACCTTCGAGGTCGCGCTCAAGCCGGTTGTAGACACCGAGGTTCATTGCCTCCGGCGTCATGACGGCGAGGCTTGAATGCAGGCGCATGGCCTCGCGGTAGAAGGGCGACATCTGCCCGTTGACGAAGGCGTTCGGCAACAATTCCACCTCGGTCTTGATTTCGTTCAATTGGTAGAGAACCGAGCGCGGGTTCAGCGGGTCAAGCGCCAGAAGGTCGGTGACGGTCAGCGCTGCCGTGCTCACATTGTAGCGGCGACGATGGGTCATGACGCTATCGCCGATTTCGAGCAGCATGTCATAGGCACCGTCGGGCGCATCCGGGCCCGACATGTGGCCGAGCAGCCGCGTCATGTGAAGGCCGCGTTCGATGTAGCGGCCGATCGACAGGAAGCGCCAGCCGGTGAAGCGGTACATGTTTTCGTGCACCAGACCAGCAAAGCCCGCGAGCTTGCGCAGGAGCACGGTCATCGCCCGCGTGGCATCGTCGCCGGATTGCACCGTTGCATGGAACTTGCGCGCCGTCAGCGACAGGTCGTTGAGCGCCAGCCAGCCGTCCGGCGAAAACCGGTCGCGGATGTTGCCGGCGCTGAAGAGGGCGCTCGATATGTTGGCAAGCAGGCTGTCAGGCACCGCCTGTCGGGTGTCGATGTCGAGCGCTGCCAGATAGTCACTGACGTCTTTCAAGAGCGGCAGATCAGGATTGGCGGTTTCGGCGAAGCGGCCATGCCAGGCGCGCAGGATGCGCAGCGCCCCTTCGGCGCGCTCGATATAGCGCCCGAGCCAGAAGAGGTTGTCGGCCGCCCGGCTTGGCAGGCTTCCCGGCATGTTGCGGGTGAAGCTTTCTTCGGCCGGAAGCAGCGTGGTGCGCTCGACCGGGCGCTCGCTGACGATCCAGACATCGGCAGCGGTGCCGCCGGCCTGCATGGCAATCGCCGCGACATCGTCGCCGGAGCCGATGCGGGCGAAGCCCCCAGGCATGATCTGCCAGCCGTCGCGGGTGCGGGCGGCAAAGACGCGCAGGCTCATGGGGCGCGGCGTCAGCCGGCCGCGCACCCAGGCGGGCGTGGTCGAAAGGGTGACGACTTCCTGGCCGACGAGCTTGCCGCCTTCAGCGCCCAGCCAGTCGGCAATGGCGGCGCGCGCCGGCTCATCGAGGGAGGCGCCGAGCACGGACTGGCCGTTGTCGTCGAAGAAGGGGCGTGTCGCATAGGCCGGGCCGATGACCATGCGGTCGAGGTCGGCGGCGACCTGCTCACGTTCAGCTTGCTGGCCGCACCACCAGGTGGCGATCGAAGGCAAATGCTGTTCCTCACCGAGCAGATGGCGACAGATCGCCGGCAGGAAAGCGAGGAAGGCGCGCGTCTCGACAATGCCGGTGCCGAGCGCATTGACGATCGAGACGGAACCGGCCCGGAGCGCCTCGACGATGCCGGGCGTGCCGATATGCGAGGACTGATTGAGCTCCAGCGGATCGGCGAAGGCGGCATCAAGGCGGCGCCAGAGCACGCCCACGGGCTTGAGGCCGGCGACGGTGCGCACCATCACCCGGCCGCCGACGACCGTCAGGTCTTCGCCTTCCAGCAGCATGAAGCCGAGATAGCGGGCGATATAGGCGTGCTCGAAATAGGTCTCGTTGGCGATGCCGGGCGAAAGCACGGCGATGCGGTCGTCCGGATGCAGCTTGCGGCTCTGGAGCGTCTCGCGAAACTCGCCGAAAAAGCCAGCCAGCCGGTGAACGTGGGTTTCCGCATAGAGATTGGAGAAGGCACGCGTGGTCGCGACGCGGTTCTCGAGCGCGAAGCCGGCGCCGGACGGCGCCTCGGTGCGATCCGACAGCACCCACCAATTGCCGTCGGGGCCGCGGCCGATCTCGAAGGAGACGAAGTGCAGGAAATGGCCGTCGGCCGGCTTCACGCCGACGAGCGGGCGCAGGAATTCCGGATTGGAGGCCACCAGCGCCGGCGGCAGCAGCCCCTCGCGCACCAGCCGGTTCTCGCCGTAGATGTCGGCGACCACCTTCTCCAGCAGTTCGGCGCGTTGCACGAGCCCTTCAGAAACCGTCGCCCATTCCTTCTCGTCGATCAGGACCGGGATGTGCGACAGCGGCCAGCTTCGCTCGGCGTTCTCCTTGGCGCCATAGACGCGGTAGAAGACGCCGGCGTCGCGCAGGTAGCGGTCGGCGCGGGCAAAACGGTTGGCGAGCTCGGTTTCGTCGAGCCGTCCCAATGTCGCAAGCAGCCGCTGCCACACAGGGCGGACATTGCCCTCCTGGTCGAGCATTTCGTCTGCGATGCCTGGAAGCGCGCGGTAGCCGAAGACCGGATCGTCTTCGGTGGCCCGGTGGTGATTTGCGGCCGCTATCTGCTTCTTCGCCATTTACGCTCCTGGCGGACGCCTGAGATCAAGCGTCATCGGGAATTCCATCGACGGGCTTTCCGGGCGAAGCGGGTATCCTCCTGGCGTTTGCCCCCAGGGCTCGAACCGCGCCAGGCGCCGTGCCTCCGCCTCGTTGCCGTTGACAGGAAACGTGTCGTAGTTGCGCCCACCCGGATGAGCGACGTGGTAGACGCATCCGCCAATCGCCCGATTCGACCATGTATCATAGATATCGAATGTAAGGGGAGTGTTGACCGGCAGGACCGGATGCAGGCCCGAGGCCGGCTGCCAGGCCTTGTAGCGCACGCCGGCGACCGCTGACCCGTTGGATCCGGTGCGTGTCAGAGGTACCGGCCGACCGTTGCAGGCAACCGCATAGCGCTCGGGATTGGCGGTATCGAGCTTGACCTGCAGCCGTTCGACCGAACTGTCGACATAGCGTACGGTGCCGCCGATCGCGCCCTGTTCGCCCATCACGTGCCAGGGTTCCAACGCCTGGCGGATCTCCAGCTTTGCTCCCTGGTATTCGACCTCGCCGCAGAAGGGGAAACGGAACTCGAGCTGGGCCTCGAACCATTCGGGCTTCAGATCGAAGCCATGGGCCCTGAGATCGGCGAGCACTTCAAGAAAATCCTGCCAGACGTGATGCGGCAGCATGAAGCGATCATGCAGGGCCGTGCCCCAGCGCACGAAGCGGCCATCAACAGGGTGTTTCCAGAATCGGGCGATCAAGGCGCGCACCAGCAATTGCTGGGCGAGCGACATGCGGGCGTTCGGCGGCATCTCGAAGCCGCGGAACTCGACGAGACCGAGGCGGCCGGTCGGACCATCGGGCGAAAACAGCTTGTCGATGCAGATTTCCGCCCGGTGGGTGTTGCCGGTAACGTCGACGAGCAGGTTGCGGAACAGCCGGTCGATGAGCCAGGGCAGCGGCGGCGGTGTCGCCGAACCCGGCATCGGCACCTGGGCAAGTGCGATTTCGAGCTCGTAGAGACTGTCGTGCCGGGCCTCGTCGATGCGCGGCGCCTGCGAGGTCGGGCCGATGAAGAGACCGGAGAACAGGTAGGAAAGCGACGGGTGCCGTTGCCAGTGCAGCACCATGCTCTTCAGAAGGTCCGGGCGGCGCAGGAACGGGCTGTCATTGGGGTTGGCGCCACCGACGACCACGTGGTTGCCGCCACCGGTGCCGGTGTGGCGACCATCGATCATGAACTTGTCGGCACCGAGGCGGCTCTGGCGCGCCTCCTCGTAGATCGCGGTCGTGATGTCGACACAGTCCTGCCAATGGGCGGCCGGGTGAATGTTGACCTCGATCACGCCCGGGTCCGGTGCGACGCGGATGACATTGATGCGCTCGTCCTGCGGCGGGGCGTAACCCTCGATATGCACCGGCAGGCCGATGGCTGCCGCTGCCCTTTCGGCGGACGCGATCAGGTCGAGATATTCTTCGATGCTCGTCGTCGGCGGCATGAAGACGCAGAGCCTGCCGTCGCGCGGCTCGACGCTGATGGCGGTGCGCACCAGGCCGGCGATCTCATCGCGGGGTGCGGGGAGAGGCGATTCCGGAACCTCCGCGGGCTGGAACCGCGCGTGCTGTGGCCGGCCGCTGTCTTCGGAGAAATCCGGCAGGTCGTCGCGCGAAACGGTCGGATCGACCGGGTTGATATAGGGAAACCAGGACGGGGAGATGTAGGGCAGCGCGCCGAGTGGCAGCCGGTACCCGACCGGGCTGTCACCGGGTACCAGGAAGATCTTGCCGCGCCGGGTGCTCCACCTTTCGCTCATCCATTGCCGCCCGGTGGCGCGGGCGTTCCAGGCCTGGACCGGCAGCACGTAGCCGGTCGGCGACGTCAGGCCGCGCTCGAAGACGCGCGCCATGCGGCTGCGCTCCTCCGGGTCCTTGAGTTTCGAGTTGGCGGGATCGACATTGTCGGGGAGGTTTGCCTCCTTGAGCAACCATTCGGCCGGGTCCTCGAATGCCGGCACGACCATGTCGGCGGCGACATTGAGTTCGCCGGCGATCGCCTTCAGCAGCCGTTCGGCATCCTTTTCGGTGACGTCATGGCGGCCGGCTTCCTCGGCAATCAGGTCCGGGCGACGCCAGATCGGCACGCGGTCCTTGCGCCAGTAGAGCGAGAAGGTCCAGCGCGGCAGGCTCTCGCCCGGATACCATTTGCCCTGGCCGTAGTGCAGGAAGCCGCCGGGGGCGAAGCGCTCGCGCAGGCGGCGAATGAGGTCGTCTGCCTTTTCGCGCTTGGTCGGTCCAACCGCGGCGGTGTTCCATTCTTCGGACTCGAAGTCATCGATCGAAACGAAGGTCGGCTCCCCGCCCATCGTCAGCCGGATGTCGTTTTCCTGAAGCACCCGGTCGACTTCGCCACCAAGCGCGTTCAGCGCCTCCCAGCTCTCGTCGGAAAACGGCTTGGTGATGCGCGGATGCTCGGCCACGCGCGTGACCTTCATGTCGAAGGCAAAGTCGGTGCGGGTGTCGGGGTCGCCGAAGAAGCCGCCGGAGATGGGGGCTGCGTTGCGGTAGTGCGGGGTTGCCGCAAGCGGGATGTGGCTCTCGCCGGTCAACAGGCCCGAGGTGGGGTCGAGCCCGACCCAGCCGGCGCCGGGCAGATAGACTTCCGCCCAGGCATGCAGATCGGTGAAGTCGTGGTCGGTGCCGGAGGGGCCGTCGAGGGCTTTAAGATCCGGCGTCAGCTGAATGAGATAGCCGGAGACGAAGCGGGCGGCAAAACCGAGATTGCGCAGGATCTGGACAAGCAGCCAGCTCGAGTCACGACATGAGCCTCGGGCCGACGTCAGCGTGTCCTCCGGCGTCTGGACGCCCGGTTCCATGCGGATGACGTAGCCGACGTCGTGCTGCAGGCGGGCGTTCAGCCCGACCACCATGTCGATGGTCCGTTGGCGGGAGCGGTCGACCGTCGCCATGAAGGCGGTAAGCGCTGGTCCCATCGGCTCCGGCGTCATGTAGATCCTGAGATCGTCGCTGAGATCATCCGGGTAGGAAAACGGCCAGTGCTCGGCTTCTTCTTCAACGAAAAAGTCGAAGGGATTGTAGACCGTCATGTCGGCGACAAGGTCGACTTCGATCTTCAGTTCGCTCACCGGATCGGGAAAGACGAAGCGAGCAAGGTAGTTGCCGTAGGGGTCCTGCTGCAGATTGACGAAATGATTGCCGGGCGAAACCTTCAGCGAGTGGCTGATGACCTTGGTCTTGGAATGGGCCGCCGGCTTCAGCCGGATGATCTGCGGCGACAGCCTTATGGGACGGTCATAGGTATAGTGGGTCAGGTGATAGATACTGGCCTTGATCGACATGCCGGATTTGATCCCCTTGGTGGTGGGTCTGACGCCCCCATCGGCATGAAGTTTGTGCAATGCAAATCGAGAATGCAAGCGCGAAAGCGCGCCGGGAAAATCGAGGCGCCGCAATACCTTCGCACGCCGCTGTGTGGCGTGCGAAAGCGCTCTCGTGACGATCAGACGATCGGCGGGTTGATCCGCGCGAACCCTTCCTGGCGATAATAGGGGAAATAGGGATAGGCGGGCGTCGTCCTGCTTGCCTCGTCCAGCCGGGCAATCTGTTCCGGCGACAAAGACCAGCCGACGGCACCGAGGTTCTGGCGCAGCTGCGCCTCGTTGCGGGCGCCGATGATCACGCTCGACACCGTCGGGCGCTGCAGGAGCCAGTTGATGGCGATCTGCGGGACGGTCTTGCCGGTTTCTTCCGCGAGTTGATCGAGCACGTCGACGACATCGTAAAGCTTCTCGTCGTCAACCGGTGGGCCGAAGGTAGCCGTGTCGTGCAGGCGGCTGCCTTCAGGCCAGGGCTGGCCGCGCCGGATCTTGCCGGTGAGGCGGCCCCAGCCGAGCGGGCTCCAGACGAGTGCGCCGACGCCCTGGTCGGCGGCAAGCGGCATCAACTCCCACTCATAGTCGCGACCGACGAGCGAATAATAGACCTGGTGGGCGACGTGGCGGACGAGACCGTGCTTGTCGGAAGCTGCCAGCGATTTCATCAATTGCCAGCCGGCAAAGTTGGAGGCGCCGACGTAGCGCAGCTTGCCGGCCTGAACGAGGCCGTCGAGGGTCGACAGCACTTCCTCGACCGGCGTACCGGCGTCGAAGGCATGCAGTTGCAAGAGGTCGATATAGTCGGTGCCGAGCCGTCTGAGAGCATCGTCGACGCCCTTGATAAGGCGCGCGCGCGAGGTGCCGGCGTCGTTCGGTCCATCGCCCATCGGTAGCGCGATCTTGGTGGAGATCAGGACGGCATCGCGTCGCCCCTTGATGGCGGCGCCGAGCACCGTTTCGGAGGCGCCGTCCGAATAGACATCGGCAGTGTCGAAAAGGTTGACGCCGGCTTCGAGCGAAATGTCGATCAGCCGTCGCGCCTCGGCTTCGCCGCTGTTGCCCCAGGCGCTGAAGAGCGGCCCCTTGCCGCCGAAGGTTCCCGCGCCGAAGCTCAAGGCCGACACCTTCAGTCCTGATGATCCAAGCCGTCTGTATTCCATCGTTCAAGCTCCTCGTTGGTTCTGTTTCTCCAGCGAGCCCGGTGTTTGTGCCTCGCTGTTACGAGGAAGGTGGTGCTGCCCGCATTTGCGATGTAGATCTCATGAAGGAACATCATTTGTGAGTTGAAGTCACATGTCACGATTACCGGTGAACCGGTCGGGAGAGATGGCGGTTTTTGCCAGGGTGGTAGAGCTTGGCGGCTTCTCCGCGGCGGCCAGGCTTTGCTGCATGACGCCATCGGCGGTCAGCAAGCTCGTCCAGCGGCTGGAGGAGAGGCTTGGCGTCCGGCTCGTCAATCGGTCGACGCGGCGGCTGCAGCTGACGGCGGAAGGCTGTGCCTTCTACGAGCGGGCCGTGCGCATCCTTGCCGACATCGACGAAGCCGAACGGCTGGCGGGTGCCGGCGAAACGCCGGAGGGACGGGTGCGGCTCAATCTCAGTGCCTCCTACGCGGCCCATGTGCTGATGCCGGTCCTGCCGGAATTTCTGTCGGCATTTCCATCCGTTTCACTCGATATTCTGCAGACGGACGCCGTCGTCGACCTGATGCAGGAGCGCGTCGATATCGCCGTGCGCGCCGGTCCACTCAAGACCTCGGGCCTGATCGCGCGCAAGCTCGGCACGACTTCGATGACGATCGTTGGCGCTCCGTCCTACCTTGAACGCTTCGGCGTTCCCGGCGATGTCGAGGATCTCGAGGCGCACAATCGGCTGAGCCACAGCTACCAGCGAGCGGTTGACGGATGGCCGCTGCTGTCGAACGGCGAGCAGGTATCCATGCCACCGACGGAACGGGTGCGAGTGAGCGACGGCGAGGGATTGCGCCTCCTTGCCCTTGCCGGCGTTGGCCTCGCCCGGCTTCCAACGTTCATGGTCAAGGCGGATATCCGTGACGGTCGTCTGCTGCCGCTCACCGAGCACTTGAACCCCGGCGACACCGAAACGTTCCACGCCGTGTTTCATGGCCAGGGCGGGGCTTTACCTGCCCGCGTGCGGGTCGTGCTTGATTTTCTGGCAAGCCGGGCTCGGGTTTCAGCCTAGAACCGGGCGATGCTGGAGAAACGCCGGCTTACATCTTTCCGGAAGCGGTCCTTGCAAGGCGCGGGCGCGTGTCCTCCACAGGTCGACCGCAGACGCGGTTGCGGCCCTCGGACTTGGCGCGATAGAGTTCCGTGTCTGCGCTTTCGATCAGGCGCTTCCAGGCGCCATTGACACTCCTGCCGTCGGCGACGCCGAAGCTCGCGGTCACGTTCAGCTCCTGGCCATCGGCAAGGACGATGGGGGTGCGGGCGACGTTCGCCCTGATGCGTTCGGCAAGCGCAAGCGCCGACTCGATGTTGTCGCCAGGGGTGATGACGGCGAATTCCTCGCCGCCAAAGCGGGCGACGAGATCGGAGTTGCGCACCGAATTGCGGATGATGCGGGCGATCTCCTTGAGCACGATGTCACCGACCAGGTGGCCGTGAGTGTCGTTGATCTGCTTGAAATGGTCGATGTCCATCAGGATCAGACAGGCATCCTGGTCCTTGCCAGCCATCTCCTCGGCACCGCCGATGAGTTCGAGCGCGCGGCGATTGAGCAGGCCGGTTAGCTCATCCGTTTCCGCCTGCCGTTCGAGATGCTGCATCAAGAGCGTGCGCTCATCGAGGCGCTGGCGAAGCACGTCGATGGCGTCGAACAGCCGACCCATCTCGCCTTCGCCGCCCTTGCCCTGAAGGCGCGCGATCGGGCGATCGTTGGCAAGTTCGATGATGCTGTGGCGGGCAAGCAGCAGCGGCTCGAACACCAGTGAGCGGGCGCGGCGCATGAGGACGATGAGGACGAGGAACAGGGCTAAGGTCGCAAGGCTGGCGATCGCGAGCTTGATCGACGCCCTCGTCTTGTTGGCGGAGAGCCGCTCGACGGTCGCGTCCATGAAGGCGCGTCGCAGCTCTTCGAGCGGCTTCATCTTGGGCACGTAACGGTCGGTGAGCTGCTCGGCCGTCATCGGGTAGGCGCCGGAGTGCCTGCCGACGGCGACGATGTTGTCGATGATTGCGAAACCCTCGCCGAAGAACTCATGGTCGATCCGGGCGAGATCGCCGATATTGGCTGGCTTCAGGCCGGGCAAGGCGCCTGGCTTGCCGACGACAGACCAGATTTCCTGCAGCCGACCGCGCGTGCGCTCGCTGTCGGCGATGTTTTTCGCGATCAGCGGCTTGCCGACTGCGACCGGCGCCATGACCTGTGACGCCAGCCGGCCGCCGTCCTCGCGCAGATTGGCGAGCATCTGGGCGGCCAGTGCGATGCCAGCGAGGTTCGGGTCGGTGTTGGTCAGCCGTTGAATGTTCCAGTCGATCGCCGGGCGAAGCGCGTCGACGACCCCGAACATGGCTTCGATCGTTGCCTGGATTTCGGCAAGGTCACGTCGTTCGGCCGGGAGTGCTGCGATACGGTCGACCTCTGCGCGCGCGAGCATCAGGCGGCGGCGCACCTCGACGAGAATGGGCGAGAGGGCGTCGGCCGGTTCGGTGCGGCTGGCGTTGTCGATAGCGGCGGTGATCTCGGCAAGCGCTGCATCGCTTCTTGCACGAAACTCGGTCAGGCGGGCCTGGACCGGCGAGCCGGGCGCAACGCCGATGCCAAGCACGCCATTGGACGGGCCGCGTTCGGCCGACAGGTAGTTGGCGGCATCAAGCACGCGGCAAAAGGCCACGACTTCGATCAGGTTGCGCCGGGCGACGACGAAATCGCTGTAGGATGCCGCGATGATCTCGGTGGCCAGGACCCCGGTGCAGGCAACGACGATCGCGAGCAGCCATTGGAGCTTGCGGCGCAACGCCCGGGACGTGCGCGCTTCCGCAACACCCGCCTTCCGGGGCGTGTCCTTGCCGCCTTCGTTGCTCATGTGCGTGAAGTTGCTCCACTCATGTCGCCGCTCGTTGCTTTGGCAGTCACGACAATTCTTGCTCTCGGCAAGAAACCCATCCGAAATCAGTGTGCTCGTCGCCCCTGTTATCGTATAAGGTGTTAAATATCCTTGAAATACCCTGAAATACTAGGGGCTTTGCCGCAACCGAGGGATGCGCGGGGCGCAGGGCCGGGGCGTGTCACCGTCCAGCGTCGCGCTTGCGCCTGCCGTCGTCCACGGGAAAGGCCCGCGCCGTGCAGGACGCGGGCCTTGATTGCTCCTGTCGTGCTTCCACGACAGCCGGCCGGGATCTACCCGGTCCGGTGCGAGGTGGTTAGCGCTTCGGTGCCACGAGGGCGAAGAGGGCGCCTTGCGGATCGAGTGCCTGAACGATCCAGGCGCTGCCCGGAACTTCCATCGGTTCAAGCACGATCTTGCCGCCACCCGCCTTGATGCGTTCGATGGAGGCATCGAGCGCGGGCACGCCGATGTAATAGAGCCAGTAGGGGGAGGGGACCTCCTTCGACTTGGTCATCATCCCGCCGATCTGGGCGCCGTTCCAGGCAAAGATCTGGTAGACACCCATGTCGCCCATGTCCATGCCCTGGTCCTTCGTCCAGCCGAAGAGGTCGGCATAGAAGGGGAACTCGGTGTCGAGATCGCCGGCAGCCAGTTCATGCCAGCCGACGGAACCCGCCGCCATCGGGTCGGCCGCCGGTGGCGGCTCGCCGATGCCCTTGAAGATGGCAAACACGGCTCCATGCGGATCGGCAACGATGGCAAACCGCCCTATACCCGGAATATCATCCGGCGCCCGATGCACCTTGCCGCCCTTGCCGGCGATTTTGGCGGCGGTTGCATCGACGTCATCGACGCCGACATAGCCGAGCCAGGCCGGTGGCACCTTCATTTCAAGAGCGCCCTCCGGCATTGTCATCAGGCCGGCGACCTGTCGCTCGCCGACGTTGAAAAGCGTGTATCTGATCCCGGGCATGCCGGAATCGCGGGCGTCCCATCCCACAACGTCGGTGTAGAATTTTTCGGCCGCATCCATGTCTGTCGTCATCAGTTCGTACCAGACGAACTTGCCATGCTGACCTGTCATTGCCTTTCCTTCCCTCCGTTTTAATGTGGTGAAACGTGGCGCTCCGCGCCGATCGACTGTCTCTTCAAAGGCACGTAAGAACCGCGGGCGGCGCGTTCATGCACATCTCTTCTCCTCGCGTAGTAACGCGCAAGGGTGCCTAGTCACGGCGCGTGTACTGCGCCGACATGATGTCCCTCCAGCTTCCGTCGGCCGTCAGAACCTGCGCCTTGAGTTGACGGCGCGAATGGTCGACAAGCGTGATGATGTCGCGATATCGCGCCATCCTGCCGGGTGTTTCGAAATCCGGCCCCTCGCAATTGAGGGACAGGGATCTGCCTTCGGCGTCCAGTTCACCGTCATAGAGCCACATGTGGGTCATCATCGATCCGACCCAGGTGCCGACATAGCGTTTGGTCTGAGGATTGAAGCCGAGCGTCATCAGCGTCTGGCCGAAACTGCCACCGGGCATGGTTCCCTGGCCTTCACAGACGATCCAGAGGCCCTGAAGGGAGCGCACGTGCTCACTCCAGGGGCCGCTTCCGTCGGGCTCTCCGTCAGGTCCAGAGGTGCTGACCTGCCAGTCGCCGAGCAACTGCTCGAGCCAGCGATGCGCTTCTTCCGGTTCTGCTTTCACGGGATTTCCTTTTCGGCAGGCGCCGGACGTCGTGCCGACGCGCAGGCGTTCTCGAAACTCTTTTCGCGGACAAAAGGTTCCGCCCGTCAAGCACGCGGCCTAGCCAGCCTTGCGTTTCGGGTCCTCATCGTATTCGTCGTGGCGGCGCACGAAGTCCATCGTCCCGTCCTCGTTGCGACCCTTTGGCGCGCGGTCGAGCAGCATCAGCGTGCCGGCCAGTTCCTCCAGGCCACGGGCATAGGTCGAATAGGTGTGATAGACGGTGCCGTCCTCGGCCTTCTGAAAGGCGCTCAGCCCCGGCAATTCCTCGTGGGCGCTGGCGCTGTCGATTTCGGCGAATTTGTAGGCGACCTTGCCGCTTGCCAGTTCCTTGGGCGAGAACGCCGCGTGGAAATCACGGTTGAAGCTGTTGCCTGCCGCAGAGACCCACGGGAAGTCCCAGCCCATGCGCTTCCTGTACGCTTCGATTTTTGCCAGCGACGCATTCGACGCGGCAATCAGCGTTACGTCGTGGTGATTGAGGTGCGGCAGCATGCCGCCAAAGTGATCAACGAGGAAGGAACAGCCCGGGCAGCCAGCCTCCCAGGTTGGACCGAACATGAAGTGGTAGACGACGAGCTGACTGCGGCCGTCGAAGAGATCGGCAAGCGTCCTGCGCCCAGCGGGTGTATCGAAGATGTAGGTGTCTTGCATCTTCACCCAGGGCAGCGCCAGGCGGGCGGCGTTGACCTTGTCACGCAGGTGGGTGTGTTCCTTTTCAAGCGCGAGCAGCTCCTTGCGCGCCTCCAGCCACTCTCCCGGTGATACGATTGCCGGATCCTGTCTCATGCCCGTTCCTCCTTCCAACGTCGCACTTGACTTATTACGTTGATATCAACATTAATCGAATATGTCAAAGTTGCCGATCGTTCCGTTCGAGACGACCCTGCATGTGAAGGATACCTGCCTCTGCCTTCACGTGCAGCGTGCCGCTCGCGCCATTGCCCGCCGTTTCGATGAGGCGCTCCGGCCGCTTGAGATTACCAACGGGCAGTTCTCCCTGTTGATGTCGCTGAACCGTCCCGCGCCGCCCAACATGGGCTCGGTCGCCGCGTTGCTTGCCATGGACCGCACGACGCTGACGGCGGCGCTGAAGCCTTTGGAGCGACGGGGCCTGGTCGAGACCTTTGCGGATGCCGAAGACCGCAGGTCGCGGCGCATGCGGCTGACACCAGAGGGGGAACGGCTGCTTGAGCGCGCCCTGCCGATCTGGACTTCAACACATGGCGCACTCGATATGGCGCTCGGCGTCGACGGGCCCGAACAGTTGCGGGCCGATCTCTTGATGATCGGGCGGAGCTAGCGCGAATTGCGGCGCACGTGCCCTTGATCTTCCGACGCCTGCTCCGGCAGCGGGGAGCGTTCCTTGAGTACAGAGATCGCCTCAGCGATCAGCGCCGAAGCCTGGCGCAACCGGTCTTCTCCAAGGTCGGCGCCGAGCCTATCTGCCCAGGCCGCCTGCCTTTCCTTGATCTCGCCGAGCACGCCGGTTCCCGCCGGTGTCAGGACCATGAGTTTGGCACGCTGGTGGGCGGGGTTGTCCTCATAGGCAATCAAGCCCTCTTCGGCGAGCAGATCGGCGATCCGCTGCACCCCCTGGCGTGCCAGGCCGAGTGCACGCGCCGCATCGGCAACCGACATCGGGCCGTGGCGGGCCGCCGCCAGAACCTGCCAGCGGGCGCTGGTCTGACCGGATGGCTTGGCAAGAATGTCGCCGGCGACGTTCAAGGGTCCGGCGAGGCGGAGCACCGAGATTGCGAATTCGGCGAAGGCGTCGCCGGCAGGGGTGCGATCGGGGTCGTTCATGGGAGATAGGAACCGTGGCTGTTATGACAGTATGCTGTCGTTTCGCGAGTGCTTGCGCAAGCGGCCTTCCTGGCTGGCATGAAACCGTTGCCGCGAAGTCTGTGAATATTGACAACATATTGTCGTTATGGCAAGAAGCAAAAATGACAATATATTGTCATTGTTGGCGGGTGCGAAAGGACGGACGGCGATGAAATTGACCTACAAGGGAAGCTGCCACTGCGGAAACATCCGCTATGAAGCCGATGTCGACCTCGATGCCGGCACGGGCAAGTGCAACTGCTCGATCTGCTGGAAACGGCGCTATTGGGGTGCAGTCGTCAAGCCCGACGATTTTCGCCTGCAGTGCGACGAAGCCAACATCGCCGACTACCAGTTCGGCGGTGACAGCGTGCATCACCGCTTCTGCAAAACCTGTGGCGTGGCCGCCTTCGGTCATGGCTATATCGAAGAAATCGGCGGCGCCTATTATTCGGTCAACGTCGCCTGCCTCGACGATCTCGATCCGGCGGTGCTCGCCGAAGCGCCGGTGCGATACATGGACGGGCGCAACAACAACTGGTTCCACGCGCCGGTGGAGACGCGCCATCTCTGAGGTTCTGCTAAAAGGCGCCGGTCAGACTCTGCGAAATTCGAGATGGTAGGTGACTTCTTCGCCGGTCGTGGGGTCGATGGCGGGCGCGCCGTGGATCACCAACCTGTCGCCCTCCACGAAGAAGGGGCGGATCAGATCGGACATGCCCCAGGCCGGGTTCCAGCTTGCATCCAGCTGGTGGATGACCCGGCCATCCTCAAGCCTGTAGGATCCGGCATAGGCGAGCATCGAATCGAAGAGCGCCGCCTTTTCGTCATTGGTTGGCACGGCGCCCTTCAAGGCAGGGCGATCGCGCTTCACCACGACAGCGCTGACGCGGCCATCGGGGTAATAGGACAGGTAGCCGATAGGATCGGCGCCCATGGCGTCGCTGGTTTCGCCCGTGGCGACGACCTTGCGTTTCCAGGAGAGCATCTTCCAGGTGCCGAGCAGTTCAGATGCGTTCGCCATGACCCACCTGCCTAAATCTTAGGGTGGCCTAAAATAACAGATACACGCGGCCCGGCAAGCAAGCGTGTCTTCATCGCTGCGTATCCGTCAAAAGCAAAAAGGCTCCCGGAAAACGGGAGCCTTTCGTTGCCTTGCATGTCGCTGGCTTAGCGTTCGCCAAGGTCGCGCACGGCGCCGCGGTCGGCTGACGTCGCGAAGGCGGCATAAGCCTTGAGCGCGGTCGTCACCTTGCGCTTGCGCTGTTCGACCGGCTTCCAGCCCTTGGCGTCCTGTTCGACGCGACGCTTGGCAAGTTCGGTTTCGTCGACGCGCAGGCTGATCGTGCGGTTCGGGATGTCGATGTCGATCGTGTCGCCTTCGCGGACCAGGCCGATCGTGCCGCCATTGGCCGCTTCCGGAGAAACGTGGCCGATCGACAGGCCCGAGGTGCCGCCGGAGAAGCGGCCGTCGGTGATGAGCGCGCAGGCTTTTCCGAGGCCCTTCGACTTCAGGTAGCTCGTCGGATAGAGCATTTCCTGCATGCCCGGGCCGCCCTTCGGGCCTTCGTAGCGGATGACGACGACATCACCGGCCTTGATCTCGTTGCCGAGGATCGCCTTGACCGACGCGTCCTGGCTTTCGAACACGCGGGCCGGGCCGGAGAACTTCAGGATACTCTCGTCGACGCCGGCAGTTTTGACGATGCAGCCGTCGATGGCGATGTTGCCCTTGAGAACCGCAAGGCCGCCATCCTTGGAGAAGGGGTGCTCGACCGAGCGGATGACGCCCTTTTCGCGGTCCATATCAAGATCGTCCCAACGCGCCTCCTGGCTGAAGGCGACCTGGGTCGGGATGCCGCCCGGGGCTGCGCGGAAGAAGTTGCGAACGGTCTCGCTCGAGGTGCGGGTGATGTCCCAGCGATCGATCGCGTCGCCGATCGTGGCACTGTGGACCGTCGGGCAATCGCGGTTGATGAGGCCGCCTTTGTCGAGTTCGCCGAGGATCGACATGATGCCGCCGGCACGGTGCACGTCTTCCATGTGCACGTCGCTCTTGGCCGGCGCCACCTTCGACAGGCACGGAACCTTGCGCGACAGGCGGTCGATGTCGGCCATGGTGAAATCGACCTCGCCTTCGTGGGCGGCGGCAAGAATGTGCAGGACGGTGTTGGTCGAGCCGCCCATGGCAATATCGAGCGCCATGGCGTTTTCGAACGCCTTCTTCGAGGCGACCTTGCGCGGCAGCACGTTTTCGTCTTCCTGCTCATAGTAGCGGCGAGCGAGATCGACGACCAGGTGGCCGGCCTCGACGAACAGGCGCTTGCGGTCGGCGTGGGTGGCGAGCGTCGAGCCGTTGCCCGGCAGCGACAGGCCAAGCGCCTCGGTCAGACAGTTCATCGAATTAGCCGTGAACATGCCGGAGCAGGAGCCGCAGGTCGGGCAGGCGGAGCGCTCGATGACTTTCACGTCCTCGTCGGAGACGTTGTCGTCGGCAGCAGCGACCATGGCGTCGACCAGGTCGAGCGCATGGGTCTTGCCGTGCAGCACGACCTTGCCGGCTTCCATCGGGCCGCCGGAAACGAAGACCGCGGGGATGTTGAGACGGAGCGCCGCCATCAGCATGCCAGGCGTGATCTTGTCGCAGTTGGAGATGCAGACCATCGCATCAGCGCAGTGGGCGTTGACCATGTACTCGACCGAGTCTGCGATGATCTCGCGCGACGGCAGCGAATAGAGCATGCCGTCGTGACCCATGGCGATGCCGTCGTCGACGGCGATGGTGTTGAATTCCTTGGCAACGCCGCCCGCCGCCTCGATTTCGCGGGCAACGAGCTGGCCAAGGTCCTTGAGGTGAACGTGGCCCGGCACGAACTGGGTGAACGAGTTCACCACCGCAATAATGGGTTTGCCGAAATCGCTGTCCTTCATGCCCGTCGCGCGCCAGAGGCCGCGGGCACCGGCCATGTTGCGGCCGTGGGTGGTGGTACGTGAGCGATAGGCAGGCATGGCATGTTCCTTCACGGACAGGGGGTATTGCGCGGATATGGCGATCGGGATCGCCACCGAAGGGGCTACCTAGCGCAAAATTGCGTGCGCGTCATCTTTTGCGTCAGATTATTTCGACGCTCAGCGCCCGTGTTTCGCGGGGTTTCGATCCCTCAAGCACCAATCTAGCGGTGCAGCAGCGCCTTGCACAGCGACAAACGAGGGAGCTTTACGGAAATCTTATGCCGAACAGTTGAAGTCGGAATCGAATCCGGACGCGGAGCAGAGCTAGCCTCTCGCACATCGAATACGGATGAGTGTCATGTCTCTTCATGATTTCAACTTTTCCCGCCCGGTTATGAGCGGTCCCCTCGGCCCAGATCCTGTCGAACGGCTTGAGGGCAACGAAGTGATCCTGGATGCCCTTGAGGCGTTGCTCTTGCGGCTGACCGCGGTGCGTCGCCTGCGTGAGCACCACGTCTGGGAAGCTGTCCGCGTCATCCGCGAGCTTCCCGGTCTCACTGCGGACGAATGGCCATCGCGCCGGTTCCGCGAGCTGATGGGGGCAGACGCACTGCTCGATGCGGTCATTCACCTGACGTCCACGACCGAGGCGAAACTCTGCCTGCGCACCCTCGGCCACGAATTCGGGCTCTGGACCTGTGCGCTCCGTTATCAGCCGCCGGGCGCCGGGCGCGTCACCTTCAAGGCGCGGCACGCCGATCTCGCCGCAGCGATCCTTGGCGCCTTCCTGCGCTCCTGCCGCGGCCACCAGCTTGCCGGTGTCGGCCCCGGCCATCTTCCCACCTGAAGGACAATTTCCATGAACATGCATTCGCTGCGCCTCGAAGGGGCGATAACAGCGCTCGTCACCCCGTTTCGCGACGGCAAGGTCGATGCTGTCGGCTTGATGTCGCTGGTCGAGTGGCAGATCCGCCACGGCATCTCCGGCATCGTCGCCTGCGGCACCACCGGCGAAGCACCGACGCTGTCGCGCGCAGAGCGGACAATGGTGATCGAGCGTTGCGTCGAAGTCGCCGAGCACAAGATCCCTGTCATTGCCGGGACCGGCACCAACAACACGGAGACGACGATCGAGCTGACCGCCGAAGCCAAGGCGCTTGGCGCCGACGCGGCGCTCGTCGTTGCGCCCTATTACAGCAAGCCATCGCAGGAAGGCCTCTACCGGCACTTCGAGGCGGTGACAAAGGCCGTCGATCTGCCGATCATCGTCTACAATGTGCCGTCACGTTGCGGCGTGGATCTGGCCGCGCGCACGGTCGAACGGTTGGCGGAGCTTCCAGGGATCGTCGGCATCAAGGATGCGACTGGTGACCTCGGCCGGTTCCTGTCTTCGCCGACGGCCGTGAAAAGCCGGCTACGCCAGTTCTCGGGCCATGACCAGACGGCGCTGCCGTTCAATCTCTGCGGCGGCCACGGCACGATATCGGTGGCCTCCAACGTCGTTCCGCGATTGGTGGTGGCAATGCATCAGGCGATCGCGACGGGCAACGTGTCGGCAGCGATCACCATTCACGAACGCCTGCGGCCGCTGCACGTGGCGCTGGAGCGCGAAACCAATCCGGGACCGATCAAATATGCGCTGCACCTCGTTCGGGCGCTGAGCCCCGAGCTGCGGCTGCCGCTGACGCCGGTAGCGCCAGAGACCGCAGCGGAGATCCGCACAGCGCTCGAGCCGCTGACCGAGATCAGGGGCGAGACGCATATCGGCCGCAGTCTTCGCATCGCGATGGCCGGTTGAGCATTCATTCGATCACCCGCCGCCACGGACACCTGTCGATGTCATCGCAGATCGGACGGACCCTTTCCCTGCCAGTCATACGGGCGGCGGCCAACTTTCCCATTCACCAAAGGAGACAGATCATGTCACGCCTTCCCCATCTGGCCGCCCAAGCCGAACTGCGCCGGCGCGCCCAAATTGCCGAGCACGCCGAAAGCGATCACGGCAACGACAGTGCGGTTCGCGACGCTTTCCTCGGCATCGGCATTCGGCTCGGCATCGTGCTCGGCCTTGCCTATGGCATTCAGGCCGCCATTCCGTGGATCGCCGGCTAACTCTTTCCCATCATCAACAAGGAACCATTCCATCATGGGCAGTACGCAGCAAATCCGCCGCGGCTTTCTCGCACGCGCGCGTTTCGTCGTCGGTCGCGACCGGCACGGCTGGTGGGTCGTTTCCGACCGCAAGGGCGTCGTCGGCGGCCTCTTTACCAACGAGAGCGCGGCCATTCATTTTGCCGTCGAGGCCAGCGATCGGCACCCGGAAGAGGTGTGCCGCGCGCCCGACGGGGCGGCGATCGACCTCGATACATTTTCACGCCCGCCGAAGGCGCGCCGTGCCCATTCCTGACGGTGCCGATTCCTGACGGTGCTTGAGGCTGACCGTGCCGATGAAGCATCGCTGCATTCATCCGTAAGCCTCAACGGATCGATCGGGATCCTGTCCTTCGGAAAACACTGGAAGAGGCGGTATCTGCGGTCTCCCATCGAGATTCTCGCCGTTGCTTGCAAAGCCCTTAACGCGGGTTCATTCTTTCAAAGCCCTCATGCCCGGCTGGCTCAGCATTGCCCTGCCAACCGGGCTCGTTCGAAGGTTCGTCCTCGATGAACTGCCACGAGTGCGGTTGCGAGATCCAAGGCGGGTTTGCGTTTTGCCCGAATTGCGGTGCCAAGCAGCATAGCCCGTGCCCCAGTTGCGGCGTACTCTGCCCGCCACACTTCTCGTTTTGTCCCACCTGCGGTACCAGGCTTGGAACCGCGACGCCGACGCAGCCGACGGTTTTTCGACCTGCGGCGGTACAGACGCCTCAGGTCAGAAGTCCTGGCAGAGAGAGCCTTGCCCCGCAATTGCCTGAGGATGCGGGCGCCGACCGTCGCACAGCCACCATCCTCTTTGCCGACCTCTGCGGCTTTACGGGGCTCGGCGAGCAGGTGGATCCGGAGGTCCTCCGAGCTTTCCAGAACGAACTCTTCGAAGAACTGACCGAAGCGGTCGAGGCCTACGGTGGTTTCGTCGACAAATTCATCGGTGATGCGTTGCTTGCTCTCTTCGGCGCGCCGGTGGCGCACGAAGACGATTCGGAGAGAGCGCTTCGTGCCGCGCTCGACATGGCCGTTCGGGCAAAGCGGGTCGGCGAACGCTGGCGGCGACGGATCGGTGAGCCGCTCAACCTGCATATCGGGGTCAACACCGGAACCGTGGTGGCGGGACAATTGGGCGCCGGCGACGGCAAGGCCTATTCGGTAACCGGCGACGCGGTCAACACGGCACAACGGCTGCAATCGCTGGCGGGACCTGGGGAGATCCTCGTCGGGCCGGTGACCTATCGGTTGACCTGCCACGCATTTGCCTACGAGGCGCTTGGGGCAACGACGCTGCGCGGGAAGGCGGAAAGCGTCGAGGTCTACAGGCTGACGCAGTCCCTGGAGGCCCCTCGAACGGCCCGTGGTCTGGAGGCGCTGGGGCTTGGCGCGCCGCTGATCGGACGTGAGGCGGAGATGAAACGCCTACTTGATTGCCTCGAGCTCGCCTGCGGCGGGACGGCGCAGCTGGTGCGTTTGACGGGAGAGGCGGGGCTCGGAAAGTCGCGGCTGGTCAAGGAATTCCTCGAGCGGGTGGCTGCAGATCCGCGCTTTTCGAAGGTCGTGGTTCGCCGTGCCGGCAGCTCATCGCTCGGAGAACCGTCCTATGGCGTTCTCGCGGCGGTGTTGCGCGGTGCCTATGGGATTTCGATGAGCGACACCCCGCAGCGGACGACAGAGCTGCTTGCGGCGGGATTGGCCGAGATCGGCTTTGCGCAAGACAAGCTCGAACAGCTCGTGCCGCTGTTCCTGCGGATTCTGGGCTTGGATTTCCAGAATGAGCTGTTGCGCCATGTGGAGCCGGAACAAATGCGCCGGCAGCTTTTCGCGGCTGTGAGGGCGATTTTTGAACGGCGCCTGTCACGAACGCCGTTGCTGCTGGTGATCGAGGATCTGCACTGGGCCGACGCTGCCTCACTCGAGGCCATATCCTTCGTCCTTGACCGGACCGAAGGCAGCCCGTTGATGCTTTTGACCACCCAGAGGCCCGACGTCGATGCCGATCGCCTGAAGCCCGGCCATACAAGCTTGACCGCGCTACGCCTGGCGCCGCTTTCTGAGGCCGACCGGCGACGGCTGCTTGCGGCGTTCTTCGGTGGGGAAGGGCTGCCTGCGGCGCTTGCAGAACGCATCTTGGCACGGGCCGGGGGCAATCCCCTTTTCATCGAGGAAATCGTGCGTGGCCTGATCGAAGTATCTGCCATGCAGCAGGTCGGCTCGGTCTGGCGGGCGGTGGAGGGCGAAGCGGCTGCCGACATTCCGGTGACCATCGAGGCGATGCTGCTCAGTCGCGTCGATCGGCTGCCGGCCGACGCCCGCCGGATGTTGTACCACGCTGCGATGATCGGTCCGCGCTTCGATGCGGATCTGCTGCAAGCGGTTTCGGGGCGGGCGCCGGTGGATGCGCTTCTTGATCTGCTCTGCGACACGGAGATCATCGAAGAAACTCGGGACGGCGTCGGGCACCCGGGCGCCCAGACCTATCGGTTTACCCAGACGCTGTTGCAGGAGGTGGTCTACAACAATCTTCTGCTGAGCCGGCGCACGGACGAACATGCGTTGATCGGCACGGTTCTGGAGCGCCGGTTCGGCGAGGATACCGAACGGCTTGAGGAGATGGCGTTGCTCGGCCACCATTTCGGTCTCTCCGAACACAAGGCCAAGGGCGCCCATTACCTGATCGCGGCGGGAGACCGGGCACGCGCGCTCTATGCCAATGATGATGCCATCCGGCTCTACAAACAGGCCATGGCGGCGCTGGTGGCTGCCGGCGACGAGGGGCCCGAATGGCTTGCCGCACGCGAGCGCGTCGCCGATCTGCTCGGGCCGACCGGCCAGCGCGAGGCGGCGGTTCAGCACTACGGCGCGCTCCTGGAGGTTTACCGCGCCACGAGCGACCGGATTGCCTCGGCACGGATCCAGCGAAAGTTCGGACATCATCTCTGGGAAGCCGGACGGCGTGATGAGGCTTTGGCTTCCTTTGCGGCGGCCGCCGCGCTGCTCGAAGGCGCTAGTGCGCCGATCGAAGGTGCGCATCTGTCACAGGAATGCGGCCACCTTGCTTTCCGCATGGGTGACTATGCGGGCGCCCTGAAGGCGGCGGATGGCGCCCTGGATCGCATTGAGGCTTTTACGCCGGATGACCCGGACACCGAGCGAGAGGCGGTGCGGGTCACGGCCGAAGCGCTGAACACCAAGGGCGTGACACTTGCCCGCCTCGGCCGCAGCGCCGAAGCAATCGGCATCGTCGAGCGAAGCGTCACCGTGGCGGAAGGCGCGAATCTGCTGAATGCCGCCTGCCGTGGCTATACCAATTTGGCGGTGCTTTACGCAGTGACCGATCCGAAACGCGCGATTGAGGTCTGCCGCTGCGGTTTCGATATGGCAAAGCGTATCGGCGATCTTGGTTTCCAGGCGCGTCTGCTTGCCAATCTTGCCGTCGCTTATTGTACCTTTACCGATCGCTGTGCGCCGGATGGCATGCCGGCAGCCGAGCGCGCCATCGCGATCGACCGGGAGCTCGACCAGCGCGACCATTTGCCGGTATCGCTGCTGGTGCTCGGCCAGATCCATCAATGTCATGGCCGGCCAGATGTCGCCCGCAGCCTTTATCAGGAAGCGCTTGAGCTTTGTGGAGAAACGCAAGAGGCGCAGCTCCTGTTTCCGTGTTATGATGGATTGGCGACGCTCTGCCTGGACGCCGACGATCTCGATGCAGCGGAAAGGTACTTCGCCTTGGCGCGAGACATATGTGCGCAACACGGTCTCGACCCTGAGGCGTTGATGATTTTGCCGTTTCTTGACTGATGTTCCCGATCGCCGCGTGGTGCGGCGCCCGCGATTGCGTTGCTGCGCACTGTTTGCCGGAGAAAAAGCGCCTGCCAGGCGTACCAGGGGCGTTCCGGCCGGGATGAGGAGACAAACCATGGTTGAGACGCTGAGTGGACGGCCGTTGCAGCCGGGTGACCGGGCGCCGAACGTAGTGCTCGACGCAATCACGCAGGAAGGTCAGATCGCCCTTGACGATTTTCGTGGCCGCAAACCGGTCTTGGTCGGCTTGTTTCGCGGCCTGCATTGTCCTTTCTGCAGACGCCAAATCGCTGCCATGGCGCAACTCGACGGCGCCTTGCGTGAGAAGGGCATCGAAAGCCTGACGGTCGTCAACACGCCGATCGATCGGGCGCGTCTCTATTTCCGTTATCATCCTTTGCCGAACTTGCTGGCCGCCGCCGACCCCGAACGGATCTCGCATCGAGCCTTCGGGCTTCCCAACCTCGAATTCACCGAGGACGAGGACGCCTGGCCGTACAAGGTCGCCCAGAAGACGATCATGGCGATGAAGGTGAACATGCCCGGCGAATTGCCCGGACCGATGGATCCGATCGCAGCCATGGCCTACCTCGATAAGGTGGAAGACTACCAGATCACCGAGGCTGACGAGCGGATGATGGCGACCGGGACCGGGCAACTCGTCGGCGAGTTCCTGCTCGATCGTGATGGCGTCGTGCGCTGGAGCTTTACGGAAGTGCCGGATGGCGGCCAGAACCTGTTCGGCGTGCCGCGTCGCGAAGAGTTGATGTCCGCCGCGTCTGCCATGGTACACTAGGACATCGGGTTTGGGTGTCGATGGCTGCTGGCGTCGTCGACGGTCCTGAAACAGACCCCGTCGATCCGGCGATCGACGGGGTTTTTTATCACGACATAGAATCGGGATCTAGCCGAGCGAAGTAATCGCCTCGTCGATGAGAGCGACAATTTCGGTCGCATGCGAGGCGAGCGAGGCATGACTGGCGTCGAGCGTGACGATCTTCTTCGCCTTGATGCGCTCGGCCATCCATTGCTCGGTTTCAGGCGGGATCATGTTGTCGTGGCTCGATACCTGGTACCAACTCGGCTTTGCTTTCCAGGCCGGCGGCCCGGCCTTGTCCTCGAAGCAGCGTCCGGCAATCGGCTTTTGCGTCACCGCCATGACCAAGGCCTCGGTCTCATTCAGATCCTGGCCGAAGCTTTGGCGGAACGTTGCCTGGTCGAGCCAGAGGAACCCTTGCTTGTCCGGGCGGATGCTGGCAGCGCCGGAGGGCGGCTCGCGCCGCGCGAAGATGCTGCCGAGGCTGTCGCCCTCATCCGGCGCGAAAGCTGCGACATAGACGAGGCCGACGACGTTTGCGGCATGGCCTGCGCCGCTGATCACGGCGCCGCCATAGGAATGGCCGACGAGAAGGGTCGGGCCCTCGAGCGATTCCGCCAGCTTGCGGGTACGGCCGACGTCGTCGGCCAGCGAGGTGAGCGGGTTCTGTACAGCGGCGATCCTGTAGCCTTTGGCGTGCAGCGGAGGAATGACGTGGCGCCAGTGAGAGGCATCGCCCCAGGCGCCGTGTACAAGCACGATGTTCTTGACTGCCGGCATGGTCCGTTCCTTTCGCTTTGGCTGAGATCTGGTCGGCTGGGCATCGCGCGCGCGTCGCTTGGCGCCCGCAAGGCATGCTGCCCGTCTTCGCTCAGTGATTTTCCTTTGCTCGATCGCGCTCGGCGCGGCGATGCGATGGGATTGCGCAGGAAAGATAGGGCGAGCAGGCGCGCCTTCCACGACGCGCGCCACAAATACCCGCGACAGGGACGTGAGTGATTGCGGCCGGAATCGCCCTTTGACAAGCGCGTGCACGGAACGGCGATTGTCGCGACAGTAGGAGGAGGGAGGCGGGGTCCCAGAGCGACGGTATGGGGTTTCGGGGCGTCGCTCCGGGACCAATGGCGCCCTGGTGGGCGGGGCTATGCTCCCGGGCGCTGTCTGCATCTAGAACGTCGCGACGCAGATTCGGCAATGCGCCCCGGACCTTTGCCGGGGCCTGTAGGACCAAAGTCCTAGCGACCGGCCCGCTCTTGCCGGGCGCCCCGGTGGAAAACGGGATGATTGTCGCGTGAGAAAGAGGGTCCGGTGGTACGGAACAAAGATTCTTCAATGATTCTCGCAGGATCAGCGCAGGCGATTCGAGATCGCCGCAATCGGGAGGCCCGCACTGGCGCGGCGTGCCCGTAGACACTCGAAGACCGCGCGGCATTCTCGTTTCCGACCGGAAGAGCTGGCCATTTGTCGGGTAATGCGAAAAAGGCCTCTCGATCTCTCGAAAGGCCTTTTGAATTCGAATGGTGGGCGTGACAAGGATCGAACTTGTGACCCCTACGATGTCAACGTAGTGCTCTCCCGCTGAGCTACACGCCCATCCGATGGGGCGCATAGACCACAAAAGCCGTTGTCGCGTCAATAGGCTTTTCGAAGGTTTTTTGACAGAAATTTTGCTGGCGCGTTTTTTCCCCTGCGGCCGGGCTTTTCGGCGTTGGCGCAATCGCCGGGATTCGCGGGATTTTGGCTAAGGCATTGAAACGAAAAGACCGCCGGAGATCCTTGTGGATCACGGCGGTCGATCGGACGTGCAGTTCAAGCTTCATGCCGGCTTGCCGCAGGCGGTCGCGCCTGTGGAAAACCTCGGGTGGCCTCAGGCGGCCAGCATCTTGTTGACCTCGTCGACGAGGTCGCGCAGGTGGAAGGGCTTGGAGAGCACCTTGGCATCCTTCGGCGCCTTGGAATCCGGGTTGAGCGCGACGGCGGCAAAGCCGGTGATGAACATCACCTTGAGGTCCGGGTCGAGTTCGGTTGCCCGGCGGGCAAGCTCGATACCGTCCATCTCGGGCATGACGATGTCGGTCAGGAGAAGCGAGAAAGGCTCTTCACGAAGCCGGTCATAGGCGCTGGCGCCGTTGTCGTAGGACATGACCTTGTAGCCGGCCTTTTCCAGGGCCTTGACCAGGAACCGGCGCATGTCGTTGTCGTCTTCGGCAAGAAGGATTTTCACAGTCATGAATTCGGCCGTTGCTTCTCTTTATTCATTGCGTATGGATTGCGGCGTTTTATCCAAACCCCAACGCGGTAAATATCTGGTGAATGGGGGGCGTCAACTCCCCAGAATGCTGTTGGCGGCACTATGGACACAGAGCGGACCAACTGGCAACATGATGACAATTGTAAGAACCGCATATGGTAAAAAGGGTTCAGATGGGGGAGATCGCCGAGAGGGACCTGTTCGAGGTTTTGGAGCCTCCGATCCAGCGCATCCCTTTTGTGTTCAACTCGCCGCATAGCGGCCGCTCCTATCCGAAGAGCTTTCTCGACCAGTCCCGTCTTGACGGGCATTCCATACGCCGGTCGGAAGATCACTACGTCGATGAATTGTTCCAGAACGCCACCTTTCTCGGTGCGCCTATGCTTCTGGCGCATTTCCCGCGCGCCTTCCTCGACGTCAACCGCGAACCCTACGAGCTCGATCCGCGCATGTTCGACGGTGCGTTGCCGCCGCATGCCAATATCGGTTCGATGCGTGTCGCCGGGGGCCTCGGGACGATCCCGCGGCTCGTTGCCGAAAACATGGAAATCTATCGCGGACGCGTGCCCGTCGAAGATGCGCTTGCGCGGATCGAGACGATCTACAAGCCCTATCACGCCACCTTGCGCAAACTGATTGCCCGCACGCACGTCAATTTCGGTCTTTCGGTTCTGATCGATTGCCATTCGATGCCCGGCAACGTGCATCTGCCCGGAAGCGTCCAGCGCCCGGATTTCATCGTCGGCGATCGATACGGCACCAGTGCGGCCGCGGAACTGTCGCGCACTGCGGTCGATCTGTTGCAGGAGCTTGGCTACAGCGTCACGCGCAACAAGCCCTATGCCGGCGGCTTCATCACTGAGCATTACGGACGGCCAACGCGTGGGCTGCATGCGCTGCAGATCGAAATCAACCGGGCGCTCTATGTCGATGAGACGACGCTTGTGCGCAAACCTGGTTTCGGTGCGCTGGTCGCGGATCTCACGACTTTCATCGCCTCGCTGGCGCGCCACGTCGAAGACTTCGGCGCCTACCTGCCGCTTGCGGCGGAATAATCTTCAGCTCTCTTGGGGGTGTCTAAAAAGAACCGCGCCAGCGGCGCGGTTAAGTCTAGGGAGGAAACACCCAAGGAGGGTATTTACAGTCACAGGTGACTGTAGCGAAACTTTAATATTGCACTGCACAAATGTCAAGTTCGGGACCTGAAAGGTTTTGCAGTGCATCAAGAGAATTTCAATCGAAAGCCAGACCTGAACCGATTGAAACCACCGGATGGCCACGCAGTCGATGAATCAGGCTTCGTTCAGCTCGTTTGCCTTTCAATAAAATTCGTCTATTCAAGATCGACCTTCCGCCTTTGTTCCTAAAAGAGAGAGCCATGCTGCCCGACCGTGCCTTCTTCGATCGCCTCGCCGATGCCGCCAAGGCAGAAACCCTACCGCGGTTCCGCATCGGCACCAGCGTCGTCAACAAGCTCGAGGGCGGCTTTGATCCGGTCACGGAAGCCGATCAGTCGGCCGAGGCCGCCATCCGGGCGCTGATCGATGCGCACTTCCCCGAGCACGGCATCCTTGGCGAGGAGCATGGCAATGTCGGTCTCGATCGCGAGCATGTCTGGGTCATCGATCCGATCGACGGGACCCGCGCCTTCATTTCCGGTCTGCCGGTCTGGGGCACCTTGGTCGGTCTCTATCGCAACGGTGAGGCGGTGATGGGACTGATGGATCAGCCCTTCACCGGCGAACGTTACTTCGCTGACGGTCAGAAGACGATCTACAGCGGTCCTGGCGGCGAAAAGGTGCTTTCGACGCGGGCCTGCGGTTCGCTTTCGGATGCGGTGCTGTTCACCACCTCGCCGCACCTCTACACCGGTGAATTCAAGAGCAGGTACGAGGCAGTTCAGAGCAAGGTGCGGCTCTTCCGCTATGGCTGCGACTGCTACGCCTTCGCGCTTCTCGCTGCCGGTCAAATCGACCTGGTGATCGAGTGTGGATTGAAGCCCTATGACGTCGGCGGCCTGATCCCGCTGATCGAGCAGGCCGGCGGCATCATCACCAACTGGCAGGGGGGGCCGGCCGAAATGGGTGGCGAGGTGATCGCTGCCGGCAGCGCCGAACTGCATGCCCAGGCGTTGGAAATCCTCAACGGCTAGACAATTCCAGGATCACTGGAAAATCAGAACGTTAGGCGTCCTTTGCCTGGAAAAGCCTTGCTCACGCGGCCGTGCTTTCGCGCCCGTCGCCGTCTTCGGGAATGACGAAGGCGAGGATAGCGGCCATCGCCTGGGCGCGATAACGATCGGCTTCGTGCAGCAGTTCATGGCGTGCGCCGTCGATCGGGATCATCTGCGCTGCGCGGAAGTTGCGCGCCAGCCATTCGACCGCGAGATGCGGTACCAACCGGTCAGCCGTCGGCGCCAGAATGATTGTCGGCAGGGTTATGCGCGTCAGGTGCTCGCGGCGGATGATCCGGCGCATGGCGCGGAAGGCTTCGCTCAGCCAGCGCGCGGTCGGTGGGCCGAGCCTCAGTTCCGGATGGGTATCGGTCAGCGCCAGGTTGCGCTGGTAGCGGCGGCGATCGGCCGTCAACACGTTGTTTTCGAAGGGACGGTTGCCCTTGTCGGGATGGGCCGGCAAGGCGCCGAGGCCGACGCAGCGCATGAGGGCTGCAACGGTGGCAATGCTGCGCTCGCCGAGCGCCTGGCCGCCAAGGCCGACGAAGGGTGCGAGCACCACCAGCCGGTCGATGCGGCTTGCGAGCATCGGTGCAAGCGAGAGCGCCACCAGTGCGCCCATCGAATGGGCGACGATCGAAAACGGCAGGCGGGTGTCCGGCAGGACGATCTGCTCGAGGAAGGTGCTGAGGTCGCGTTCGTAGTCGGAAAAATGGTCGACATAGCCGCGCGTAGCATGCGGCAACAGCCGCTCGGAGCCAGCCTGTCCGCGCCAGTCGAAGGTGGCGACCCAGAGGCCGGCCGCGGTCAACTCGGCGATGGTCTCGAAGTACTTCTCGATCGACTCGTTGCGGCCCTGCAGCAGAACCACCGTTCCGCGCGCCACCGGCTGCTTCGTCTTGAAGATCGCGTAGCGGATCTTGCGGCCGCCGACGCCATCGAAAAATCCCGCCACATGATTGTCCGGGATCGGATTATCCGGTGTGGAGTGGAGGATCGAGGTCATGGATGCGGGGCCGGAGCTCAAGATGCGCGTTGATCGATGTCATCAGGGATAGGCGGCAGGTTGCCTGCCGTCAAAGAAAAAAGCCGGAAACGGTGGGTGAAATCCGGACGATCACCGTTTCCGGCCGCTGAAGGGGAAGGGACATGTCACTTCAGCCTGGAAGTTTCCTCCCAGGCTTTCTGTTTTAATCTTGTGACGCTGAACGGCAGCCGAAGCCGGTGTTCATGTCAGGTTCACCGGAAAAAAATCGTCGCAGGTCGCGTCTTGAACTTGCGAAAACGCCTCCCCAAATCAGGGTCACGGGCGCCGATGACGGGTCCGTTCACCGGTCCTGCCACTGCCAGAATGGGGTGGCCGACCAGACATCGCAAACGTTGCTCCAAGGAGGACACCATGCGTCACTTCGATTTCTCTCCGCTTTACCGCTCCACCGTCGGCTTCGATCGCCTGTTCACCATGCTCGACAGCCTTGGCCAGCCGGGTGAGGCCCAGACCTATCCGCCCTACAACATCGAGCGCACCGGCGAAAACGCCTACCGCATCACCATGGCCGTTGCCGGCTTTGACGAAAGCGAGCTTTCGATCGAGGCGCGTGAACACACGCTGACGATCAAGGGTGAAAAGGCCGAAGAAAAGGGCGAAGAAAGCCAGTTTCTCCATCGCGGCATTGCCAAGCGCGCCTTCGAGCGCCGCTTCCAGCTTGCCGATCATGTCGAGATCAAGTCCGCATCGCTGAAGAACGGCTTGCTGCACATCGACCTGACCCGCGAGATCCCCGAAGCCGCCAAGCCCCGCCGGATCGAGATTTCGTCCGTCGCTTCGCAGCCCAAGCAGATCGAGGCCCAGACCCTCTAAGCATCATGCCCGGGTAGGGCGCGAAACAGACCTCCCACGAAGAGCGGCGTCCCCAAGAGGGCGCCGCTTTTTGCTTGTCGGGTCTACGGGCTGTTGGATCAGGATTGGGCCGGTACGGGCACGGCCGAGGCGGCTGCTGCCTTCTTGGCGGCATAGCGCTGGGCAATCACGGCACAGGCCATCAGCTGGATCTGGTGGAAGAGCATGACAGGCAGCACGATCGCGCCGATGTTCTGGCCGGCGAAGATGGCGCTTGCCATCGGGACGCCGCTTGCGAGACTCTTCTTCGAGCCGCAGAAAGTGATGGCGATCTCGTCTGCCTTGTCGAAACCGAGCAGGCGGCTGCCGAACATGGTGACCGCAAGCACGAGCGCCAGCATCACGATCTCGATGGCGACAAGGACGCCGAGATCGGTCAGCGAGTAGGTCTGCCACAGTCCGGACGTCAGCGCCTGGCTAAAGGCGAGATAGACGACCATCAGGATCGAGCCACGGTCGACCGGTGCCAACAGCCCCTTGCGTGCCCGGATCCAGCCGCCGATTAGGGGCTGCAGCAATTGCCCGATGACGAAGGGTGCCAGAAGCTGCAGCAGGATCTGCTCCAGCGCATCGAGTGTCACGCCGCCATGGCCGCCGGCGGAAAACAGGAGCCCGACCAAAAGCGGCGTCAGGAACATGCCGAAGATATTGGAGGCCGACGCCGAGCAGATCGCGGCCGGCACGTTGCCGCCGGCCATCGACGTAAACGCGATCGACGACTGCACGGTCGAGGGCAGTACGCAGAGGAACAGGATGCCGGTGTAGAGCGACTGCGGCAGCACCGAATCCGGCACGAAGCCGATCGCAAGGCCAAGCAGCGGGAAGAGCACGAAGGTCGCGGCGAGGATCGTCAGATGCAGCCGCCAGTGCAGGATGCCGGCGATCACGACATCGCGCGACAATCGTGCGCCGTGCAGGAAGAAGACCATGCCGACGGCTACCTTGGTCGCCAGTCCGAACCAAGCGGTCGCCTCTCCGTGGATCGGCAGGACCGATGCGAGGACAACGGTCGCAAGAAGCAGGATCGTAAACGTATCGGGAAGGTAGCGGCGCATCTCGGGTCACTTGCTCGGCAGAAAACGTCTTGCCGGGATCTCTCATTATGATACAGGATGCAAGGAATAACAGTTATCATGATTTGAGATTACCATGCTGGACCTCGTGCAGTTGCGCAGCTTCGTCGCCCTGGAACAGATGGGCGGCTTCACGCTTGCGGCGGAAAAACTGTCGCTCGGGCAATCGACCGTCAGCCAGCACATTCAAAGGCTTGAGGCCTCCCTCGGTCGTACACTCGTTGCCCGCGACACCCACCGCGTGTCGCTCACCGCCGATGGGCAGGCGCTGCTTGCTCATGCCCGCTCGATGCTGGCGATCGACGGCGAAGTGCGGGCGCTTTTTGCCGAGAGCAGCCTGCGTGGCCGCCTGCGGCTCGGGGTGTCCGAGGATTTCGTCATGAGCCGGTTGCCGGCGGTGCTCGAAGACTTCGTTCGCGCCCATCCGTCGGTCGATCTCGAACTGACCGTGGCGCTCAGTGGCGTGCTCTATCAGATGCAGGACAATGGCGATCTCGATCTCGTGCTTGCCAAACGTAGGCTCGGTGATGTGAGGGGCGAACTTGTCTACCGCGAGCCGCTGGTGTGGCTGGCGCGCGAGCCCGAGAGGATCAGGCGCGACAAGGTGCTGCCGCTGATCGCCTTTCCGCCGCCGAGCATTACCCGCAGTGTCGCGCTTGAAGTGCTCGACCGGCACCGCCTGCCGTGGCGGATAGTCTGCACCTGCGGCAGCCTCAGCGGTCTGACGGCGGCAGCCCGCGCCGGCATGGGCGTGCTGGTGCAGCCCCGCAGCATGGTGCCGCAGGGGCTGAAGGAGATACCTGTTGGCGCCCTGCCTCCGCTCGAGGACGTGGAGTTCGTGCTGGTTCCGAGCAAGGGCGTGGACCGAAAGCTGAGTGCGGCGCTTTCGGTCGAGATCCTCTCCAATGTGAGGACGTTACAAGGGCAGGCGTGAGCGCACGGATCATTCCGCGAGGGGGCGGAACGACCCAATTCAAGCCTGCAGTTCCGGACCGAAAGCTGCTTGCCCTTCCTTCCTTGCCTCAGCAGGCCGAGGCGAAACGGTCGACGTCGTCCGTCTTCGTCGCAAAACTGGTGACGAGGCGGTGGAGATTTTCGTCCGGGGCAATGCTTCCGTCGAGGTCGTGCGGCACCGGCCAGTCATAGAACACCGCGCCCTGTTGCCGAAGTTTCGCGGCCACGTCCTTCTTCAGGATCGCGAAAATCTCGTTGGCGTCGGCCTGCCAGGCGAGCCGGCTCGTCTTGGAGGCGGCGATGCCTTCGGCCAGGCGCGTGGCCATGGCGTTGGCATGGCGCGCCAGGTTCAGCCAGAGATCGCCGGCGAAATAGGCGTCGAACTGCGCCGAAACGAAGCGCGACTTGGAGAAGAGCTGCGCCGAACGCTTGCGCAGGAAATGCATCTCATGCGCCTTCGAGAGGTCGAAGAGCACCAGCGCCTCGGCGCACCAGCAGCCGTTCTTCGTGCCACCGAAGGAGACGAGATCGACGCCGCGCTTCCAGGTCATTTCGGCGGGAGTTGCGTCGAGGCCGACAAGCGCATTGGCAAAGCGCGCGCCGTCCATGTGCACCGGTAGCTTGTGCGCCTTGGCGACGGCCGCGATCGCCTCGATCTCGGCGAGCGAATAGACGGTGCCGCTTTCGGTCGCCTGTGTCAGAGAGACTGCCGCCGGCTGGCCGCCATGGACGTTATCGAGGGGAAAACGCCGGATCTCGGCTTCCAGCCGTGCCGCTTCCATCTTGCCGCGGGCACCGTCGACGGGCTTCAACCGGGAACCATGCGAGAAGAACTCCGGCGCACCGCATTCGTCGGCGATCACATGTGCTTCGCGGTGGCAGAAAGCGACGCCACCGGCGCGGTGAGCGCTCGCAAGCGCCAGCGAATTGGCCGCCGTTCCCGTGCCGACGAAGAACACCGCGACGTCCCGCTCGAAAATCTCGGCGAACTTCTTTTCCACCTTCCGGTCAAGCTCACTGGTGCCATAGGCGGAAGCGTAGCCTCCGGCATGCGCCATGAGGCTTTCGGCAATCGCGGGATGGGCGCCGGCCCAGTTGTCAGACGAAAAAATCATCACTTCTCACTCTGTTTTACCGTGTTTTTGACGGCTTCAGTCGACCTTAGCCGAGTTCTCGACCGGATCAATCACGGTGAGCGGCCGGGAGGCCAGCCGGAGGCCAGTTTGAAACCAAAAGGAAGAAAACGCCGGATCGCCGTAATTAAATTTTAAAAGGCGGAAATTTCCGGCAATGTTCGGCAAAATCTTCTCTATTATTTGCTGATATGCCTCTTGCAGAGGGGGGTGGTTTCTGGCATAGAGCACATGAAATAGGACAGGTTTGCTGTCCTATTTCGGTCTAGGGACCGGAACAATCGCCGCGAGTGCCTAAAAAATTGGCATCCGGCGTGTGAAGCAGGGGGATTTGCCGGATTTCATCCGGTTGTTAACGCCTGCCGTCAGGATGGTCGCAGACATCAATGCCTGATGATGCCGTGCTTATTTGCGACCTGATCAGGATCATGAGACGATGAGTGCCCCGGCTTTTCGGCGTGCCTTTGCGCGCAACGAAGAGCCATGCGCGGGCGGTACCATGCCCGGCGGTCGCCGGGTTCAACAGGAGGGAAAACGATGACGGATCATTCGCCATCACAGCAATCTGGGCTCAACCTCGCACACAGCGTTGCGACGGCTGAAAAAACGCCCGCATTCCCGACTGGCCTGCCACGAAAACAGGGTCTCTATGATCCACGCAACGAACACGATGCCTGTGGCGTCGGTTTCGTCGCCCATATGAAGGGCGAGAAGTCGCACCAGATCGTGCGCGACGGTCTCTTCATGCTCGAAAACCTGACGCACCGCGGTGCCGTCGGAGCCGACCCGCTGATGGGCGACGGTGCGGGCATTCTCGTGCAGATTCCCGACCGCTTCTTCCGCGAGGAAATGGCCAAGCAGGGCATCACCCTGCCGAAGGCCGGCGAGTACGCCGTCGGTCACATCTTCATGCCGCAGGATGATGCGCTCGTCGAACACTTCAAGCAGGTGATCAAGGACGTTGTTTCCGAAGAGGGCCAGGTGCTCATCGGCTACCGCGATGTGCCGGTCGACAATTCGTCGCTGTCGAAGGCGCCGGAAATCGCCGCAACCGAGCCGCGCCACATTCAGGTCTTCATTGGCGCCGGCCGCGATGCCGCCTCCAACCCCGAATTCGAGCGCCGTCTCTTCACGCTCCGCAAGGTGATCTCCAACCGCATCTACGACGAATACAAGGGCGAAGAGAGCAACTTCTACCCCGTGTCGCTGTCGTCCTCGACCATCGTCTACAAGGGCATGTTCCTCGCCTACCAGGTCGGCGCCTACTATAAGGACCTGTCCGACCCGCGGTTCGAAAGTGCGGTGGCGCTCGTTCACCAGCGCTTCTCGACCAACACCTTCCCGTCGTGGAAGCTCGCACACCCCTACCGCATGGTGGCGCATAACGGCGAAATCAACACGCTGCGCGGCAACGTCAACTGGATGGCGGCGCGCCAGGCGTCGGTGTCTTCGCCGCTCTTCGGCGACGATATTTCCAAGCTCTGGCCGATCTCCTACGAGGGCCAGTCGGACACCGCCTGCTTCGACAACGCGCTCGAGTTCCTCGTGCAGGGCGGTTACTCGCTGTCGCACGCCGTCATGATGCTGATCCCGGAAGCCTGGGCCGGCAACCAGCTGATGTCGCCCGAACGCAAGGCCTTCTACGAATACCATGCCGCCCTGATGGAGCCGTGGGATGGACCGGCTGCCGTTGCCTTTACCGACGGTCGCCAGATTGGTGCGACGCTCGACCGCAACGGCCTGCGTCCGGCCCGCTACATCGTCACCTCGGACAATCGCGTCATCCTCGCGTCGGAAGCCGGCGTGCTGCCGGTCGACGAGGACAAGATCGTCAAGAAGTGGCGCCTGCAGCCGGGCAAGATGCTGCTCATCGACATGGAGCAGGGCCGCATCATCTCCGATGAGGAGGTGAAGTCCTCGCTTGCCACGAAGCACCCCTACAGCAAGTGGCTTGAAGACACGCAGCTGATCCTCGAAGACCTGAAGCCGGTCGAGCCGCGGGCTCTCCGCCGCGACGTCTCCTTGATTGACCGCCAGCAGGCCTTCGGCTACACGCTCGAGGACACCAAGATTCTGATGTCGCCGATGGCGACGACCGGTCAGGAAGCAATCGGCTCGATGGGCACCGACACGCCGATCTCGGCGATGTCGGACAAGCGCAAGCTGCTCTATACCTACTTCAAGCAGAACTTCGCGCAGGTCACCAACCCGCCGATCGACCCGATCCGCGAAGAGCTGGTGATGAGCCTCGTCTCCTTCATCGGCCCGCGCCCGAACATTCTCGACCACGAAGGCATGGCGCATGCCAAGCGGCTCGAGGTGCGCCAACCGATCCTGACCAATGGCGATCTCGAAAAGATCCGCTCGATCGGTCACACCGAAGACCGCTTCGATACCAAGACGCTCGACTTCACCTATGACATTTCGCGCGGTGCCGAAGGCATGCCGGATATGCTCGACCGTCTCTGCGAGCGTGCGGAAGCGGCGGTAAAGGGCGGCTACAACATCATCGTGCTTTCCGATCGTCAGGTCGGGCCGGACCGCGTGGCGATCCCGGCGCTGCTCGCAACCGCTGCCGTGCACCACCACCTGATCCGCAAGGGCCTGCGCACCTCGGTCGGTATCGTGCTTGAATCCGGCGAACCGCGCGAAGTACACCACTTCTGCCTGCTTGCCGGTTATGGCGCGGAGGCGATCAACCCCTATCTCGCCTTCGATACGCTGACCGACATGCACAAGCGCGGCGACTTCCCCAAGGAAGTCGACGGCAGCGAAGTGGTCTACCGCTATATCAAGGCTGTCGGTAAGGGCATCCTCAAGGTCATGTCCAAGATGGGCATCTCGACCTACCAGTCCTATTGCGGCGCGCAGATCTTTGACGCGGTCGGCCTGTCGTCGAAGCTCGTCGACCAGTTCTTCTTCGGCACGGCGACGACGATCGAAGGCATCGGCCTGGACGAGATCGCCGCCGAGACGGTCGCCCGCCACAAGGCGGCCTTCGGTGCCGATCCGGTGCTTGCCAACACGCTCGATATCGGCGGCGAATATGCCTACCGCATGCGCGGCGAAAGCCACGCCTGGACCCCGGACGCGATCGCCTCGCTGCAGCATGCCGTGCGCGGTAACGCTCAGGACCGCTACCGCGAATTCGCCGAGATGGTGAACAACTCGGCGCTGCGCATGAACACGATCCGTGGCCTGTTCACGGTGAAGAGTGCGGAAGCCCTCGGTCGCAAGTCGATCTCGGTCGACGAGGTCGAGCCGGCTGCCGATATCGTCAAGCGTTTCTCGACCGGCGCCATGTCCTTCGGCTCGATCAGCCGCGAGGCGCATACGACGCTGGCGATCGCCATGAACCGGATCGGCGGCAAGTCGAACACCGGCGAGGGCGGCGAGGAAAGTGACCGCTACCTGCCGCTGCCGGATGGCTCCATGAACCCCGAGCGTTCGGCGATCAAGCAGATCGCGTCGGGACGTTTCGGCGTGACCACCGAGTACCTGGTCAATGCCGACATGCTGCAGATCAAGGTGGCGCAAGGCGCCAAGCCCGGCGAAGGCGGCCAGTTGCCCGGCCACAAGGTCGATGCGACGGTTGCCAAGACCCGGCACTCGACCCCGGGTGTCGGCCTCATCTCGCCGCCGCCGCACCACGACATCTACTCGATCGAAGACCTGGCGCAGCTGATCTACGATCTGAAGAACGTCAACCCGGAAGCGGACGTCTCGGTCAAGCTCGTCTCGGAAGTCGGCGTCGGCACGGTTGCCGCCGGCGTTGCCAAGGCGCGCGCCGACCACATCACCGTTGCCGGCTTCGACGGCGGTACCGGCGCCTCGCCGCTGACCTCGCTGAAGCACGCCGGCAGCCCGTGGGAAATCGGCCTTGCCGAAACCCAGCAGACGCTGGTGCTGAACGGCCTGCGCTCGCGCGTCGCCCTTCAGGTCGACGGTGGCCTGAAGACCGGCCGTGACGTCATCATCGGTGCGCTGCTCGGTGCCGACGAGTTCGGCTTTGCCACCGCACCGTTGATCGCTGCCGGCTGCATCATGATGCGCAAGTGCCATCTCAATACCTGTCCTGTCGGTGTCGCCACCCAGGACCCGGTTCTGCGCAAGCGTTTCAAGGGCACCGCCGAGCACGTCATCAACTACTTCTTCTTCGTCGCCGAGGAAGTGCGCGAGATCCTGGCTTCGCTTGGCGTCAAGAAGCTCGACGAGATCATCGGCGCGTCCGAACTGCTCGAAAAGGACAGCGCGCTCGCTCACTGGAAGGCCAATGGCCTCGACTTCTCGAAGATCTTCCACAAGGTGGACGCCGCCAAGGAAGAGACCTACTGGACGACGCGCCAGCAGCATCCGATCGACGATGTTCTCGATCGCAAGCTGATCGCGGAAGCCAAGGTCGCGCTTGAGACCAAGGCGCCGGTCAAGATCGAAGCCGAGATCAAGAACGTCGACCGCTCGGCCGGCACGATGCTTGCCGGTGCGCTTGCCAAGCGATGGGGCCACAAGGGCCTGAAGGACGATACCATCCACGTGACCCTCAAGGGCACGGCAGGCCAGTCCTTCGGTGCGTTCCTGGCACGCGGCATCACCTTTGACCTCGTGGGCGACGGCAACGACTATGTCGGCAAGGGGCTTTCGGGTGGCCGCATCATCGTCCGCCCGCCGGAAAACGCGAAGATCGTCCCGCAGGAATCGATCATCGTCGGCAACACCGTGCTCTACGGTGCGATCTCGGGCGAGTGCTACTTCAACGGTGTCGCCGGCGAGCGTTTCGCCGTGCGCAACTCCGGTGCGGTCGCCGTCGTCGAGGGTGTGGGTGACCACGGCTGCGAATACATGACCGGCGGTGTCGTCGTCGTGCTTGGCGGCACGGGCCGCAACTTCGCGGCCGGCATGTCCGGCGGCGTTGCCTACGTGCTTGACGAGGAAGGCGATTTCGCCCGCCGCTGCAACATGGCAATGGTCGAGCTGCAGCCGGTTCCCGAAGAGGACGACATGCTGGAGAAGCTGCATCATCACGGCGGCGACATCATGCACAAGGGCATGGTCGACGTCTCCGGCGACATGACGCGCCACGACGAGGAACGGCTCTACCAGTTGATATCCAACCACCTTCACCACACGGGTTCGCCCCGGGCGAAGGAGATCCTCGATCATTGGGCGGATTGCCGGCCGAAATTCCGCAAGGTCATGCCGGTCGAATACCGCCGTGCGCTCGAGGACATGGAACGCATGAAAATGGCAGAGGCGGCCGAATAGGAGGCCCCGGTGACCAAGGCTCCCGGTTCATCACAGATCGGTTCGGGGGCCCCTCACGCGCGCTTGTCAAAAGCGCCTGTTCAGACGCAAAGCTTTCAGGATGATACGATGGGTAAGGTAACTGGATTTCTCGAGATCGACCGGCAAGTGGCAAAGTACCAGCCGGCATCCGACCGCATCCGCCATTTTCGCGAATTCACCATTCCGATGTCCGAACCGGAAGTGCAGAAGCAGGCCGCTCGCTGCATGGACTGTGGCATCCCCTATTGCCATGGCCCGACCGGCTGCCCGGTGCACAACCAGATCCCCGACTGGAACGACCTCGTCTACAACGGCAACTGGGACGAGGCGATCCGCAACCTGCATTCGACAAACAACTTCCCGGAATTTACCGGCCGCGTCTGCCCGGCGCCCTGCGAGGAAGCGTGCACGCTGAACCTCGAAGACACGCCGGTCGCGATCAAGACCGTCGAGCAGGCGATCGCCGACAAGGCCTATGAAATGGGCTACATCGTGCCGCAGCCGGCCGTCACCAAGACCGGCAAGAAGGTGGCGATCATCGGCTCGGGTCCTGCCGGCATGGCGGGCGCCCAGCAGCTTGCCCGCGCCGGCCACGAGGTTCACGTCTATGAGCGCGAATCCAAGCCCGGCGGGCTGCTGCGCTACGGCATTCCTGATTTCAAGATGGAGAAGAACTTCATCGATCGCCGGGTCGAGCAGATGAAGGGCGAAGGCGTCACCTTCCATTGCGGCATCAATGTCGGTGTCGACCTGCCGATGCAGCGCTTGCTCGACGACTATGACGCCGTGCTTTATTGCGGCGGCTCGGAAACGCCGCGCGACGCCGGCATTCCCGGTGTCGATTTCGCCGGCGTCCATGATGCCATGCCCTATCTGGTGCAGCAGAACCGCCGCGTCGGTCGCGAGAACATCGACAGCACCGGCTGGCCGTCGGAGCCGATCCTGGCCGGCGGCAAGCACGTGGTCGTCGTCGGTGGCGGCGACACGGCGTCCGACTGCGTCGGCACTGCTTTCCGCCAGGGCGCCGTCAAGGTGACCCAACTCGACATCCGGCCACAGCCGCCGGAAAAGGAAGACAAGCTCGCCGTCTGGCCGTTCTGGGCAACGAAGATGCGCACCTCCTCCAGCCAGGCGGAAGGCGCGATCCGCGAGTTCCAGGTGGCGACGCTCGAGTTCATCGGCGATGAGGACGGCCACCTGACCGGTGTGAAGTGCTGCCAGGTGGACGATCGCCGCAAGCCGATCGCCGGCACCGAGTTCATCATCAAGGCGGATCTCGCCTTCATCGCCATCGGCTTCAGTGGCCCGTTCACCAACAGCGTGCTCAAGGATCTCGGTGGCAAGCTGACGCTCAACACCGACCGCCGCGGTTCGACCAACGTCGTTGCCAACGACCGCGATTACAAGACTTCGGTGGACAAGCTCTGGACCGCCGGCGACGTGCGTCGCGGCCAGTCGCTGGTCGTCTGGGCGATCCGCGAAGGCCGTCAGGCCGCTCGCGCCATCGACGAGGCGCTGATGGGGTCGACGACCCTGCCGCGCTGAGACCTCTTACTCCCAAGCACGAAAAAGCCCCGCAGCGATGTGGGGCTTTTTTTATTGCAGCGGGAACCGGCCTTATCGAGCGGCGTCGGTCGTCAGTTGCGGATGACGGGGTTGCTGATCACCGTGCTCGGCTTAGCCAGGCGGAAATCATCGACGCGGCCAGCCGGTGCCGTGGCGATGTCCCCCTTGTCCACCAGCAGGTCGCGCGGGCTCTTGCCGGTGCCCTTGGCCGGGGCGGCATTGCCGAGAAGCGATCCGGCGCCGTCGAGTTCCGGATCGGTCAGGCCGATCGGCTGGGTCTTGACGATGTCTTCATTGGCAAGCGGTGCGGTCACTACCAGATCCTTGAGCCCGTCTGCGCCGGGGATGTCCTTGTCCGTTGCCGCGGCGTCGCCGAGCAGCCGGCGGATGTCCTTCTCGACATAGAAGGCGAGCTTGCGCTTGCCGGCCTTGGTCAGGTTGATGCCGTCGGCGCCGCGCAGGCGCACCTGCTGGCCGTTGATGTCGGAACCGGTCAGCACGAACTTGCCGCCCTCGTCGACGAAGCCGTCCCAGATGTCGACGAACTGGCCGCCGACCTTCTCGATCTCCTCGCGGTAGATGCCGTTGAAGGTCACCATGTCGGCGGTCATGGCCGCGGACTGGAACGGCGGCATGCCGACCCACAGCACCGGCAGCTTTTCCTTGCGGGCAAGAGCCGCCAGAGCATTGACGCGCTTGCGATATTCTTCGGTCCACAGGTCGGTGCGGAACTTCTCCTTGACGTCGCCGATCTGCATCATCTGGCGATCATTGGCGCCAAGGCTGACGATGATCACCGACGGCTTCACTTCGGCGACATAGCCGGGAAGCGTGCCCGGCCAGTTGAAGTAGTCCTCGCGCACCAGACCGGACGAGCCGTTCGCTCGTGTTTCGACGGTGATGCCGGGGGTCATTTCGAAAGCCGTCTTCAGACCGTCGCCAACGCTGCCGGCCATGAAGTCGCCGACGACCAGAACCTTCTTGGCATCGGGTGCCTTCTCCACCACCTGCGGCACGGGGGCAGGGGTGTCGGCCAGTTTCGGCTTCGTCTTCTGCTGCCCGCCCTGGCCCTTCTGCCGCTGCTGCTGCTGGCGCTGGCGTTTCGGGCGCGGTTGTTCAGGAAAGTAGGATCGGTCCTCGTAGACCGGCCGCTCGCGCGCCAATCCACCGAAAAGCACCTGGAACAGAGTGCGTCGCTGGACGCGCTGTTGCGCTTCGGCAAAACCGGCGTAGAGGCCAACGACAAGCATCGCCATGGCAGCGATGCAGATCGTTGCAATCTCGAGGGCCGTTCGGCGCTGTTGCGTGCGGCGCTTGCTCGTCATCTGCTTCTAGCCCGTGTTCGGGCGGCCATCGGCCGCTGTCACGTTTGAGCGCGCCGCACGGAGTGCAGCGCGCTTTGAAGTACTTTATCTCACGGATGCTGTGATCGCGAAACCGTTTCGATCCGGACTCAGTTGCGAAGGGCCCGCAGCAGCATCTGGGTCGGCTGTCCATCCGGGGTCAGGCCGTTCTGTGACTGGAACGCCTGAATCGCAGCCTTTGAGCCGGAGCCGAAATTGCCATCGACTTCGCCGTTGTAGTAGCCAAGCTCCTTCAGGCGGTTCTGCAGTTCGAACTTTTCGCTGATGTCGAGCGATCCGTCCGGACGCGGCCAGCGCTGCTGCATGCCCTGATAGCCGGCGATCTGATCGGCGAGAAGGCCGACGCCAAGCGCATAGCTGTCGGAGGCGTTGTAGCGCTTGATGACGAAGAAGTTCTTGGTCATCAGGAAGCCGGGGCCCTCGCCGCCGCTCGGCAGCTTCAGTTCTGCGCGCGTGCCGCCGTTGCGGAAGCCCTTGCCGTTCGGTCTCAGGAAGCCGAGGGAGGCCCATTCGGCAAGCGTCTTCGTCTGGCCGGAGTATTTCGCCGCATTTGCCGGCGGCGCGACCTCGTAGCCCCAGGTTTCGCCCGCTTGCCAGCCATTCTTCTTCAGGAGGTTGGCGGCGGTCGCCAGGGCGTCCGGGACGGAGTTCCAGATGTCGCGGTGGCCATTGCCGTCAGCATCGACCGCATAGAGCAGGTAGCTCGTCGGGATGAACTGGGTGTGACCCATGGCGCCGGCCCAGGAACCCGTCAGCTCGCGCGGTGTGATGTCGCCGCTCTGAAGGATTTTCAGCGCCGCGATCAGCTGCTTCCTGGCGAAATTTGCCCGCTTCGGATCGGCATAGGCAAGGGTGGCCAGCGCCCGCGGCACGTAGTGCAGCCGGTCGTCCTTCTCCAGAACGGCCCCGTAATTGGATTCCATCGACCAGATTGCCAGCAGGATCGTCTTGTCGACACCATAGCGCTTTTCGAGCGCATTGAGCGTGCGGGCGTGTTTGGCGGCCATCTCCTGGCCGATGCGCTTGGTATAGGGGTTCACGCGGGAATCGATGTATTCCCAGATCTTGTGCTTGAACTCCGGCTGGTAGTTCGCCTTCTCGATCACCGACTGGTCGGGTGACTTCACGCCGGCAAAGGCCTGGCGGTAGGTCGCCTTGCTGATGCCGGCCTTGGCGGCGGTTGCGTAGAATTCGTTGATCCAGTTCTGGAACCCGGCATCGGCGCGCGCAGGCGAAGTACCGAGCACTGCGGCGGAGAGGACGAGGGCGGCTGCGATATGACGGAAAAACGTCCTGTGGTTTCTGATCATCAGCTGTCGGTTCCGTTTCTCTGCGGGGCTTCGGCCGTCATGGCCCGAATCACGCCGCATGGTGGCAGTCTGGGGCCAGCGTCGACGGTGGGGCAGTCGTCGGCGGCTCCTGTTTCGGATCCGGCCGCGATTGTTGCATTGCCGGATTGCAACGAATCTACAGAAACGTGGTCAACAAACCCTTTACCATGAAATTGTGGTGGCGTCTTCCGATGAAGAAAATGTCAAGCCTTGGTCGTGGAGTTCGCCTATGCATTTGTTCCGTCGGTTCATGCTGTGTTCAGCTGACGGCATAGAGATTGCGGCTCCATTACGGACCGCTGTATGGTTCCGGGCGGAATGACGTTCGGGCCATTCGGTAAGACTTATGAGTGAAATCCTATCAAGGAGGTATCGATGACCGACAAGCGTAAAGTCCGCAAAGCCGTGTTCCCGGTCGCTGGACTGGGCACACGTTTCCTGCCGGCCACTAAGGCCGTGCCGAAGGAAATGCTCACGGTGGTGGACAAGCCGGTCATTCAATATGTCGTCGACGAGGCCCTGGAGGCCGGGATCGAGCATCTGATCTTCGTTACCGGCCGCAGCAAGGCGGTGATCGAGGATTACTTCGACATCCAGGTGGAACTCGACCAGACGCTGCGCGAGCGCAACAAGAAGGCCGAGATCGCACTTCTCGACGGCATTCTGCCGAAGGCCGGCACGACCAGCTTCACCCGCCAGCAGGCGCCGCTTGGCCTTGGCCATGCGGTCTGGTGCGCCCGTGATCTCGTCGGCAACGAACCGTTTGCGCTGCTCTTGCCTGACATGATCATGAAGGGGGAGAAGGGCTGCCTGAAGGGCATGGTCGAGCTCTATGAACAGAGCGGCGGCAATGTCATCGCCGTCGAGGAATGCGCCCCGGACCAGGCCCACAAATACGGTATCGTCGGCGTCGGCGACAAGGTGGGCGACGGTTTCAAGATCACCAAGATGGTCGAAAAGCCTGCACCGGGCACGGCACCGTCCAACTTCTTCATCAACGGCCGCTACATCCTCCAACCCGAGATTTTCCCGATTCTCGAAAAGCAGGAGCGCGGCGCGGGCAACGAGATCCAGTTGACCGACGGCATGCTCAAGCTCTCCGACAGCCAGCAGTTCGCTGCCTATCACTTCCGTGGTGATACCTATGACTGTGGCGCCAAGGACGGCTTCATCCTGGCAAACGTCGCCTTTGCGCTCGAGCGCGGCGACATCCGTCCGAGCGTCGAGGGTCCGCTGAAGAACCTGCTCGGCAGCCTGAAGTAATCGGCAGAATCCCTAGGATACGAAAGGCCGCGTCCCTTGGGCGCGGCCTATTTCGTTCGCGATGGCAGGCCTCTTTGAAACGAGGCAACTCCGCCAGGAAAACCGCTTCACGCTTTTCCTGGCGTTGCGCTAGCGCCGCAGCGTCAGGCCGACGCCGACGCGGGTAATGTCGCTGTCATCGCCTTGATCGCGGGTCGTAAGCTCGTAGCTGACGTCGCCGGTCAGCGCGAGATAACGGTTGAGGTCGTAGGTCAGGCCGGCGCCGGTGCGCCAGGTGGTCTCGTCCGAGGAGGTGGCGTCCGATGGATAGTTGCGCAGCGTCAGGCTGTTGGTCAGCCGCGCCACCAGATCCGATCGCATCTGGTGGGTAATGATGTTGGTGAAGTTGTAGTCGATCGAGCCGGCTACGCCCGGCGTCGTCGACGGGTTCAGGTCGGTCGAAACCGCAAAGAGCACATCGGTCCCGCGCTGTGGTGACCAGTTCAGGCTGCCGTCGACCGACAGACCGCTGAGCTCGCCGAGCCGGTCGTCCTCGAAGTTGTAGGTCTCGTAGCCGAGGCCGAGTTCGCCATAGAATTTCTCGCCGAGGTCGACCTCGACACCGCCGCGACCGCCATAGGTCTGGTAGGAGCGCTCGAAGCCGAGCGGATCCTCGCGCAAATCGTAGAGCGACTTGCCGACGGAGGCTTCCAGGAACGGGATCAATGCCGGCGAAAGCTCGTAGCCGACGCGGGCCGTGAGCATGCCGGTGTTGCGGTTGCGATATTTGACCGAAAGGTTGGTGCCGTTCTCCAGTTCGACATCGCCATAGGTTTTCCGGTCGAAGTCGATACCGACCGAGCCGCGGATCAGGCCGAAGTCGCGCTCGATGGCTGCGCCAAGGCGGTAAGTGTTGACCGCCGATTGGGTCTTGGCGTTCGAGATCGCGTTCGGATCGTCGGCGTCTTCGCGATAGAAGCTGTAGCCGGCACGCAGGCGTGCGATCGTCTCTTCCCAGAGATCGAGGCGCAGTTCCGCGTCGACATTGGCACGCGGCTCTTCCTCACCCTCACCGGAAATGTTGTTTTGAAGGACGCCTTCACCGGTCACCGTCAGCTGGTGCCGCGACCAGTCCGAGGTCAAGGTGCCGCGGATCCCGGTTTCGATATAGCCACGGTTCGTCTTGACGCCGCTGTCGTCGCGCCATTCGTGGTTGATCGACTCGCTAATACTTGGGCGCAAAGTGAAAGTGCCGATGCGGACGCCCGGTACGCGGTCGTATTCGGGATTATAGGTCCGCAACCGCAGGCCATCGATCGTCGGCTCGCGCTGATTGAGGCGGACGTAGTCCTCGTTCTGGGCGGGCGGCAAGTCGTCGCCGCTGACGGCCCCGGTGGTCTGTGGATCCGCGATTGCCTGCGGCGTGGCCGTCGTGGCAGCCGTGGCTCCCGGCGCGGCGCCGGTGCCATATGTCGTGGAAGGGTTCGTGGCTGGGGTCGTCGCCGTCTGGGCGCTCAACGACGCGGGGGCAAACAGTGCGGTCCCGGCCAACAGCAACGCCAGCGACGTCGAACGCCGCGCGTCTCCTCTGGTCGAGCGTGATGAGCCTGGCACCATATGCCGTCTGTCCACGAGCCTGATTGCAATCCTTTCGCAATCGTAAAGCGACGTGGTTAAGCAATCGTTTCCAACCGGAAAAAACGTCGTGGCATCAGCCGCTTGTTGGCGACGGAGCCGCCGTTCAGGCGCTTTCGACGGTCAGGCTGCGGCCGTGGGCGGAAACGACGCGTACGCGGGTTCCGGCGGGCAGGTCGGGCCCCTCGATGATCCAGAACGTGTCGTCGAGGCGGATGCGGCCGCGTCCCTCGGCGATCGGCTTGTCCAGCACCGCCGTGCGGCCGACGAGACTTTCGGCGCGCTGGTTCAATAGCGGCTCGTCGGTGGTTTCGGACGAGGACAGGACAAAACGGCGGCCAAGCAGGACGGCCGCCACCGAAAGCAGCGCGAACAGGACGAACTGGACCTGCCAGGTCCAGAGGCCGACATCCCAGAGCAGCAGTGACAGGATACCGACGACCAGTGCGGCGATGCCGATCCAGATCAGGAACACGCCGGGCGCGACAAGTTCGGCGGCGAGAAGCAAGAAACCGAGAACCCACCAGCTCCAGGGCCCGAGTTCTTGAATGGCGCGTTCGATCATCCCTTACTTTCCTTGCGACGGATCAGCCGGAAAGGCAGGGGTGGTGCGCGGCGTCGATTGGCGCGGCCGGGCTGCCGGAGCCGTCTGGCCATCGCCGAACACTTCCTTGGCGATTGCGCCGATGCCGCCGAGCGAGCCGATCAGCGCGGAAGCCTCCATCGGCATCAGCACGATCTTCTGGTTGTTGGCGGTGCCGATCGAAGCGAGTGCCTCGGTGTATTTCTGTGCCACGAAGTAGTTGATCGCCTGCACGTCGCCGGCCGCGATGGCGTCGGAGACCATCCTGGTCGCCTTGGCTTCAGCCTCTGCCAGACGCTCGCGGGCCTCGGCGTCGCGGAAGGCTGCTTCACGCTGGCCCTCGGCCTGGAGGATCGCCGATTGCTTGGCGCCCTCGGCGCGCAGGATCTGGGCGTTTCGGGCGCCTTCGGCTTCGAGCACCTGGGCGCGCTTTTCGCGCTCTGCCTTCATCTGCCTTGCCATGGCGTCGACGAGATCCTTCGGCGGTGCGATATCCTTGATCTCGATGCGGGTGATCTTGATGCCCCAGGGACTTGCGGCTTCGTCGACGACATGCAGCAGCCGATCGTTGATCGTATCGCGGTTGGACAGCAGCTCGTCGAGGTCCATCGAACCCATGACCGAGCGGATGTTGGTCATCGTCAGGTTGAGGATGGCGTTTTCCAGATGCGCGACCTGGTAGGCGGCCTGCGCCGCGTTCAGCACCTGATAGAAGGCAACCGCGTCGGCAGACACGCTGGCATTGTCCTTGGTGATGACTTCCTGGGTCGGAACGTCGAGCACCTGCTCCATCACGTTCATCTTGGCGCCGATGCGGTCGATGAACGGAACGATCAGGTTCAGGCCGGGCTCCAGCGTTTTGGTGTAACGACCGAAGCGCTCGATCGTGTAGCGGTAGCCCTGTGGCACTGTTTTGATCCCCATAAAGAGGACTAGGATGACGAGAACCACGAAGCCGATGACAACGAAATCCATCCCGCCCAAGACATTCCCCCTTAAATTGCAATCGCGACCTGAGGCTGCACTCTAGCGCATTCCGGTTCCCTTCGGAATCGGTTTCAGCGGATTGCGCATAGATTCAAAATGTTAGAATGGCGCAGACGTGAGTTGACGCCAGCGCTTCTCTCTCATCCAGAGGTGGTGATTGCCGACCCGTTTTCAAGCGGGTGCAAGCGGAATCAGAGCCAGCCGGCAAGTTCCCGGCGCACGACGTGCTCGAGCACGGCCATGCCTTCGGCGCTGTCGTTCAGGCAGGGGATATGGGTGAACTTCTCGCCGCCAT
>NZ_JAKUMO010000022.1:0-113696 GCF_037026475.1 Ensifer sp. MJa1 | reverse complement strand
CCGCTGATATCCCTCCGGCCCTTGTCGGAAAGCACGGCAATCAGCCGTCAGCTACACCACTCCCATGGACACGATCCAATTATCTGCGTGGGCTGCGGCAACCACGACGTAGACGATTGTGATCGACTGCCTCGACAGATCGACGATCTTCGCGTTGGCGAGCAGTGGCAAAATACACTTTGGAGGAAAGTCTGCGACGAAAATGGGACATCTGGTGCCAATCCGCCGACGAAGTAGGAGATTTTCTGCGTGCTATCGGATCGCGGCAAAACGAGCCTGCCTCCGAATCCGCTTTCCTCCCGTGGAGGCCATCGATAGCGCAGGGCACCAACCAGCAACGCGAAGACCGGTGATGCCGGACGACGGCTCGCATGGGGCGATATCCAGGAAACAAGGGAGACCTTGCGCTAGCCCCCTGGATGAAACCGTCCTCTCTTCACGCGCGGCCCAGGTGGTCGCGCGGCAGCCAGCTAAGGTCGCGCCCTTCGAGTGCGGCGTCACAACGACATTGTTTTGCGGAAACGAACCGTCAAGAACCCGATTGTCTCCGTGATGGCGCATCCAGGCATGAATGACAAGAACTACGCCCCGCACCTTCCGCCCGCACGGTAGCCCAGGCGCCGTAAAAGCGAACATGGACCTGACATGATCAACCCAAATGCCCGGACAAAGCGTGTGGCGGCTCCATCACAACGCTTAAGGGTGATGACGAATTGCCCCGGTGCGCGGGAGCGAATGCTCGAAAGCCCGGGGCACCAAGAAGTGCCCCGGCCAACCCTTCTAGGCAAGCGAGCGTTGACCGCCGGTACCTGTCTTTGCCCCGGGCGGCCTATCCGCGCCTGTCGACATGCCCGCGTCTCGACACGCGTCAATAAACGCTTCGCGCGCGATGGCGACTGGCGTTACTCGGTTTAGAGCACGGCGGCACGTCTGAACCGCCCGATTGTATTGTCTGCCGCGATAGATGGCCCAATCGCCTTCCAGGAAATCGAGCGCGTCGTTGACAGAAGCGAAGACCTGGCACGCCCCGTCCTTCATGTGAACGGTGACGGGCGTCATCCAAACCAACTCCGGGTTGAGCATGATGTCCTCCTTTCGCATTCAAGCCGGATGAAAAAGAAGTGAAGAAGATATCGGCGCAGGCAGAGCGGATTTCAAGGCTTCCAACCCGCTATATGTTCGATGTCGATTGTCGATCCGAGCGAACAGATCGCCGTCTGATCCCATCGACACACCGGGTTCACGGCGTCGGCGCGAGGTATCCTTTCCACCGCCTTGACAGCCGTACCGCAGCAATCCAGCCAGGTGGACTGGGCGCGAACGCAGGGAGGGCTCAAGATCTCAGATTTTTTAAGCGTTTGCCCTTCCTGCTGCAATACAACGAGATTGCCCCAAGGTGTCATCTCGCCCCAACCGGAGCGGCCCCCTATGAAGCGCGCGAAGGTCGCCACAGCACTGTGCGCTGCTGCATGTGCCGCAGCACCGTATCGAGCTGAAACGCGGCAGAACCCGGCGCAAGACAGTATCACCTGTCAGCGGGCAGCTGGGAGTGCGCTCTCCCAGTGCAAGAACAAGCGGTAAGCCCGCCATCCCTTGCCCCCCGGTCACGTCGGCATCGCAAGCAGGATCGACGCCGGCGCGTTCGTCCGGTTGATCAGCGCGCGTGCCTCCCCCGGCGCCAAGCGGCAACTGTCGAGCGGTCCGAGCGTCACGTTTTCATGAGGCGTTTCGATCGTCACCTCGCCGGCCACGACAATGTAAATCTTTTCGACCTCGGCAGCCTTGAGCGACGTCCTGCCGCCGGGCAGGAGGTGCGACAGGCCGATCCAGATCCGATCGGTATTTGTCGCCTCCTTGCCCTGCAGCCGCAGGCATCGCATGTCATAGTGCTCCGGCGCCTCGTAGGCTTTCGCAGCATCGTAGCGCGTAACCTGCATTCGCTCCTCCCTTAGGGCTTCAGCAGCACGCGATCCGACGTACCGCGCAGGACCGATGCATAGGCCTTGGCGGCATCGGCGAGGCCGTAGCAGGTCGCCGGATTGATCGGGAACGGCTTCAGCTTGCCTTCTTCGAACTTGGGCTTGAGCTTGTCGAAGATGCGCGCGCCCTCGACCGACGAAAGCGCCAGCGTGTCGATGCCGATATATTTGTGGCGGCCACGGAAGAAGTTGAAGATGTCGAACGGCACGGCGCGATCGAAGGTGGAGATGAAGATTTGGCGTGCCTGCTTCGCCATGGCCATGTTGGCAATCTCGAAATAGGGGCTGCCGACCGTATTGAAGACGATGTCGGCGCCGTGGCCGCCAGTCTTTTCCCTGACGATCGCGGCAACGTCGTCCTTGGCGCTGTTGAGCATCTCGACAGGGGCATTGGTGTGGGCAAGCAGCGACTGCTCGCTGTACTCGACTGCAAAGACACGCGCCCCCGCAAGCGTGGCGAGTTGAATTGCCGCCTGGCCGACCTTGCCGTTGCCGCCACAGACAAGCACGACGTCGGTCGGCTGCACCCCGCCAGCCTCGCGCAGCCCTTCATAGGCCGTGATGAACGGAACCCCGATCGAACCGGCTTCCTCCATGGTGAAATTGGAGGGCTTGGCGCGCACGGCCTTCTGATCCAGCACCATCCATTTGGCGTGGCTGCCATCCTGGGTGATGCCGAGTTCGCCGCCGCCGCCCCAGATCTCCATGCCGATCATCGAGGTCGGTCCCTCGCGCACGATGCCGCCGAAATCGCGCCCCGGCGTGCGCGGCCAGATGGCGTGCGGCATGTGGCCGAGTGACGCCTTGACGTCGCTGGGGTTGACCCCGGCGGCAACGATCTCGACGAGCACCTGGCCGGGACCGGGCCGCGGAATGGCAACATCGGCCAAACCGATCTTCAGGTTGTCGAGGTCAGGCGACTTCTCGCTGACGCGCAGCGCCTTGCCCACTTTGGTATCGACCTGAATGTTCATGTCTCATCTCCCTGGATTAATTGAAAAATCAAGCTCGCAGCCCGAGCATTTCGCGCGCACGAGACGGCTCGGCGATCTTGCCGCCGAGCTTCTCGATGAGGTCGCGCACACGTTCGACCAGTTCGCCATTGCCTTTGGCGAGCACGCCCTTGGCGATGTAGGAATTGTCTTCGAGGCCGACCCTCACGTGGCCGCCAAGCAGATAGGCCTGCATGGCCATCGGAAACGACATGCGGCCGACACCGAAGCCAGTCCAGACGGCATCGCTTGGCAGCATGCGTGCAGCCGTTGCCATCACGTCCGTCGTCGATGGAAAGCCGTATTTGACGCCAGTGACGATGGTGAACAGCGCTGGCGACTTCAGCACGCCGGCCTTGAGAAGATCCTGTGCCAGCTGAATGTGACCGGTATCGAAGACTTCGAGCTCGGGCTTCGAGCCTGAGCCATGGATGATTTCCGCCATGACTTTGACGCTGTCGGGCGTGTTGATCACCACCTCCGAGCCGAAGGTCATGGTATTGAGGTCGAGCGTGGCAATGTCGGGCTTCAACGCGACGATGTGTTCGACCCGCCGTTCCGGCCGCATCAGCGTGGTTCTTGGTCCGGCGATTGCCGGGTTGTCATCGCTTGGATGGTAGCGCCCGCCTGGACCGGTGGTGACGTTGAGGATCAAGGCGTTGTTCTTCGCCCGGATGCGCTCGACCACTTCCTGGTAGTATTTGAGCTCCATCGACGGCTTGCCGGTCTCCGGATCACGCACATGGATATGGGCGACTGCTGCGCCAGCTTCGGCTGCTTCCAGGCAGGCATTGGCGATTTCTTCCGGCGTGACCGGGAGGCCTGGGTGGTTCTCGCGTGTTGTCAGATTTCCGGTGACTGCGCAGGTGATGATGACGTTCTGCTGCATCACAAATGCCTCCCGCCGTCGACGACGATCCGGTCGCCGGTCGAAAATTTCAGATGTGTCGCGCAGGCAAGGATCGCCTCGGCCACGTCGACCGGCGAGGTGATGCGCCTGAGCGGCGTTGTCGCTGCGACCTTGTCATTGAATTCCTTGCCGCGGCCGGGCACGAACTGCGTGTCGACGGCACCCGGCGATACCGAGAGAACGCGCACGGCAGGCGCCATCGCCCTTGCGAGCGATTTCGTCATGATGTCCAGCCCGGCCTTGGCGCCGCAATAGGCGACGTTGGAGCCGACGCCGGTAAATCCGGCGATCGAGGAAACGTTGACGACAAGCCCCTCGCCCCGTTCCCTCAACGCCGGAGCGAAAGCGCGAATGGTCGCAAAGACGCCGCGCCAGTTGTTGATGAAGATCTCGTCGATCAGTTCGTCGGTCAGCGCCTCGAGATCACCGTGCGGGATCGCCTTGGTGATACCGGCACTGTTGACCAGAATGTCGGCGCCCCCCATCTCGGCAAGCACACGATCACGGAAGGCCGCAATGCTACCGCTGTCTTCGATCGCAACCGCGCCGGTCATGTGTCCCTCTCCCGCAAGGCTCTCTTTCAGCAGCCGCGCCAGCTCGGCGGATGAGCGATAACCGATCGCAACCCGCGCCCCGGCTTCGGCCAGGAGACGGCAGGCCTCGCGGCCGATGCCTCCGGACCCGCCGGTGACGACGGCGACCTTGCCGGCAAGAGGGAGATGCTCGTTCATCACAGTCATGACTTGGTTCCTGAGATTGGCGGGACTGGAAAGCACGGCTCACCTTCGGTCAGGCGGAACTGGTACTCGCAGGTGTAGAAAGGGAGCAGGACGTCGGGATGATCCGGATGAGGCTCGCGGTGCTCGACGAAATCGCCGACGATCTGCTGCTTTGCGCCGAACACGACATCGTCGGCGAGCGCCTCTGGCGTATCGGAAAAGATCTGTGTGATCAGGGTCTTGTGTCCGGGAGCAGAGACGATGAAGTGGATATGGGCCGGGCGCATCGGGCGGCGCCGCTGGGCGGCGAGCAGTTCGCCGACCGGGCCATCCGTCGGGACGGGATAGCCGGCGGGTTTCACGGAAACGAAGTGGAACGCGCCATCGGTGTCCGTGTGGAAGACCCCACGCAGGTTGAAGTCTTCCTGATCGGGGTCCTGATTCTCGTAAAGGCCAACGGGCGAAGCCTGCCAGACATCGAGCTTGGCACCGGCAACGGGCGCGCCATCGACACCCGTCACCTTGCCTCTGAAGAACAGTTTCGGCCCGGGCGTGTCGGACCGGGCGATGCAATCGCCGTGATCACATTTGGGTGCCTTTCCGCGGTAGAACGGGCCGAGCAGCGCCGACATCGTTTCTCCCTGCATGCCATCATTGTTGATGAGGTCGATCAGGGTCGAGGCGCCGAGAACGTCGGCGGCAAGCACGACCTCGTTGTTGGTCTCGTTGGTGTGGTGGCCGAGGGCCGCAATCCATTGCAGCGCCTTTTCGAATTCCGCCTCGGTCGGACGCGTTTCGATGACGAAGGCGTGCAGGTGTCGTGTCGCGGCCTCCATCAGTGTCCGCAAACGGAGATCGGGTGTCGCCGCCATCGCGGTGACGACGGCAGGCGTTACGTCTTCGAGGGTGGATATCAGCTTCGGTGCGACAGTTACGTGTTGCATGTCATGTCTCCTGGCTCTCGCAAGCTCGCCTCAGGCCGCTGTTGTCTTCAGGGTTTGCAGGTGTGGGTATTTTTCCGTCAGCAGCGAGCCGTGGTAATAGGTCTGCTGGAATGCGTCGGTGTTGCGGATGAGGTCGAGCCACCGGCCGACAGCGGATGCCGAGGCCCACATGTGGCCGAGATTGATATCGTCCATCCGCACGATGACGGGCATGATGGCGATGTCGGCGAGCGACAGCGCGTGTCCAAGGACGAAGGGGCCACCGCTTTCCTCAAGCCAGCGCGCGAACCGGTCGACACCGCGTTGCAGGCGGCCGAGCGCTTCGTCCATCTCCGTCTTGGGGAAACCGGTTCGACCCATCTTCAAGAGGAACTCGCGGCGAAGCGGCTTGCTTTCGCAGACCGCCAGGAACTCCTCCTCGGTCATGGCCTGATAGTGCGGCAGGAAGGCGAGATTGTAGGACGGGACCCGCACGGCCGGGGTCGGCACCTCGTCGATGTAGCGCATCATTGCGCGCATCGCGGCGACCTTCAGCGGATCGGACGGACGAAGCGGCGCCACATCCGGACGGATATCCTCGAGATATTCCATAATGACCGAGGAATCGAGCACGGATGCACCGTCGTGGACGAGTGCCGGCACCAGCCCGTTGGGATTGACCGCCAGATACTCCGGCTTCAATTGGTCGCCCCGGAAGAGATCGAGCTTATGCTCTTCAAAGGGGAGCCCCTTGGTATGGAGCGTGTAGCGAACCCTTTGGCTGCAGGTCGATTGCGGGGCGTTGTAAAGGACGTATTCAGACATGCCTTCCTCCTCCTGCCGGATATGCAGGCCAGTCATGCTTCGGTTGGATCATTGGAGACTGGAGATCAGTCCCAGTTCAGAACGCGCGGCAGCCTGCCGCGTCGTGCAAGCGTTCCCACCAGGCCGAGCGGGAAGAAGATCAGCCCGACCGCCATCACCAGCCCGGTGCCAAGGATGTTGAGCTCCGAGGCGCCCATGGTGGCGACGAAGAGTTCGTTGAGGATCACGATCAGCACGGCACCGATCACGGGCCCCGCGACCGTGCCCTTGCCCCCGAGGATCGACATCAGCACCAGGTTGACGGCGATCGGCATGATCAGGAAAATGTTGGGACGCAGATAGGTGAGGTACTCGCCCCAGACAGCGCCAGCCATGCCGACGAAGAAGGCCGAGAGCGTGAAGGCCATGACCTTGTAGAAGCGCGTATCGATGCCGGCACTTTCCGCCTTGATCTCGTCCTTGGAAATCGCCCTGAGGCCAAGGCCGAACTTCGAATGCTTGATGCGGTAGCTGGCCCAGACGCTGAAGGCGGCGATCGCCAACATCGCGTAGTAGTAGGGAACCTTGGCCCAGAGCACCGGCAGGCTGGTGACCGGCAGCGTGACACCATTGGCGCCGCCGACGAATTCCCAGTTGTCGAACAGGATGCGGGCGATCATCAACAGCGCGATCGACGAGATGATGAAGCTCGGCCCACGGACCTTCAGCGTGATCATGCCGATCACATAGCCGACGGCGGCGGCAACAAGGCCGGCGAGCGGCGCGGTGATGATCGTCGAGATGCCGAGACGAGCAAGGATCATGCCGGAGAAATAACCACCGATCGCGAAGAACACTGCATGGCCGAGCGAGATGTAGCCAGCAAAACCGCCGAGAATGTTCCAGCCCGACGCCATCGCCACGTAGCTCGCGGTAAACAGCACCATATGCAGCACGTAGTTGTAGTTGCCCGTAAACTGCAGCAGCGGCAGTGCAACGAGGACCGCCATCAAGGCGAGCGGGAACCAGGTGGCCCGGGTCTGGTCGGCCTTGCGGGCAAGCTTTTCGTTGTGGGCACGACGCGCGTCCAATACGGCGCTGGTGGTGGATTGCTGAAGCGTGACGGTCATCATGCCATCTCCGGTTTTTCGCCGAACAGCCCTTGCGGCCGGACGAGCAGTATGAGGAAAAGGGCGACGAAGAAGGTGAGCGTCGACCAGGTGGCGCCGACCCAGGCACCGACGAAGGCGGCAACGACCGACAGGAACAACGCAGCCACGACCGTGCCGAGAATGCTGCCCATGCCACCGAGCACGACGACCGACATCAGCATCGCGATCCACTCCCCGTGCTTGGCCGGAAAGAAGCTGAACACGAAGCTGACGAGCGAGCCGGCTGCACCCGCAAGACCGATGCCGATCGCAAAAGCAAGCACGCTGATGAAGTTGACGTTGACGCCGAGGAGTTCGGCCGCCTCGCGGTTCTGCGTCGTCGCGCGGATGGCATAGCCGAGGCGCGAGTACTTGAGAAACAGGGTCAGGCCGCCGATGATCACCAGGGAGACGATGCCAGCGTAGAGCTGCCCCTTGGGAATGAAGACATCGCCGATGAAAAAGGCATCCGTCGCATAGTCCGGCGAGACGATACGTTGCGTGTTGCTGAACAGGCCACCGAGCGCGCCTTCGACGATCATCGCGAGCGAAAAGGTCAAGAGCACGGTCATCTCGGAGTATTTGGCGCTCTTGGTCTCCTTCTCCAGCATCAGCCGGTAGAGCAGCACACCGATCGCCGCCATGATGACGGAGGCGACGGGCAGCATGACGATCGGATCGACACCGAGAAGCTTGAAGGCCCAGTAGGTGATGTAGGCACCGGCAATGATCAGCGAGGGGTGCGCGAGATTGACGATGCGCATGACGCCGAACACCAGCGACAGGCCGGAGCCCATGAGCGCGATAACGCCGCCGAGCGCCAGGCCCAGGATCAGGATTTGTAGTACTTCTGCCATCATAGCTCCTTCAGGCGGCCTTCTTGCCGCCGAGATAGAGTTCCTGGATGCGCGGATCGGCGAGGATGGTTTCAGCTGGTCCCTCAAACAGCGTGCGGCCGAGATCGAGCACCACGCCCCAATCGGAGTTCTTCAGGCCCATCAATGCGTTCTGTTCGACGAGCAGAACCGTGACGCCTTCAGCCGACATCATCTTCATGATGTCGAACATCTCCTGGATGACCTTCGGTGCGAGACCGAGCGACGGCTCGTCGAGCATGACGATTGCAGGCTTGATGATCAGCGTGCGTGCCATGGCAAGCGTCTGCTGCTGGCCGCCGGACATGGTGCCGGCGTGCTGGTCAGCGCGCTCGCGCAGGATCGGAAAGCGTTCGAGAATGCCGTCGATCCGACGCTCGAGCTCCTTCTGGTCATTGAGGATGAAGCCGCCCATGCGCAGGTTTTCGCGAACGGTCATCTTCGGGAAGAGCGCGCGCTCCTGAGGAACGAAACAGATGCCTTCGCGCAGGATCTGGTCCGGGCGCATGCCGTTCAGGCGCTTGCCCCTAAAGACCACGTCGCCCTTGCGGATCGACAGCATGCCGCAAATGGCTTTCATCAGCGTCGATTTGCCGGCGCCGTTCGGACCGATGATGCAATGAACCTTGCCGGGCGCGACTGTCAGATGCGCGCCATCGAGGATCGCCGGTCCGTCACCGTAGCCGGCGGTGATGTTGGTGACTTGCAGAAGTTCGCTCATCACGCCGCCTCCGCTTCCAGAACGCCGCCGAGATAGGCTTCGAGCACCTGCGGATCACGGCGAACGACATCCGGAGTACCCGAACAGATGACGCGCCCCTGCGCCATCACCACGACCTTGTGCGAAAGCCGCATGATCAGGTCCATGTTATGCTCGACGATGAGCACGGTCAGGCCCTTCTCGTTGAGAGCGCGGATGTGGCCGATGATCTCTTCGAGCAGCGAAGGATTGACGCCGCCTGCCGGCTCGTCGAGCAGGATGATCTTGGGATCCGACATCAGCAAAGCCGCCAGGTCCATCAGCTTCTTCTGGCCGTAGGAGAGATTGTGGCCGTCCTCATAGGCGATGCGGGTGATGCCCAGGAACTCCAGGATCGACATCGCCTTGTCTTTCTCCTCGGCGCTCATGGCGGGCCGGAACAACCCGGACCAGCCTTCGACGCGCGACTGCACGATGACGTTTTCGATGACGGTCATGTCGGCGAGATTGCGCGAGATCTGAAACGTTCGGCTCAAGCCGCGGGCGGTCACCTTGTGCGGCCGGAGCTGATCGATGCGTTCGCCATCCAGCCGGATCTCACCGGATGTCGGCGTCACGGTGCGGCTGATGCAGTTGAATGCCGTGGTTTTTCCCGCGCCGTTCGGGCCGATCAATGCGGTGATCGATCCCTTCTCGACAGTGAAGCTTGCGCCATCGACGGCTTTGATGCCGCCATAGTGCTTGCATAGGTTGCTGACTTCGAGCATGCGCTCGACCTCCGTTCCTTGACTTCTGCAGAATGTGTCAGGCGGCGTTGGCCGCCTGTACCGTGGCATGTCTGCTCAGAAACCGGCCTTGGGGTAGCTGAAGGGAACAACGCCCTCGAATTCGCCCTTCGGATAGACGAACTTGAGCTTGCCATCCTGCCACTGCGTCATGATGTGGGATTTGTCCTGCGCGAGACCGCGTTCATCCCAGGTGAAGCGGCCAAGGACCGTGCGCACCGGCGCGTCCTTGGTGCGCGCATGCAGCCATTCGCCCATCTTGGCATTGTCGGTCGAACCGGCGCCGGTGATCGCCTGTTCTATGCCCTGGCAGACGGCAAACGGAATGGCGCTGTCTTCGTCAGGCTCGACACCATAGGCGGCGGTGAACGCCTTGACGAAATCGCTGTTGTTGAACGGCTTGCCGGCGAGCGTGCTTTCGAAGGGCACGTCCTTGTGCCAGGTGGTGTGGATCATCACGCCGTTGGCTGCGTCGTTGCCGACGCCTTCGATGAACTCGGTCTGTGCACCCTGGCTCAGATAGACGAGCTTCGGCGTCGCACCGACGGTCTTCAGCGCGCGGGTGAGCTGCACGGCCTCTTCGGCAGACGCCGTCAGGCCGACGACCATTTCCGCGCCGGAGCGCTTGATCGAGTTGGCAAGGTTCAGCCAATCGTTGAAACCCTCTTCCGGCCATTTCTCCTGCATCAAGACCTTGATGCCGGCATTGGCAAGATAGCCCGGAGCAAGATCGGCGATCTCCTTGTCGGTCGCCGGATCCTTGACCTTTTCACCGAGCAGACCGGCGGCAATCGCATTGGCGAAGAAGTCGTCGGCAGACACGATTGCCGCGGTCTTCGGCGCGTCGCCAGCCGGGATCAGATCGTGCATCACCGCGGTGACATCCTTGCCGGTGTATTCGGCGGCGCTCACCTGGAAATAGAACAGGTTGCGATAGCCCTGTTCATAGATGCGCAGCGCTCCGCCGGAGGGAACTGCGTGCACCATGTTGTATTTCGACAGAATGGCGGCGACCGGGAAGGTCAGGCGACTGGAAAACGTGCCATATACGGCGTCGACCTTGTCGACATTGATGAAGCGTTCGTACTGGTTGATTGCGGTGGCGGGGTCCGAGCGATTGTCGCTGACGATCAGGTCGACCTGGCGGCCAAGGATGCCGCCCGCCTCATTGATCAGTTTCGTGCAGAGCTCGTAGCCGCGCTTGTGTTTTTCGCCACTGACCGACAGGCCGCCGGTGATCGGCAACGAAGCGCCGATGCGGATGTTTTCCGCGTGCGCGGCAGAGGCCGTAAACACCATCGCCGTCGTCGCCGCCAGAATCCTTGCTAGTGTCATTGATGTTCCTCCCATCAAATCGCCCATCCAGTTGGCCCTCATGCCGCACTGGTTTGCACTCCATTCTGTGCAATCGATTGCATAAATCGACGCAAAGCACGTCGATAAAGCGTTGCAGTCCGCTGATGATCTCCTCCACCATCAGCTTGGACAGCGACCCAACGGGGCCGCCTCGCGTCGGCCCCGTCACTTCTGCAATCGATTGCGTAATCCTTGTAGCATGGCTAATATACCCCGTCAAGGTCGCACTGCAATCGATTGCGTCAGCCACATAACGCAGTAAAATGGGATTCGACGACGGGGAGGATGCATGAAGAAAAAAAGAGTTACGCTCAAAGACATAGCACAGGAAACCGGTGTGCATGTCTCGACCGTTTCGCGGGCGCTTGATCCGGTCGAAAGGAGGTCGATTACCGAGGATGTCGCAAAGCGCATCCAGGCTGCCGCCGAGAAACTCGGGTACCGGCCGAATCGTATCGCCGCCGGCCTGCGCACCAACAGGACGATGACCGTCGGCGTGATGATCCCCGACATCACCAACCTCGTCTTCCCGCCGATCCTGCGCGGCATCGAAAGCGTGCTCGAACCGCTCGGCTATGCGTCGATCATCGTGAACACCGACAGTGAGCGCGACCGCGAGGTGCGCTTGCTCGACGTGCTGCGTGACCGTGGGGTCGACGGCATCATTCATGCCGCCGTCCTTCGCAGCGACCCGTCGATCGCGCGTGCCGCCCAGGACGGGCTGCCGGTCGTGACCCTCAATCGAAAGGTTGAGCAATCCGCTATTCCCAGCGTGGTCAACGATGAAGACGCCGGCATCTGTGAAATGCTGCGGCATCTGAGAGCACTCGGTCACACACGGATCGCCCATATCGCCGGCCCACAGGAACTTTCGACCGGGCAGCTGCGCCTCTCGGCATTCCGCAAGGCAGCCGAAGACCAGGCAATCCCGGTCGACGAAGGGTTGATCCGCATGGCGACCCGGTTCAACGAAGAAGATGGGGCGCGCTGCCTGATCGAGTTGCTCGATGGCGGGCACCCCTTCACGGCGGTGCTCTGCGCCAACGACCGCCTGGCCCTCGGCGCGATCGAAGCGCTGAGGGCCCGCGGCATCGATTGTCCCCGGCAGATCTCGGTGACCGGCTTCAACGATATGCCGCTGCTCGACCTCATCCGTCCGAAATTGACGACGGTTCGTATCCAGCAGTACGAAGCTGGAAGGACGGCGGCCAAACTGCTGATGCAACTGATCAATTCTTCAGACGACGAGGCAGTGCCGGTTGAAACGGTTCTGCCCGTCGAACTCGTCGTCAGGGAGAGCACGGCGCCGGCTGTCGCCTGACACCCTCTGAAATCGGAGCGCCCTCCCCGCAGACGCATTACTGTTTCGGCCGCGCCAGGACGAAGTCGTGGTTCACTTCCCAAAAACGACCGGCAAAACCATAGTCCTTTGAGCGCGCTGGATCTTCGACCCGATGGAAGTCTGCAAGCAGACTCTGCTTCACCCCGAAAACCGCGTCCGAGTGGATATAGGGGTCATCCGGATCGAAGATGTGGGTGATCAGCGTCTCATAGCCTTCCGCCTTGATGATGTAGTGCAGATGCGCCGGCCGGTAGGGATGCCGCCCGAGATCGGCAAGCAGCTTGCCGACCGGGCCGTCATGCGGGATCGGGTAGTATTTCGGCTTGACCGCGCGGAACCAGTAGTGTCCGTCCGCACCGGTGCGAAAGACGCCGCGCAGGTTGAAATCCGGCTGGATGCCCTTTTGCTGAACGTCATAGAAACCCTCGTCATTCGCCTGCCAGACATCGATCACCGCGTTTACGATCGGCCGGCCCTCGGTATCGAGAATGCGGCCGCCAACCACCATGTCCTCTCCCTTGTGGTCGAGGCAGATGTTGGCGCCCATCTCCAGTTCCGGCGCATCCTGGACGTGAAACGGCCCAAGCACCGTACTTTCCGAGGCGCCCGAAGGCTTGCGGTTGTTGATGGCATCGACCAGCATCGAGACGCCGAGTGTGTCGGAGAGCAGGATGAACTCCTGCCGCCACTCGTTGCACATCTGGCCAGTGCGCGTGAGGAACAGGATCGCTTCCATCCATTCCTCCTGCGTCGGCTCGATCTCCCGCACCGCCTCGTGCAGCTTGCGCGTGACCACTTCCATGATCTGCTTCAGCCGTTCATCCCTGGCGTTCCTGTTGCGGCCCGTAACCACCTCGATCGAGTTTTCCTCGGTGAAGAAACCTTTCTCATGCGCTTCCATGGATCGCCTCACCTTCCAAGCACTGATGTCATCACGCGGCGGAGATCCGCGACAGGGTCCGCCGAGAGCGTTTCGCTCCGCCAGCAGACATGATGATCGGGACGCACGAGTACGATACCGCTGTCGCGCACCTCGCTGAGATTGGCCCAGTCACCGGTAAAATCGTTCCAGCGCTGCCGCGCCCCGATCGCGACGGCGGCGATATCTATGCCGAGCTCCCGGCCAACAACCTTTGCCGCCTCGATCCAACCCTGCCCACCGATGCCGGTCAGGACGGTGAAGCGGCCGTGACCGGTCAGGTCGAGCGTCGAAACTTTTCGCCCGTCGTCGGAATAGAGCCAGGCATGTGGCAGGCGAGCACCAGGCCAGGTCGTCTGCTGGAAATGCAGCTCCGGGTCCTTGGTGAAGGGCGGTTCCGGCGCGTCGTCCGTAACCACGGCATGCGAGCGATAGCGTTGGTTCATTTCAACGCCGTGGGCGTCGAACTCGTAGACCTTGGCCGCAATCGCCTTGCGGATGGCGGAGCGCTGTTCTTCCGCTGCCGGCGTGTCACGGCAGCGCCCGTCCATGTTCTGCTGCATCTTCACAGGATCGATCGAATCGAGCAGTCCGAGCGCCTTGAAGATCGGACCGAATTCCTCGATCGACCTGTTGGCGCGGGTGACGATCTGCTTGGCGACAGGAGCGCGCTCGGCCGTGTAGGTGTCGAGCAGTTTTTCGCCGGCCTGGCCCTTCAGCACGAGGGTCAGTTTCCAGGCGAGATTGAAGGCATCCTGGATCGAGGTGTTCGAGCCAAGGCCATTCGACGGCGGATGGCGGTGCGTGGCGTCGCCCATGCAGTAGACGCGCCCGTTCGACATCGTCGTCGCGTACATGTTGTTGACCGTCCAGGTCGAGACCTGCTTGATCGTGACGTCCAGATCCTGCACGCCGACGAGATCACGCACGACCTTTTTCGCATGGGCTTCGTCGACTGATGGCGCCGGCTGGTTGATGTCATAGCCCCAGACGATCAGCCATTCGTTCCAGGGGCGCACCATGCGCACGAGGCCCATGCCGATGCCGCCGACGTCTGCCCCCGGTTGCAGCACCCAATAGAGCACCGAGGGGCGATGGGCGACATAGCGCGACAGGTCCGCCTCGAACAGGATATTCATCGAGCCGGCAACGCCCATTCGGCCCTCGAAGGTGAGGCCGGCATGCTCGGCGACCTTCGAATTGCCGCCATCGGCACCGATCAGATATTTCGAGCGGACGGTGAACTCCTTGCCGGTCAGCCGGTCGAGGCAGGTCGTGGTGACGCCCTCTGCGTCCTGAACGTGGCTAAGGTATTCCGTCGACATGCGCGCCTGGGTGCCGCGCGCGCAGGCCGTCTTGAACAACAGCGGCTCCATGAAGGTCTGCGGCAGATCGTTCATCAGGCTTGGCGATGAAAGCTGGTGCTCGGCACGCGAGACCGGATGCTTGCCCCAGCTCTTCATCCGCCCGATCTCCTCGCCGGCAAGCGAGGTGCAAAAGACGTTCTCGCCCATCAGATCCTGCTCGGCTGCATACATATAGGCCTCGGCCTCGACGTCCTGGCCGAGATCGCGCAGGACCTCCATCGTGCGCTGGTTGGTGATATGCGCGCGCGGGGTGTTCGCCAGCCAGCGGTAGCGGTTGATCACCATGTTTTCGACGCCGTAGCTCGAAAGCAAAGCGGCGGTGGCAGACCCTGCCGGTCCCGTGCCGATGATGAGTACGTCGGTTGTGATATCAGCCATGTGGTCCTCCCTTGGGCGACTGGGCGAGCGGGCCGCCGATCAACTTGCGACGGACCGGAAAGAGCTGGATGCCGGTGCGATCCGAGGACAGGCCCCAGAGACCGCGTGGCGAAAACAGCATGACGAGGATGCCGATGAGCCCGAGGACCAGGAGGTACCAGGAGCCATAGTCGGCAAAGAGTTTCTGCAGCAGGAAAAACAGCACGACGCCGACGATCGGCCCTTCGATCGTGCCGATGCCGCCGATGACGACGATGAAGATGACGTAGGCGGTCCAATCGGTGACCGAAAAGGCCGCATCCGGTGAAATGCGCGCCTTCTGCACGTAGATCAACGCGCCGGCCATGCCGGTAACGAATGCCGTTGCAACATAGACAAGCGCCTTCATGCGGCGGGCGTCGACGCCGACGGCACGCGCCGCTTGCTCGTTGTCGCGTACGGCCGCCAGGCCGAGCCCGCGCTTGCTGCGCAGCAGGCGGTAGATGAAGCCGATCGTGGCGATCGAAAGCGCGAGGGCGATCCAGTAAGTGAGTGCATCACTCGCCGCAGCCGCCTTCAGGCCGAAGAGGTCGCGTACGATTTCGACGCCCGCCATGTCCCGTGTGACCTCGCGCGGCAGCGACGTGCCGGTGCCCCCGCCAAGCGCCTTCCATTGGGCGAGCAGCAACCGCACCACCTCGGCCACCACCCAGGTGCCAATGGCGAAATAGGGGCCTTGAAGCCTGAAGGTGAAGAAGGCGGTGGGTATGGCAAGAAGAGCCGCGAGCACGCCGGCGACCAGGATCGCGGCCAGCGGATCGACACCCAACAGGATGACCGCGCCGAACATCGCATAGGCACCGAAACCGACAAAAACCTGCTGACCGACCGAAATCAGCCCGGCATAGCCCGCAAGCAGGTTCCAGTTCTGGGCAAGCACGAGCATGGTCAGGATGAAGAAGAGATCCTGCACGATGCCGCGTGAGACGAGGAACGGCGCGCCGAGCGCGAGGACTATGCCGGCAGCGAGCGCCAGAATGACAAGCGACGACGTTCCGCTGCGGGTTTCGACCTTGTAGGACGGAATGGCGATGGACATCGGCTTGACCTCAATCGACGGCGCGGGGGAACAGCCCGCGCGGCTTGATGACGAGAACGACCAGAAAGGCGAGATGGCCGGCGAGGATCTGCCATTCCGGGTTGACGGCTGCCCCAAGCGTCTGGGCAACCCCGAGGATGACGCCGCCGGCAAGCGTGCCCCAGAGCGAGCCGAGCCCACCGATGATCACCGCCTCGAATGCATAGATGAGCCGCGACGGACCGGACGTCGGATCGAAATTGGCACGCGTGCCGAGATAAAGGGCGGCAATGGTCACGACGACCATGGCGAGACCCGTTGCCATGGCGAAGACGCGTTGGGGGCGGATTCCCATGAGGCCCGCGGTCACGACGTCGTCGGAAGTGGCGCGGAAGGCGCGGCCAAGTGCCGTGCGGTAGATCAACTGGTTCAGGCCAAAGATGACGGCAACCGCAGACAGGAACGTCAAAAGCGGCATCAGCCCGATGTTCAGCGCCCCGAGACCGATCGATGCGCTCTCCAGCGCTCCAATCGAGACGCGGCGACTGTCGGCGGTGAACGTTTCCAACAGTCCATTCTGCAGGACGATCGAGATTCCGAAGGTGACAAGCAGCGGCGGCAGCACGTCCTTTCCGAGCGTGCGGTTGAGCACGAGATATTGCAGCGCCCAACCGGCGGCAAACATCAGCGGCGCAGCGACAAGCACGGCAAGAAATGGATGCAGCCCGAATGCGGACGTCAAAAGCAGGATCAGGAACGCAGCGAGCACGATCAGGTCGCCATGGGCCAGATTGACCAGCCGCATGATGCCGAAGACCAGGCTGAGGCCAGCGGCAAACAGTGCATAGAGCCCGCCGAGAAGCACGCCCTGCACGAGTGTGTCAATGAAGCTCATGGTGCGACGCTCCGAAATAGGCTTGATGGATCTGCTCGCGCGTCAGTGCCTCCGGGTGTCCCGATAGCGTCACCCGGCCTTCCATCATGCAATAGACCCGGTTTGCGATCTTCAGCGCCTGGGCGATGTCCTGCTCGACGACGACGATCGAGGCGCCGGTTTCCCGGATACGCGGGAAAGCCGCATAGATGTCGCGAACGACCACCGGCGCGAGGCCAAGGCTGATCTCGTCACAAAGCAGCAGGTCTGGGTTCGACATCAGCGCCCGGCCGATCGCCACCATCTGCTGCTGGCCACCCGAAAGAGCGGTGGCCGGATTGAAGCGGCGTTCGCGCAGGACCGGAAAGAGCTCGTAGATGCTCTCGAGCGTCCACGGGCCAACGCTCTTTAGTCCGTAGGCGCCGATCAGCAGGTTCTCCTCGACCGAAAGCGACGGAAACAGCCGGCGCCCCTCCGGCACCATGGCGATGCCGCGCGCCACGACGTCGGGTGCCGGCAGGGCACCGATCGGTTCGTCGCGATAGACGACCATCTCTGGCCTACTCGCAAGCACACCGGAGATCGCGCGCATCAGGCTGGTCTTGCCGGCGCCGTTGGCGCCGATAATGGCGATGGTTTCGCCCTTATCAACTTTGACATCAACACCGAACAGTGCCTGGAAGTCGCCGTAGAAGGCCGTCAGCCCCCTGGTCTCGAGGAGCGCGGTCATAGCTCGATCCCCAGATAGATCTCCTGGACGGCGCGAGAGGCCATGAGCTCGTCCGGCTTGCCCATGCCGATCACCTTGCCGAAATTAAGCACCAGCAGCCGCTCGACAACCGAGGTCAGCGCGTGCAGCACGTGTTCGATCCAGATGACGGCCACGCCTTTCTGTTGGATGGCGCGAATGGTCCCAACCAACTGAAGACACTCGGGTTCGGTGAGACCCCCGGCGATCTCGTCAAGCAGCAGCAGCCGCGGCTCGGTCGCAAGCGCGCGCGCCAGTTCGAGGCGCTTGCGTTGCAAGAGTGTGAGCCCTCCTGCCAGGGTGTTTGCCTTGTCGAACAGACCCGTATCGACGAGGATCTGGGCGCAGCGATCGCAGGCCTCAGCCTCCCGCCGCCGGGCGCCGAAACTGCCGGCGACCAGCAGGTTTTCAAAGACGGTCAGTTTTTCGAAGGGTTGCGGGATCTGGAAGGTCCGCCCCATGCCCGACAGGCACCGCGCCATCGGCGGGCTGCGGGTGACGTCAATGCCGCCAAAGCGGATCCTGCCGCTGTCGGCGGCAATGTTGCCGGTGATCAGGTTGAACAACGTCGATTTGCCAGCGCCGTTCGGACCGATGATGCCCAAAGCCTCGCCCTCGCCGACGGAAAAGCTGATCCCCTCGGCAACGGTCAGGGCGCCGAACCGTTTCGAGACCTGCTCTAGTTCCAACAGAGACATGCCTGACCCTCCCCGGTCACGCTACTGCGTTATCCATTTGGAAGAGCGGAATGGTCAAAATGGTTGCGGTCTTTCGCAACACCCCGCTCTAACGCATTCAAATCGATCGCGTTTATGGATTTGGACCGATCAGGCCCAGTCCACCCGTGCTCTAGGCGATCGCTTCCATCTTCCCGCCCGCGGGGATGTTCGGTGCCGTCTGGTTGTCGGTGATGACGAGATCGTAACCGCCGCTGTCCTTTAATCGCCACTGGCCACCGACGAGCGGCGTCTTGGCGACGTTGCGGGCGGCAAAAGGTGGAAGGCCCTTGCCGTCCCAGGCAACCGGACCAACAAGCGTGTCGAGCTTGGTTGCGGCAATCGCCTGGGCCAGCGCATCACCATCGGTCGGGTCCTCGGTCCGCGACACGGCATCGATCGCCAGTTCGAACAGGGCGTGGGCAAAGCCGATCGGCTGGGTCCAGGGACGGCCTGTCGCCTTGGTGAAGGCTTCGGCGACCTGGGCGGAAGTCTCTCCCGTCAGCGACGAGGCAAACGGATGGCTCGGTGACCACCAGACCTCGGACGAGAGATTGTGCCCGGCCTTGCCCAGCGCCTCGACCGCCTGCGGGAAGAGCAGTGCCTTGCCGATCGAGGCGACCTTCGGCACGAAGCCCTGCTGTTTCGCCTGGTTCCAGAAGGTGGTGAAGTCGGGCGGGATCACCACGCCCGTAACGATCTCGCATCCAGCCGACTTGAACGCATTGATCTGGGCCGAAAAATCGTCCGTCATGTTCTGGTAGCGGCCGGGATCGGTGAGACCATATCCGAGCTTTTCGAGCACCGGCGGAAAACCCACGGTTCCATCGCCCCAGGCATTGCCGTCGCCATCGTTGGGAAAGAGGCCGCCGACCTTGTGGTTCGTTTCCACCTGGGCCCACATGTTGGTGAAGACTGCGATCACATCTTCGAGACCCCAGAAGAAGTGATAGGCATAGTCGAACGGCTTCCATGAGGCGGGATCGCCGGGATTGCCTTGCTGGCCGATGAACCAGGGCTGCCACGGCGCGACCGTCGAAATGCACGGCATCTGCTCGGCCTCGCAGGTCGTTGCGACCGGGTTGGTCGTCTCCGGCGTCGAGGCAACGAGGACGAGGTTAACCTCGTCGTCGACAATCAGCTGCTTGGCGACTTCCGCTGCGCGGTTCGGGTTCGACTGACTGTCCTTGACCACAACCTCGAAGGACTGGCCCTTGGCTTTGGTCGCTGCCAGAAAGGCGTCGATCACGAATTTGTCGGCCTCGCCGAAGGCGGCGAGCGGCCCGGTTTGCGGGCTCACATAGCCGAGTTTGATCGCCCTGTTTTGGGCGATTGCCGGCATCGAAAGTCCCGATGCAAGAACGGCTGCGCTGCCGGCTGCAGTCGTCTTCAATAGGTCGCGTCTCGTCAGCATGGTTCCTCCTCCCAATGCCCCTCCTCCCGAAGGGCGTGATCAGTCCGTTGGCCGGTTGCCCTCCCAGGCATCCTGCAGCAGTGCGCGAATGGCTGGCCGGTCGATCGGCCGCGGGTTCCAGTAGGGGTTTTCGGTTGCAATCGCGGCCGCTCGGTCCAGATCGGTTTCGGAGAGGCCGAGATCTCTCAGGGCGAGCGGCGCAGCGAGGGACTTCGCAAAATCCCACAACCCGCCGCCGACCGAACCCCCGAAGATCTCGGCGGCCGGCGCAAGCGCTGCGCGCGCAGCGACGGCGTTGAAGGCGGCGGTATGCGGCAGCACGATCGCATGCGTATCTGCGTGCGGCGTATCGAACGTCCCGCCAAGCGTGTGGCAGATCTTGTGGTGCAGCGCCATGCCGACCGTGCCGAGAACGGTTCCTGAGAGCCAGGCGCCGTAAAGCGCATCGGCTCGCGCCTGAAGATCGCGTGGCGTCTCAACGATATGCGGCAGGCTTGCTTTAAATGCGCGCAAACCTTCCGTCGCCATCAGCGAGGAGATCGGATTGCGATCCTGCGCATAGAGCGCCTCGACCGCATGGGCCATCGCATTGAGCGCACTTGTCACGCTCATTCCGACCGGTAGTCCGAGCGTCAGCTCCGGGTCGTAGATCACGACTTCCGGCAGGATCGAAGCATGACGAACTGTCGTCTTGAGTCCCTTCTCCGTCTGTCCGAGGATCGGGGTGACTTCGGAACCGGCATAGGTCGTGGGTATGACGACCTGCGGTAGATCGGTGCGATAGGCAATCGCCTTGCCAAGACCGGTCGTTGATCCACCACCAAGCGATACGACGCAATTGGCGCCGCTTTGTCGCACGACTGCCATCGCTTCCTCAGTGACCTCGACTGGCGTGTGCATCACGGCCCCGGCAAAGACGCCGACTGCCTGAGGTCCGAGGCGGGCGGCAAGTGCTTCAGCGTCGGCGCGCTGATGCGGTGTCGAAAGCACCAGCGTCCGGCTGCATCCGAGCTTCTGCACCCAGTCTCCAACCTCGAGGCTCCGGCCGGCGCCGAAGACGATGTGGGCCGCGCTGCCCTGGTAGGTAAATGTATTGCTCATGACACGGCTCCTTCCCTTGCGCGCGCCATCAGGAACTTAAAGTCCAGCCGCCATCCCGGCTTGCCGTCGATGTCTGTGCGTTCGAACGCATGAACGAGCTCCGGTTTGACGCCGAAGATCGCATCCTCGTCGATATGCGGATCGCTGCCGTCGTAGATATGGGTCGTGATCGTCTGGAACCCCGGCGCGGTCACGATGAAATGCAGATGCGCCGGACGTCGCAACGGACAGCCTGCCTGACCAAGAAGCTTGCCAACCGGCCCGTCGTCGGGAACCCGATACCCCGCCGGCCGTACCGTGAGATAATGAAAGCGCCCACCGCGATCGGTCTTAAAGACCCCGCGCAGGTTGAACTCCGGCTGAAGGTCCGGCTGCTGGTTTTCGTAAAATCCGGCCGAATTGGCCTGCCAGGTCATAACCTCCGCACCTTCGACCGGGTCGCCGTCGAGATCGAGCAGTTGCCCGAACACCGCCAGTCGCTCGCCGACCCCGTCAAGCGAGATGTCACTGCCACCAGTGCATTTGGGCGTATCGGCTCGGAAGAACGGGCCGCGTACGGTGTTGGGCGTGGCCTGTTTCGGTCGACGCGAATTGATTTCGTCCACCAGGGCCGAGGCGCCGAGCAAATCGAACAGCAACCCCCATTCCTGCCGCCGCTCATCCGAGGTGTGTCCGACCTCGGTCAGGAACTCGATCATCTTGCGCCAGTCCGCCGACGTCGGCCGCAGCTCGCGGATGAGCCCGTGGAGATGGGGCACGATCGTGCGCAGGACATGCGGCAAGGTTCCGTCGTCCGCCTTGGGCAAGCGTCGGACGAAGGCCTCGGCAAAGGCTGTCTCGCTCAGATTTGGTACCATCGAGCCCTGCATTGCTCTCCTCCAGGCACTTGTCTGAGATGAACGCTAGCATGGGTGTTCGCGGCGATTGATGATTTTACTCTCAGTTAATATAATCAATTGCTATGAAGATAGACGAACGCCATCTCGTTCAGCTTGCCGCGGTCGTGAAGGCCGGTGGCGTCACCGAGGGTGCCGCGCTGCTTGGCCTCACCCAGCCGGCTGTCTCGCGCACGATCGCCATGCTCGAAAAGCGCCTTGGCGAACCATTGTTCGTCAAGGGCCGGCGCCCACTGCAGCCAACGCCACTTGGACGTGCGCTCGCCGATCATGGCCAAGTCATGCTCTCGGCCTCGCGCAAGGCTTCAGACACGATCGAGAGCTTCCGCCTCGGTCAAAGCGGTCTTGTGCGTGTGGGCGGAACGCCGTTCTTCATGGACGCGCTGATTGCACCGATGATCGCCGAGTTCCAGAGCCACAACCCGGACGTTCGCGTCGACCAGAGCTACGGCTACATGTCCGACCTGCGCGCCGCGCTCAAGGGTGACCAGATCGATCTGGCTATCTGCCCGCTCGACATTCTCGAGGAAGGATCGGGCCTGGCTTTTCAAAAGGTATTGCCGGGACGAAACGTCGTCGCCTGTCGGGTCACCCACCCGCTCCTCATGAAGCGGCGGCCGCAACCGTCGCAACTGCTCGAATACCCGTGGGTAGCGCCACCGCCGGGAAGCCCGTTGCTTGCGGACCTCCATAGCCTGCTGCTCTCCTTCGGAGCGACCGAGATCAAGATCCGTTACACCGGCGGTTCGCTGATGAGCCTCGTCAACTATCTAAAGGGCGTCGATGCGCTGACCGTGCTCCCCCACAGCGTGGTCTTCGCGTTGCGCAACGAAAAATCGATCACGGCGCTGCCGGTTCCCGTTCCGCATCCGGAGCGGGCTCTCGGCCTCCTGCGCCGCACGGCTGCGGCACCTACTCCGGCCATCGAGAAGTTCGCGCAACATGTCAGCCACAGCTTCGATCGGCTGCAGCATCTCATCCACCGGCACGAGCAGTCGGTCGTGTGGGGCGTCTAAGGCACCGGCGATCACCTTGCGATCACGCGATTTTGCGGGCTGTCTGCCTCGCAAGCCGCGGCATTCCGTCGATAATCTCTCCATCCAAACCGGAGAGCCCAAGATGCGGCGAGGAATGCGCGGCGCGCTGCTGAGCTTATCGTTCATGCTGTCCTTGGCGGCTGCGGCGGGGGCGGCGGAACCGCTGCGCTCGGGACAGCCCGTATTCGACCGCGTCATCGAGCTGGTGGACGCCAACTTCTATGACGCCAAGGCAATCGAACGCTTCAAACAGGCGGCGCAATCGCAAATCGCCGATGGGCAATCGCCGATTTCCGCAACAAGTCCGGCCGGTCAAGTGGACGCGGCGATCACCGCGATCCTCGCCAGTCTTGAGGTGTCGCACACTGGCCGTTTCAAACGCGACATGATCGACTATTTCGAGCTTGCCGACATCTTTCGTTTTGCCATCAGGAGCGACATACGACGCCTGTTTCCGCCCGACGGCGAAGTCCGCTACCCCGGTATCGGCATGGTGACGGCCGTCGAAGACGGGCATCGCTTCGTCACCGACGCCTATGACGGTTCGTCTGCCAGGCGCGCTGGGCTGCTCGTCGGCGACGAGATCCTGTCGGTCGATGGCATGCCCTATCACGAGATCGGCTCATTCGACGGAAAAGTGGGACGAAGCATCGAGATCCGTTTGCGCCGGGCGCGCAATGCCGAACCGCTTGCCGTCAAGGTGCAAGTGGAAAGCCTGCGGCCACTGCCAATGTTCGAACGCGCCATCGAGCAGAGCATCGCGCTGGTTGAGCGCGAGGGCCACGCGTTCGGCTACGTACGGATGTGGACGCTTTCCACCCGCGACGGGCTCGACATTGTCGCCCGGGCCCTATCGAGCGGCGCCCTCAGAAATGCGGAAGGCCTCATCGTCGATCTGCGTGGGCGCTGGGGCGGGGGCGCGGCGGATGCCGCAGAACTCTTCGTCGGCGATACCCCGTCGTTCCGACTGGTGCCACGCCGGGGCGAAACGACGCTCGCGAATTTCCGGTGGCGTCGGCCGGTGGTTGCCGTGATTGACGAAGGCACCCGAAGCGGCCTTGAACTCTTTGCCTATACGCTCAGGCAGAACGCGATCCCGCTAGTGGGTCGTCGCACGGCCGGCGCGCTGCTTGCAGGCCGCGCCTATGTTCTGCCGGACGATAGCCTGCTCGAACTGGCGGTCTCCGACGCGATCATCAACGACGATCTGCGACTGGAAGGCATTGGTATCGAGCCGGACATCGCGGTGGAGTCTCCGCTTGCCTACGCCGCGGGACGAGATCCACAGCGCGAGGCGGCAGAACGCGAGATGCTGCGGCTCCTGGTAAGCGCGTCGAGTGGCCCTGTCTCGCCTTTGAAGGCACCTGCTTTGACACGCTGAAACGATAGAGGGAGCCGCACCGACTGTCATCTTCGCCAGCGATCTCACGCGCGCGCGATCGCGCACCCCAGCCGGACGACCTCCTCGACGAATAGTTTCAGGTCCTCGCGCCGGGTGCGATGATTGTTGACCGCAACGCGCAGGCAATGCTCTCCGTGTACTGTGGTGTCTGAGATCATTGCAGTGCCCTCGTCCTGGAGCTGCAGCATGATCTCTATGTTGATTGCCTTGAGTTCGTCAGTCTCGACGCCCTTCGGACGGAAACGGAAACAGACGATGTTGATGTTGGTCGGTGCGACCAGCTCGAGCAAAGGCTCTGCCTCGATCAAGTCGCTGAGATAGTGCCCCTGGGCTATGTTCTGATCGATGAGGCGACCGAATTTCTCGACGCCATGTTCCATCAGCGCCATCCAGATCTTCAGTGCCCGAAAGCCACGCGAGGTCTGCAACCCATAGTCAAAGAGCCAGGGCGCCGAGGCAAGACCGCGGGTGCTCGATTCGAGATACTCTGGCGTTACGGCGAAAGTACCTCGGTGGGTTGCGGCATCGCGCACGAGGACGCAGCCGGCTTCGAACGGCGCGTGCAGCCATTTGTGCGGATCGAGCGCGATCGAATCCGCCTTCTCGATGCCGGCGACTCGCCAGCGGTTTTCGGGTGCGAGCTTGAGCAGCGCACCGATGCAGCCGTCGACGTGGAGCCAAAGGTGCTGTTCTGCCGCAAGGTCGGCAAGCGCCTGGAGGTCGTCGATTGCCCCTGTGTTCACTGTGCCCGCATTGGCAATGATGCAGACAGGGAGCCGTCCGGAGGCCCGATCGTCTTCGATGGCGCGACGCAAGGCGGCAACGTCGATGCGTAATTCAGAATCCGTCGATATGCGCCGCAGTGCTTCATTGCCAAGGCCCAGCACTTCCACGCCCTTGCGGTGGCAACTGTGGATCTGGTCGGAGCCGTAAAAGCAGAGCGGTTGCTTCAGTGCCGCGACGCCTCGCTCTCGCAGGTCGACACCGGCTTTCGCATTGCGCGCGACAGTGAGACCAAGGATATTTGCGACCGAGCCGCCGCTGACGAGCGAGCCGCTCGCCGAGGCGGGAAAACCCAGCATCTCCTTGCACCAGTTGACGACCTGCTGATCCATGAGGGCCGCGGCATGATTGCCGCCACCGACGTTCGAGCCCTGTACCGCGGCAAGAAACTCACCCAAGGCTCCGGTGAAATTTCCGGCCCCCATGTACCAGGCCCAGAACCGGGGATGAATGTTGCCCATGGGGTAGCCGAGCACGTTTTCGACCACCGATGCGTAGATCTCTGCCAATGGCTTTCCGGTTTTCGGTAGCGGCGCTACGAGGGTCTCTCGTACCGCCGCGGGCATGTTGCGCCACACCGGCCGCTCGCGCACGCCGCTGACGTAATCGATGGCCTCGTCCACAATGCGGTGCGATAATGCCCGCAGCTCATCCCAATCCTGCGGGTCGAGCGTTTCTTCTACCGCGTCAGGTTTTTCCGGCAACGTGTGCATGAAGGCTCCCCTCCGGCTGAACCGTTCAGGTCCTGGGCGGCTAACGCGTGCCGACGACAAGCGTCGCCGTCGAACGCAATTCGACCTTACCGGCGCGGATCGACTGGCGCGCCAGGTCCAGGACCTCGTTTCGGATGCGCTCGTGCGTGGTCGCGTCGACCTGTGCCAGTCCGGCAACTACGGGTGCGGCGATCTCGGTCATGAAGGTCCAGTAATCCTCGGGCGTATCATGAGCCATCGTGGTCGTGACTTCCTCTTCGCGGACATCGCGCAGGCCCGCGTCGGCGAACACGGCGGCCATCATCCCTGCAGGTGCGCAGCGAAAGAGGCCAGGCGCGCCGGCCGGTGGCTTTGGCATTTCGACGTGCCGGGCAATCGTCGCCATGATCGTCGTTGCCCAGCTGTTCTTGTCAGGCGCCCCCCAGACGGCCGCGCAGACATGCGCCCCCGGTCTTGCCACGCGTACCATTTCTCTCGCCGCAGCAGCGACGTCGGGGAAGAACATGAAACCGAACCGGCAAAGGACCGCATCGAAGGTTCGGTCGGAAAATGGCAGTGCGCCGGCGTCGCAGGCGCGTGTCTCAAAGTTCGAAAGGCCGCGGTGTTTGGCGTTTTCCGTTGCGACTTCGAGCATGCGCTCCGAAAGGTCCGTGACCGTGACCCGGCCATTTGGAATTGATGCCGCAACGGTCAATCCCGGTTCTCCCGTTCCAGCGGCAACATCAAGTACCTGGGCGCCATCCCTGATCGCCGCCTGGCGGATCATCGCTGCGCCGAAGGGCGCCAACCAGGCAAGAACGAGCCTGTCCCATCTTTTCCAGCCGGCCGAGAACCGATCCCAGGTCTCGCGTTGCTGGTCGCGGATTTGATCGAGATGAGCGGACATTCACGATCCTCCCTTGGTACGCCCCTTTCGGCCTCGTCTGCCGAAACTATGAGCCCGATGCCAAAGGTTACAAAATCAAATTCACGTCGCAGCGTGGCGGCGTTCCGCCTGGCTATCAGCGGTCCTGACAACGCGCGCTCTGGGTGTTGTGCCCCCGGTTACATGTGACTGAAGACAATCCGCGCTAGGGAGAGAGGGCAAGGCAGGCTATATTCTTACTGAGGAGACCGGGAAGGAGAGATTCGCACCGATGTCGAACCGGACGAACGGCAGGCTCAGCGGCCGTACAGAAACCAGCGACGAACAACCCCTCGGTGATCAATTGCGGATGATGCATCGAGCCTTCATGGCCTCGCCGCTGCGCAACAAGATCATCTGGCTCAGTATAAGCATCATCGTTGTCATCGTTGTGACAGCCTTCGGCCAGATTATCCTCAACCGATGGTACAAGCCTTTCTACGACACGCTCGAGCGACGAGACCTTCCGGCCTTTCTTCATCAACTCGTCGTCTTTGCCCAAATCGCTGGCGTCCTCCTCATCCTCAACGTTTTGCAGACCTGGCTCGGACAGGTGATCAAGCTGCGCCTGCGCGAAGGCCTGACAGAAGACCTGATCAATGAATGGATGCGACCGACACGCGCGTTCCGGCTGGCGAATGCGGGTGCCATCGGCATCAACCCGGACCAGCGCATCCATGAGGATGCGCGCCACCTTACCGATCTGTCCGCCGGACTGTCGATCGGCCTATTCCAGTCCGGCATTCTCCTGGTGAGCTTCATCGGGGTGCTGTGGTCGCTGTCGGATGGCTTTGTCTTCCACGTCGCGGGTTACGCCTTTGCCATTCCCGGCTACATGGTCTGGGCCGCCATTCTCTACGCCGGCACGGCCTCGTGGCTCAGTTGGCTGGTCGGCCGTCCGCTTGTGGCCTTGAACGGCGAGCACTACGCCCGGGAGGCGGCACTGCGCTTTTCGCTGATGCGCGTCAACGAGCACATCGAGGCCGTGTCGCTTTCGTCCGGAGAGGCGAGTGAGAAGAAGCGCCTGCAGCGCGACCTCGCCTCGGTGCTCGAGATCAGCTACGGCCTTTTGCGCGCCGTGACCCGGCTGACCTGGGTGACCGGCGGCTATGGCTGGATCACCGTCGTCGCACCGATCGTCATTGCAGCGCCTGTTTATTTTGCCGGCGACCTGAGCTTCGGCGGGCTGATGATGGCGGTCGGCGCCTTCAATCAGGTTCATGCGTCGCTTCGCTGGTTCGTCGACAACATCGGCGCGATTGCCGACTGGCGCGCGACGCTGTTGCGCGTAGCGGCCTTCCGTTCCGCGCTGCTGATGACCGATGAGCGTCACGAGGGCGACCGTCGCATCGACTTCAAGACCGCCGACACCCAACAATTGATCTTCGACAATATCGAGATCGTCTCGCCAACCGGCTGCATCAAGCTCAGGGAGCCGCACATCGCCATCGATCCCGGCGAGCGCGTGCTTGTGACCGGCGCCCCGGAAGTCGAAAAGGCGCCGTTCTTCCGCGCGATTGCCGGGCTATGGCCATGGGGCTACGGACGCATAGCGCTGCCGGTCGATGACGGCCTCACCTTCATACCGAAATCACCCTATTTCCCGCCCGGCACCCTCGGCGAGGTGCTTGCCTATCCGAGCGCGCCCGACAGCTATCGTAAGGGCGAGCTCGCAGCGGTTCTCTCCAAGATCGGGCTGGGTCGCCTGTCCGGACGTCTTGACCAGGACTCGCGAAAGCAGATGAACCTCAGCGAAGCCGAGCAGCGTCTGCTTGCCATCGCCAGGCTCAGTCTGCACAAGCCACGCTGGCTGATCATCGACGAGGCGCTGGACACGCTTGAAGACGATGCCTACCAGCGCGTCCTGACATTCCTTGATGAAGAGCTCCAGGGTACGGCCATTGTCAATATCGGGCGCACCGAACGCGGCAATGACTTCTTCACCCGCGTGCTGCACCTCGACAAGAACCCGGCCGGCAACACACTCAGGCGCCTGCAGCCAAAGAGCCTGCAGCCGGCTGACCCGCAATTGGTGGATTGAAAGCGACCGTTTTGATTGCACACGGACAAGCGTGCGGACGGCGTGGCCTGTCGAAAAGAGGGCAACATGAAACCGCGCATTCGGTCGAATGCGCGGTTGATAGTCTGCCTGGCGTCAGCGCTTTTTAGCGTGCGCGCAGCTTCATGTGACGGTTGACGTCCTTATAGAGCAGATAGCGGAACTTGCCCGGACCGCCGGCATAGCAAGCCTGAGGGCAGAAGGCACGCAGCCACATGTAGTCGCCGGCCTCGACCTCGACCCAATCCTGATTGAGGCGGTAGACCGCCTTGCCTTCAAGCACATAAAGGCCGTGTTCCATCACATGAGTTTCGGCGAACGGGATGATCGCACCGGGCTCGAAGGTGACGATGGTCATGTGCATGTCGTGACGCAGATCCGACGGATCGACGAAACGGGTCGTCGCCCACTTGCCTTCGGTGCCGGGCATTGGTGATGGCGTGATCTCGGCCTCGTTGGTGAAGAAAGCCTCCGGCGCCGGCAGGCCGTCGACGTATTCATAGGCCTTGCGCACCCAATGGAACCGAACGGGCGCTTCGCTTCCGTTGCGAACGGTCCAGTTGCTTGCGGGCGGGATGAAGGCGAAGCCGCCAGGCTGCATCTTGTGCGCCTTGCCGTCGAGCGTGACGGTCAATTCGCCCTCGACGACGAAGATCGCGCCCTCGGCGCCCTCGTCCAGTTCGGGCCGGTCGCTGCCGCCGCCGGGGGCGATTTCCATGATATATTGTGAAAATGTTTCAGCAAAACCGGAGAGCGGCCGGGACAATATCCACAGTCGTGTGTTGTCCCAGAACGGCAGATAGCTGGTGACGATATCCATCATCGTCCCCTTCGGAATCACCGCATAGGCTTCGGTGAAGACGGCGCGATCCGAAAGGAGTTGCGTTTGCGGCGGGTTGCCGCCGTGCGGGGCATAATAGCTACGGTTGGTCATGTCTTCCTTCAGTCCGGGTAGAGGCACCGCCTCCTCTTGAAATGCGGTGCAATTGGGTTGGCGCCTTGATCCTCAAAGCAGCGCTGTGCGCAGGTCACGCGGCAGATCCTTCTCCTCATCCAGATCCAGTTCCGCCTCGACATGATGCAGATGTTCGGCCATCTCGCGGATCGCGCTTGCTGCGTCGCGTGCGGCAATGAATTCGACCACGGCCAGGTGCTCGTCCGGTCCGCAATTGTGCAGATGGTTGGAGCGGTACATTGCCGTAATGAGCGACGTGCGAGAGACCAGGTCGCGCAGGATGCCAAAAAGGAAGGCCGAGCCCGAAAGCTCCGCAAGCAGCAGATGAAAACCACCGGAAAGGCGAACGATATCAGAGAGATTGCCCGATCGCCCGGCAATGCGTTCTTCCTCGATATGGCCGCGCAGCCGCACGATATCCTTGGGGTTTGCGCGTTCACACAGACGCTCGACGACGCGCTGCTCGATCGCGCGGCGCGCCACGAAGACATCGCGCGCCTCGTCGACCGAGGGCTCGGAAACGAAGGCGCCCCGGTTCGGCATGATGGTGACGAGTCCGTCGCGCTCCAGCGCGGTCAATGCCTGGCGGATACGAGCCCTGCTGACCGAGAAGATTTCGGCAAGTTGCTCTTCCTTCAGCCGCGTTCCCGGTCGCAGACGCCGTTCGGCAATCGCAAGCCAGATCTTCTCGCAAATGATCGCCGTCGGCGCGCCGGCGGCCTCGTCCGCGTTATACATGAAATCTCCCTTAGCCGTTCGCTTACTCTCGCCGTGCGGCGTTCAAAGTCAATTCCATCAGCCACAGTTAGATATTGACTACAAAATTGTAGACAATATTGTGTACTTTAACTTGATGTGCAATGGCAACTGCTTAAATACGACCGCGCAACCGGCATGAACCGGCCGCGGCGCCACCTGAGGCTCCGATGAACTTCGATTTCACTGACCTTCCGGCCCTTGAGCCGAACCGTCGCCCGAGCGCATTCATCGCTCCACAGCCAATTACGCCCGCTTCGCAGGTCTCGGCCAGCCGACCGGCCGAGGCCGTGCCGGTGGGCAACTTCGACGTCTTGTCTCATCACCGGAAGGCGAACTGATCGATGCGTATCCTGCTTATCAATCCGAATTCGACGCGCTCCATGACGGAACAGGCACACCGCAGCGCCGAGCGCGTTGCAGCACCTGAAACCCGTATTGAGGCGGTCAATCCGACGTCGAGCCCGGCAAGCATCGAAGGACACGCTGACGAGGCAATGGCGGTACCGGCGATGCTTGCCGAGATCCGCAAGGGCGAGGCCCGCGGCATCGACGCCTATGTCATCGCCTGTTTCGACGACCCCGGCCTCGGCGCTGCCCGCGAGCTCGCCCGCGGTCCCGTCGTCGGCATCTGTCAGGCGGCCGTGCAGGTGGCGATGACCGTCGCAACCCGGTTCACCATCATCACCACCCTGCCCCGCTCCGTGCCTATCATCGAAGATCTGGCAGAAACCTATGGTGCCGGCCATCGGTGCCGGAAGGTCCGCTCGGTCGACATGCCGGTGCTGGCGCTCGAAGAAGACCTAGCCCACACGGAAGAGATGCTGGTTCAGGAGATTCTCCGTGCCCGCCAGGAAGATGGCGCCGAAGCGATTATCCTGGGCTGTGCCGGCATGTCGGAGCTCTGCGACCGACTGAAGCTTCGCACCGGCATGCCGGTCATCGACGGCGTGACGGCAGCGGTAAAGCTCGCCGAAGCGCTCGTGGGCGGCGGCTACGCCACCTCGAAGGTTGGCGCCTACGACTATCCGCGTACCAAAGATGTCGCGTTGCCGCACGTGAGTGAAGCCATCGCCTAAGGACGCGTAAGGCTGCCGGACAAAAGCCCGGCAGTCGCGGAGTGCATCCCCGATCCGCTATTTGGCTTTATCAGCTGGTCAGGGCGTCGAGTTGTTCCTGCAGCATCGCCACCTTCTGCTCCAGCGCCTCCAGGCGCTGCTCCAAGGCAGACATTCCAAGGCTTGCTGCCGGGGATGACGACTGTGTGGCCACAAACGTCTGCTCGACTTCGCCGCAAAGCAGATGGGCGAACCGATCCTCGCGCTGTCCGGCGCCGCGGTTCAGCTGCAGGATCAGCGGCGGCCGGCGGCCGATCATCAGATCCAGATTGTCTTTCAGGTCCTCGACCGACGAGAACCGTGCCATGCGTTCGCTGCGCGCCCAGAGTTCATAGGCTGTCTGCGGCCCGCGAAGCAGGAGCAGGCCAAGCACGACGACTTGCGGCGACGTCAGCGAAAAGCGATTTGCGACCAGATGTTCATAGCGCTCGACCCGCGACGCAAAGGCCTGCCTGACCAGCCCTTTCTGCGCCAGGGACGAGAGCGCGCGATGGACCTCGACCTGTTCGACCGCCATCACCGGGTCACGCGCCGTCTTCTGGTTTGCCGCCGCATGCGCCGCGTTCAGCGTCAACGGATAGACGTCCGGCGTCGTTTCCTTCTTCTCGATCAGGCAGCCGAGTACGCGGGCTTCAACGGCGTTGAGAACAGGGAAATCGGTGTCGGCGGTGGTGTTCATGAGCGAGCCTTCAAATCGAGAAATACGATGCCGGCCGTTTCTCCAGCGTGCGCGGTGAGCCAGGCCGAGGAGCCCACCTTAGCGAGAGTATCGGAGCCCGTGAATGCTGCCGGGCAATTTTCGTTCTGCTTGTAACCAACATGCCATTGAAGCCGACAAGACAGGGGCTGGTCTCTGCGATATGCAATCGCAAAGACAACGCTTCACCTCGCCCAGGCAAGGCTCGATGTTGCGACGAATAGCGGTGAGAGATGGCCATGCATGATGATCTGTTCGAGCGGCTTTGGAGCGGTTCGGCCGAGATGGAAGAATGGACCACCGCGGTATCGAGTGGGACCATAACCAACGCTTCCGACAACATCATTACCGTTCACACGACCTGCTTCTGCGGCAGCGTCACGGCAATTCGAACGGGCGACGGGCTCGTGCTGATCGACACGGCCAATCGGGCCACCTCCGAAACGATCTCGACGACGTTCTCAAGGAGCGCCGTCCGGAGTCCGATGCCCCCAGGCGGCGCGCCTTATCGATCAAAGCCTTTGCCAAAGGCGCGATCCGGCTTCGGCCGGCCGCTTCAGCCCGCCTTCGCGAGTGCCTTCACCGTCTCCTCGATACGGTGGCAAGCAGCGCGTGAGCCGTCGGCGAAGCTGCGCATTTCCGGCCGCTCGCTCTTGCAACGGGCATCTGCGAAGGGACAACGCGGATGGAATGTGCAGCCCGAGGGCGGGTTCAGCGGGCTCGGCACTTCGCTCGCGGCGATGCTGCGCCCACGCTTCGGATGAGTGATGTCCGGGATGGTTTCCAGCAGAAGCTGCGTATAGGGGTGCCGCGGATTGGCAAAAAGCGTCTCCGTGTCCGCTTCTTCGACGATGCGGCCGAGATACATGACTGCAATCCGGTCCGACATGTGGCGCACCACGCTCATGTCGTGGCTGATGAAGAGATAGGTGAGCCCCATCTCGTCCTGCAGCTTGCGCATGAGATTGAGGATCTGCGCCTGCACCGACACGTCGAGCGCTGAAGTCGGCTCGTCACAGACGAGAAACTCCGGCTCGCCGGCAAGCGCGCGGGCAATCGAGATACGCTGGCGCTGGCCGCCCGAAAACTCATGCGGGAACTTGGCGCCATCGGAGGGCGCAAGGCCGACGATCGTCAGCAACTCGCCGACCCGTTCCATGATCTCGGCTTCGCTATCGCGCAGCTTCAGTTCGCGCAGCGGCTCGGCGATGATGTTGCGCACCCGCCAGCGCGGATTGAGGCTTGCATAGGGATCCTGGAAGATCATCTGCGCGGAAAGCGGCTCGCCGTTCTTGCCAGCTGCGAACCGCACCTCGCCTTCGCTCGCCCGGTAGAGACCGGTGACGAGCCTTGCCACCGTCGACTTGCCGCAGCCGGATTCGCCGACAAGGCTCAAGCACCCGCCCATCGGCACGGTGAAGCTGATATCGTCCACGGCGCGCACGAACTGCTTCTGCTTGCGCTCGATCACACGATTGAGCCAGGGGGCAGAAACGTCGAAATTGCAGGTCAGGTCGTTGACCGTCAGGGCATCACTCATAGAACTCCTCCTGCATTGAGCCAGCATGCGCTGACGCCCGCACCGACCGGGACGGGCTCTGGCCGGTCCTTGCGGCAGCGTGGCCCCGCCTGCGTACAACGGGGGTTGAAGGCACAGCCCGGCGGGATCGCATTCAGCCGCGGCATGGAACCGTCGATCTGGTTCAGCCGCTCGACGCGGCGGCCAAGCGCCGGAATCGACCCCATCAGACCTCGCGTATAGGGGTGGCGTGCATTCTTCAGCACCTCGGTAACCGGACCGATCTCGACCAGTCGCCCGGCATACATCACGGCGACGCGATCGGCCGTTTCGGCGATGACACCCATATCGTGGGTGACGAGCATGACGGCAGTGCCGTGGTCATCACACAGACGGCGCAGCAACGAGGTGATCTGCGCCTGGATAGAGACGTCGAGCGCTGTCGTCGGCTCGTCGGCAATAATCAGCTTCGGCTCGGCGGCAAGCGCCAAGGCGATGACGACGCGCTGGCGCATGCCGCCCGAGAATTGATGCGGATAGTGATCGTAGCGCGCCTCGGGCGCCGGGATGCCGACTTCCTTCAGAAGCTGGATCGCGCGCGCCTTGGCGTCGGCTTTGGAGAGCTTCAGGTGAAGCCGGATGGTTTCGATGAGCTGCGCGCCGATGGTGAAGAGCGGATTGAGCGAGGTCAACGGATCCTGGAAGATCGCCCCGATCTGCCGCCCCCTCACCTGCTGCATCGCCTTGTCATCGAGCTGGTCGATGCGGCGACCGCCAAGCCAGACCTCACCACCGGAGATGCGCCCTGGCGGCTCCAGGAGGCCCTGAACCGCCAGGCCCGTCATCGACTTGCCAGCGCCGGACTCGCCGACGACGCCGAGAATTTCGCCCGGGCGGATGCTGAGCGAGACGTCTGAGAGCGCCTGGACCGTGCCGTGGCGACCGGGGAACTCGACGCAGAGGCCGCGCACGTCAAGCACGGCCGTTGGGTGATGTTCGGTCATTTCGGCACCTCCAGCGGATAGCTCGGTGGGAAGATCTGGTTGACCGGCGGATGGCCAAAGCTTCGCTCCGGATATTTGGCGACAAGGCCGTCAAACTGCGCCTGCGCTCTCACGCGCGCCGCGTTCATGTCGAAGCCTGCGACTGCGCCGTCGCGCATCGACAGGCGGCCATCGACGAAGACGGCCTTGCTGACACGGCCCGATCCACCGACGACGAGCGTCGTGATCGGGTCGATCGCCGGCGCCATGTGATGGTCCATGAGATCGAAGATGGCGATATCGGCGCGCGCGCCCGCCTCCAGCCGACCAAGATCCGACCGGCCGAGTGCCTTGGCGCCGCCTAGCGTCGCTGCGTCGAAGAGATCGGCGCAGCTGACAGCGGTCGCGTCGTTTTCGACAACGCGGCAGGTGATGAGGCCGACCAGCAGGTTCATCAGCATGTCCGGCGGTGTCGTATCGGTGCCCATGGCAATGTTGATGCCGCGCGCCCTGACCGAACGGAAGGAATTCAGCGTGCTTCCGCTACGGGCAGAAACCAGCGGACAATGCACGATGCTGACACCATTTTCCGCATAGAGACGCAGATCGTTGTCGGTCGCCTGCGTCGCATGCGGCGCGACGAGCCGATCGCTCAGGAACCCGAAGCTTGCCAGCCACTCAGGCGCCGTCTTGCCATGCAGGCGGCGGACGGTTTCGACCTCCATGGTGCCCTGCGCCGCGTGCAGGCGGATCGGGCAGTCGAGGTCGCGGGCCGCGTCCGCCGTGCGGATGAGCAGTTTCTCGGTGCAGGTTTCGACCCGATCCGGCGCCAGCAGGCCCTTGACGAGGCCGCCATGACGACCCTCATGTTCGCGGATAAAGCCGATGGCGTCGTCGAGGCCCTTGATGCCTCTTGCTTCGTCGAAGATCGCCTCGAGCTGGCCAGGCGCGGTGACCATCATGCCGCCGGCGCGATAGGCTGGGCTCAGATAGACGCGAAGGCCGAGATCGCCAGCGGCATCCGAAGCGGCGGCGAACTCCGCAACCGTTTCGCCCCACTCGCGATAAAAGAGCGAGGCAATCGGCGCAGCCGTGGTGATGCCGTTCAGGAGGAGCTGCGCGAAGGCGAAGCGCTTCTGGAACGCCAGTTCCTCCTGGCTGTACATTTCATAGGGCCCACGCTCTATGTAGGAACGCGGCCAGACGCGACCCTTGGCCCAGCCGGGCTGATGATCGATCGAGAGCACTGTCGTGTCGAGATCGGATAGCGCGTCGAGGTCGATCAGGCCGGGGCTGATCAACGCCGCACCGAGATCGATCCGCCTTGCCACCTCTCCCTCGAAGCGGGTGCCCACATAAAGCAGCGTGCCGCCTTCGATGACGACCTCGCCGTTCGGGATCAACCGGTGCGAACCGTCACGGTGGCCGAGCACCCATTGCGCGGTCAAAAGCGTGCGCCCCTCGGGACGACGACCGAGTGTCAGATCCTTGATGCTGTTCATGGGATAGTGACCTCCGAAACGCCGTTGCGGGCAATCACACGACCACGCTTGACGACCAGCGGCCGTGGGGCCACGTCGACGACGGCATGGGCAAGTGTCTCGCCGGTGAGAAGGGTGAAATCGGCGTCGCAGCCGACTTCGAGGCCATAGCCCCTGATGTCCATGACCTCGGCGCCGCCCTTGGAGCAGACATGCAGCGCATGTTCGAGATCGACATCGCGGCGCAGGCCATTCTTCATGCCGAGGATGCGAACACGGTCCATCATGTCGGGCTGCCCCCAGGGGCCCCAGGTGTCGCGGATGCCATCACAGCCGGCAGCAACCTTTACGCCGGCTTCCTTCAGCCGAAGGATCGAAGGGACGGTGGACGAAGGCGAACCCGTCGTGATGATGCGTATGTCGAGTTCGGCGATCTCATCGATCAGGCTTCCGACGCGCAGATAGTCCGGTGCGCCAAGCGCAAAGGCGTGGCTGATCGCGACCTTGCCCTGCATGCCGAGCGCGCGGATGCGCTCGAACATCATCTCCATGCTGAAGGCACCGAGCTCACCCTGCTCGTGCAGGTGAATGTCGATCGGTTTCCCGTGCTTGTCCGCCAGGCCGAAGATCGCGTCGAGGTGCCCCTTCGGGTCACGGTCGATGCCACAAGGATCAATGCCACCAAGAACTTCCGCGCCATTGCTCAGAGCCTGATCGAGCAGTTCGATCGTTCCCGGACGGGTAACGAGGCCGGACTGCGGGAAGGCGACGAGTTCGATGTCGATGACATCCTTGAGGGCCTTGCGGGTCTCGATGATGCCTTCCATCAGGCGCAAGCCGTGGGTCGTGTCAATGTCGACGTGGCTACGGATGTGGCTGGCACCGTTGGCGGCGAGCATGATCGCCTGGCGCATGGACTGGCGGTGCGGCTCGATACCGATCTCCAGCCGCTTCTCGCGCTCAAAATCGATGCGTTCGCGCAGCGTCGCCGACTTGGCGTTCACATGCCAGGGCATGCCCCAGACCGACTTGTCGAGATGGGTGTGGGCCTCGACAAGACCGGAGATCACGATGTGGCCGTTGCCGTCTTCGGTCGCAACGCCTTCGGCGGCAAGACCTTTGCCAAGGGCGGCGATCTTGCCGTCGCGAACGAGGATGTCGGTCGCGTCGCCGGCGTTTGGCCTGACGTTACGGATCAGGAGATTGGACATCATTCACCTCAATTTCGGATTGAGCGCATCGCGCAGCCAGTCACCGAGCAGGTTGACCGAGACCACGAGAAGGCAAAGCTGGACCACGGGGAAGAGCACGACCCACCAGACGCCCGAAAACAGGAACTGGTTGCCAAGACGGATCAGTGTGCCCAGGCTTGGCTGGCTCGGCGGCATACCGATGCCCAGGAACGAGAGCGTCGCCTCCGTGAGGATCGCCATGCCGAAATTCAAGGTGGCGGCGACCATGATCGGCGTCAGGGTGTTCGGCAGGATATGCTTCAGCATGATGCGCCGGGCCGGCGTCTTCAGCAGCCGCGCTGCCTGCACGTATTCCTTGCCACGCTCGACGATCGTCTGGGCGCGCACGGTGCGGGCATATTGCACCCAGGCGCTGAGCGTGATCGCCAGCACCAGGACGGCGGCGGAGCCGACGTCCCTCAGTTCCGGCGGCAGCATCTGGCGGGCGACCGCGCTGACGAGAATGGCGATCAGGATCGTCGGGATCGACAACAGCACGTCGCCGATACGCATCAGCAGGTTGTCGATGAACTTGCCGAAATAGCCGGCGACGAGCCCAAGGCTCAAGCCGACTGCCAGCGACAGCACGACCGAGGCGACGCCGATCAGGATCGAGATGCGCGAGCCGTAGAGGATCGCCGAGAGCATGTCGCGGCCTTGCGTGTCGGTGCCGAGCACATAGGGCCACTGTCCATCCGCCTCCCAGATCGGCGGCAGCTCGGAGTTCCAGAGTTCGAGTTGCGCCGGATCGAACGGGTTCTGCGGTGCAATCAGCGGTGCCGCAAAGGCGGTGACGATCAGGAAGGTGAGGATAACCGCCCCTATGATCGCCGAGGGCTTGTGGGTGAAGGACCACCAGAGGTCGCTCTGGCGAAAGCGGGCAAGCCTGGAAGGTCGGCGTGGCGGTGTGGTTTGCTGGACGTGATCTGTCATGGCAGCGACCTCAGCGAGTGGCGTCGCGCAGCCGCGGGTCGATCACCGCATAGGCGATATCGACGAGCGTGTTGAGCGTGACGAAGATGAAGGAGACGATGCAGAGATACCCCGCCATCACAGGCATATCGAGGAAGGTCACCGCCTGAATGAACAGCATGCCCATGCCCGGCCACTGGAAAACCGTTTCGGTGATCAGGGCGAAGGCGATCAGCGAACCGAAATTCATCGCCGTCATGGTGACGACCGGCATCAGACAGTTCCTGAGCGCGTGGCGGAAATAGATGCGCCAGCGCGGCACGCCACGGGCACGTGCAAACTTGACGAAGTCGGACCGCAGCACTTCCATCATCTCGGCGCGCACGAGCCGCATGACCAGGGTGATCTGGTAGAGCGCGAGCGCAAGCGCGGGCAGGAGCAGAGATGCCCGTCCGGACGCTGTCAGCAGGCCGGTGCTCCACCAGCCGAGCTGCACGACATCACCACGACCGAAGGCCGGAACGAGGCCGAAGGTGACGGCAAAGACAAGGATCAAGAGGATGCCGACAACGAAGCTCGGCAAGGAGACGCCGATGATGCTGACGAACTGTAGCCCTTCGGAATACCATCGCCCTCGGTTGATCGCAGTGATGACGCCAAGCGGTATACCGATCAAGAGCGACAGCACGGTTGCGACCAGCGCCAGCTCCATCGTTGCCGGGAAGCGCTCGGCAATGAGCTTCATCACGTCCTGGCCGTTGCGGTAGCTGATGCCGAAATCGCCCTGTGCGGCGTTGACGACGAAACGACTGAACTGGGTCAGGAATGAATCGTTGAGCCCGAGTTTTTCGCGCAGCTCGATCCGGTCGGCTTGCGACATCTGCTCGTTGGCCATCAGCTCGACCGGATCGCCGGCAAAGCGGAAGATCAGGAAGGCGAGCAATGCTACGGCGAGCATGACCAGCACGGCATTGGCCAGCCGCTTGATGAGAAAGACAATCATTGGGTTTCTCGCAGAATGAGGAGCCCCGGCGAAGCGCACTTCGCCGAGGCAAGGAAACTCAATCGCCGATACGCGTCAGCCAATGGCGCGGCTTGTTGTCGGCGCGGATGGTCACATCCGTGACGGTCTTCGACATCGCCCAGGCCATCGGCTGCTGGTGCAACGGGATCATGATGACCTCGTCCTTGGCGAACTTCAGCGCTTCGGTTTCGATCGCGAGACGCTTGTCCTGATCCATCTCGAGCGCCGCTTTCTTCACCATGGCGTCGAGTTCCGGGTAAGACCAGCCGCCATAGTTGGCGACGCCGGCCGCACCTTCGCGGGTCGAGAGAACCTGGACCAGGATCGAATAGGCATCGAGCGTCGGCTCGTTGGCCCAGCCGATCATGTAGGCGTCCGACTTACCGCCGGCGCGCTTCGGCGCCTGGACGGCGCGCGGCCCAATGTCGAGGGTCGGCTTCAGGCCGACGCGCGACAGCATCGATACGAGCGCGCTGCAGACGTCTTCCTCGTTGACGCTCTCGTCGTTCATGCAAACGAGCGTGAACTCCTTGCCGACGGCGCCGGCTTCCTCGAGCAGCTTCTTGGAGAGCTCCGGGTCGTAAGTCGTCGGCACGTCGAGCTCGGCGCTGTAGCCGGGGATTTCCGGTGCAACCATGGTGCCGGCGACATGCGACTTGCCGCGCATCACCCGCTTGAAGATGAGCTGACGGTCGATCGCGTGGTCGATCGCCTGGCGCACCTTGATGTTGTTGAAGAAGTTCTCGCGCCCGTCAGCAAAGGTCTCGTGACGGTTGAAGACCATGTGGACCGTGCGCAAATCGGTGCGCTCGATGACCTTGATATCAGGCGAACTCTTGAGACGCTCGAGATCCTGCACGGGCGCGCCGTCGGTGAGGTCAATTTCACCGGAAAGCAGCGCTGCGACGCGGGTTGCGGCCGAGGTGATCGGCATGAATTCGATACGGTCTAGATTGTGCTTGGGCGTATCCCACCAACCGTCGTTCTTGATCAGAACCGTCTTGCTGTCCGGAACCCGGGACTCGACCTTGAACGGGCCGGTGCCATTGGTGTTGTAGGTGGCATAGCCTTCGACCTTGGCGCCAACGTCCGTCGGAAGTTCCGACTTGTTGTCGACCAGCCAGTCCTTGTCGAACATGAAGATGTTGGTCATGTCGTTGAGGAACAGCGGGTTCGGCGAATTGACTTCGATATCAACCGTGTAGTCGTCGACCTTGGTGGTCGAGACATAGGCCGGGATGTTGCCGCGCAGCGGCGAGGTCGGGTGGCTGACGCGGGCCATGGAGGCGACGACGTCGTCTGCGTTGAAATCGGCTCCGTTCTGGAACTTCACGCCCTTGCGCAGATGGAAGCGCCAGACCTTGTTCGAAACCATTTCCCAGCTGGTGGCGAGCGCCGGCTCGACCTTGAACTCCGGCGTGTAGCGGGTGAGGCCCTCATAGACATGGTTGAGGAAGGCCAGGTTCGAAGTGCTGCCATAGGAATACGGATCAAGCGAGAAGATATCCCGCGGGCTACCCCAACGCAGCGTTTCAGCGGATGCGGTGGATGCGAGTGCGGCAAATGCCAGCCCCGCCAGGAGATGCTTTCTCAGTTTCATGTCGTTCCCTCTGTTTTGTCGTCAGTCGCCCCTGAGCCGGCGTTCGCTCTTGAGCAGGCGGCCCTAGATTTGAAGCTGTCGGCGACAATGTCAACTATTTTGTCGACAATTTTGTATGCATGGTTGTCTAAAATCGAATGCGACACGCTTGGGCGCTGGCAAGTGACGGTGAAACCAACGGGAAAATCTGCCGCGCGGCCGCAACCTCCGGGCGACTGATGGCTGACACGCAGCGGGAGAAGGCCTGCAAGGCGGCACAGACACAAAGCCCGCCGGCATCCTGCGATGCGGCGGGCTTAAACCTTCTTCGCGGCGTTCCAGCTGCTTGCTCAGCTTTCCCGGAACGCCCGGTTGACCTGATCCATCAGCGGCTTGACGAAATAGGAGGCAACACTGCGCGCTCCGGTGGTAATGAACGTCTCAACCGGCATGCCAGGCATCAGGGACACATTGCCAAGACGCCGGATCTCCTCGGGCGATATCGCGATGCGTGCGACATAGTAGCTGGCACCGGTCCGTTGATCGACGGTGACGTCCGCCGAGACCCGCTCCACCGCGCCGTCGATTTCCGGCGTCGTTTTCTGGCTAAAGGCGGAGAAACGGAGAATGGCGCGCTGACCGGAATAGATCTGGTCGATATCCTGCGGCGCAACCTTGGCCTCGACCACCAGCTTGTCGATGTCGGGAACGATCATCATGATCTGCTCGCCAGGTGCCACGACACCGCCGACGGTATGAACGGCGAGCTGATGCACGATACCGTTCTGCGGTGCGACGATGTCGACCCGCTTCAACTGGTCTTCGGCTGCGACCTTGCGCTCGACATATTCGCCGATGCGGGCATCCATTTCGCGCAGGTCGCTGCCAACCTCTTCGGCCCATTGTTCGTCGACCTGGATGATCTGCAGCGACGTTTCGGCGATCTTCTCATGAACGCCGGCGATCCCCGCCGTCAATCGCCCGATCTCACCGTCGATATCGGTCGCCTGCCGCTCCAGCGTGCTGATCCGGCTTTTTTCGAGAAGCCCCATGTCATGCAGGAAGACATAGCGCTCCAGTTCGTCCTTGATGAGCACGCGTTCGCGCTGGCTTGCAGCCCGCTCCGCCTCCATTCCACGGATCTCATCATTCAGTTGTTCGACGCGCCGTTGCAGCTGCAGCTTCTTGCTGTCGCGAACCTCACGCCGGTTCTGATAGAGCTGTTCTTCCGCATGCATCATCGCGGCGATCGCCAACTCTTCTGCCCGCGCAACCAGCGTTTCTGGAAAAACGACGCGCGCGTTGCGGTCGCGCTCGCTTTCGAGCCTCGCCTTTCGCGCCTCGAACTGGTCAAGGCTCTTGAGGATGATCGCAAGGTTGGCCCTGGTCATCGTTGCGTCGAGCCGCATGACCACGTCACCGGCACGCACACGGTCACCGTCGCGCACCATGAGTTCACTGACGACGCCGCCCATCGGGTGCTGCACCTTCTTCAGGCTGCTTTCGACCACGACAGACCCTTGCGCGATCACGGCACCGACGATCTCCGTGCCGATTGCCCAGCCGCCGAAAAGCCCGATGAGCGTCGCAAAACCCAGGGCACCCACGATCAAATGCGTGCGGATCGAGCGCCGCAATACTTGCCAATCGTCCATGTCCGTCATGCCTTTGCTGCTTCTGCGCTCTGTACGACCTTAAGCGCGCCGGGATTGCCGGGCGCCTGTCTCAGAACTTTCGAGAGAACTTCGTCTTTCGCACCGAAGGCCTGCTGTTTGCCGGCGGCAAGCATGAGCACCTTGTCGACCGCAATCAGGGCGCTCGGGCGGTGCGCAATGACGATGGCAATGCCACCGCGCTCCCGAATGCCGAGGATCGCCGCCGTCAGCGCCTCCTCGCCTTCCGAATCGAGGTTGGAGTTCGGTTCGTCGAGGATCACCAGGAAGGGATCACGATAAAGGGCACGCGCCAGCGCGATGCGTTGTTTCTGCCCGGCCGAGAGCGCGCGGCCATTCTCGCCGACCTCTGTCGAATAGCCATCCGGCAAGCTGACGATCAGGTCGTGAACCCGCGCCGCGCGGGCCGCAGCAATCACGTCGTCGGCTTCCGCGTCCGGCTCGAATGAGGCGATGTTCTCGGCAATCGTGCCATCAAGCAATTCGATCGCCTGGGGCATATAGCCGACATGGCGGGCAAGCGCTGCCGCCGGCCATTGATCGGGTGTCGCGCCGTCGAGCCGGATGGCTCCACGAACCGGTTTCCAGATGCCGACCAGTATGCGCGCCAGCGAACTCTTGCCCGAACCGCTGGCGCCGATGACGCCGAGGCCGGTTCCGGCTTCGAGTGAGAACACGACATCCTGAAGAACCGACTCCTGCGTCTCCAGCGGAACCGCCGTGATCCGCTCGACCGACAGCATGTGCCTGGGCGCGGGCAGGTCCATGCGACCCTGCACCTCCGGGAGCAGCGAGAGCGTTTTCTGGAGACGGACGCGGCTCTGGCGGGCGGCAATGAACCCCTTCCAGTTGGCGATCGCCAGATCCACGGGCGCAAGTGCGCGGGCCGAAAGGATCGAGCCGGCGATGATGATGCCGGGCGTTGCCTGCTCGTTGATCACCAACCAGGCGCCGACGGCGAGAATGCCGGATTGCAGCATCATGCGCAGCACCTTGCTGAACACGCTGAAGCCAGAGGCAATGTCGCTGGCGCGCCGCTGCTCCCGCGTGAAGGCACGGTTTTCAGCCTCCCAGCGACGGCGCAGATGCGGACCCATGCCCAGAACCGAAATCACGTCGGCGTTGCGGCGCGCGCTCTCGGCCATGCGGCTGCGTTTGGAGGAGTGCCTGGCGGCTTCCTCGACCGGCCGCTTCGAGACCAGTTCCGTCAGAAGCGTGATGGCCGCAAGCACGATCGCTCCGCCAAGTGCGGTCACGCCGAGCCAGAAATGGAAGGCGAAGCAGATGGCGATGTAGAACGGCAGCCAGGGCAGATCGAAGAGCGCCGTGGGACCGCTGCCGGACAGGAAAGAACGGATGGTGTCGAGATCCCGCAGCGGCTGGGCATAACGGGCACTCATCGGCGCCTGAAGCTGCAGGCCAAGGATGGCGTCATAGACGCGCGGCGAGATTGCCAGATCGAGACGATCGGCGACGCGCACCAAAAGGCGCCCACGCAGGGCATCGAACAAGCCTTGAAAGGCGTAGAGCACGGCGACGATGGCAAGCAGGGCTGCGAGCGTCGGCAGGCTCCGGCTCGGCAACACCCGGTCATAGACCTCCATCATGAACAGCGAGCCCGTGAGGTAGAGGATGTTGACGACGGCACTGAGCAGGCCGATGCCAACGAAGGCGCTCATGCATCCGGCAAATACGCCTTTGAACTGATTGGCACTTATGGTCGAAGAAATATCGCGCATGGTCCGTGGTCCGTTGAGATCGCGGCGGTAGCAGTCAGCCATCACAGGGAAATGACAGGAGAGAGGGGCTAGCGATTTGCCCGCCCCTCGTTTTCATCAGGCGAAGCGGAAGTCGTCGATGACGAAGTTTTCCGACTTCACGCCGTTGAAGGTGATCGACGAGCCGTCGTTAAGCGCGATGTGTGCGCCGTTCTCGCCGTCGGTGACGGCGCCCGAGGACATCAGGGCCTGATAGTCGGCAAAGAGGTCCTTGGAGAGCACGACAACGTCGCCGCCTTGCGCACCTGCCTCGAAGTCGAGGATGACGTCAAGGCCATCGCCGGCGGCAAAGACGAAGGTGTCGTTGCCCGCACCGCCCGTCAGCACGTCGTTGCCGGTGCCGCCGTTCAGCGTGTCGTTACCGGTTCCGCCGTTCAGCTGGTCGTTGCCCGCGCCGCCATTCAGCGCATCGTTGCCGGCGCCGCCCATCAGCACGTCATTGCCAGCACCACCTTCGACGACGTCGTTACCATCACCGGCAACCACCCGGTCGTTGCCTGCGCCTGCGTCGACCATGTCGTTGCCGTCACCGGCAAGCACCGTGTCGTTGCCGTCGCCGGCCTCGATCATGTCCTTGCGGTCGGTTGCGACCAGCGTGTCGTTGCCATCGGTGCCTTCAACAACATTGTACTCGGTGTAGCCGTCGACCCGGACCGTTGCCGTGCCGGTCGAATCGCCACCTTGAGCGTCCCGCACCGTGTAGGTGACGGTGACCAGTCCGTTCTGCTCGTCCTCAAGGGCTGCGAAGGCGGAAGACGGGTCGGCAACGAGCTTGCCGTCGACGATCGAGAAGGCGCTGGCGGCTTGCGCGTTCGTCAAGGAGATACCGGCAACTGCCGTGACGGCGAAGCCGACGAGCGTCAGGCGGTCGCCCTCGATGTCGGTATCATTGGCAACGAGGTCGAAGCTCGCGGTCTCGTTTTCTGCGACCGTGCCCGTGTCGGCAATGGCAACCGGTGCGTCATTGACCGGCTTCACCGTGACGCTGACCGTCGCCTCCGTGCTTCCGCCCTTGCCATCGGACACGACGACCGTGAAGCTGTCGGAACCGTTGACATTGGCGTTCGGACGATAGGTCCAGGCACCGGTCGCAGCGTCGAGTTGAACGCTGCCATTGGCAGGCCCGGCGCCCGCCTTGACCGCATAGCCCAGCGCGTCGCCGTCAACGTCGCTGGCGACAATCTGGCCGGCAACCGGCATGTCCTCGTTGGTCTCGACCGAGACCGGCTGAGTGGTTGGCGCGTCGTTGACCGGCTTGACCGTGAAGGAGGCGCCCGCCTCGCTCGTACCGCCGCGACCATCAGAGATCTGGTAACGGAACGATGCCTCGCCGTTGAAGTTGCCGGCGGCCGTGAACCGGATGCCGCCCTCGACGAGGACAGCCGTGCCGCCGACGACGGACGTGACGCCGCTGACCGTCAGGTTGTCGAGATCAGCATCGGTGTCGTTGCCGATAAGGGCCGAGAACGGGATCACGAAGGAGGCCGCATCCTCATCGATTGCCGCCAGCGTGTCAGCCACGGCAACCGGGCCGCGATTGACAAGGCCGTTTACGATGGCCGCACGATTGAGCACCGTGCCGTCTGCAAAGGTGACGAGCTCGACACCGCCGCCCGCAAGCTGACCCTTCAAAGTCAGTTTCTCGCCATTGGCAAACTGAACCTCGACGGCTTCACCGTACTTGTGCAGAACCGCTTCACCGCGGGCGATGTCGTGCAGCACGACAACGTCGCGATCGCCCGATGTGGTTGCAGTCTCGACGATCTCGTCGGAGCCTTCACCACGGCCGTAAACATAGGTGTCGGAACCGTCGCCACCGATCAGCACGTCGTTGCCGGCACCACCTTCGATGACGTCGTCGCCGAGACCACCGGCGATCATGTCATTGCCCTCGTTGCCGAACAGTACGTCAACGCCCTTGCCACCGACGAGCGCATCACGCCCGGCGCCGCCGAGCAAGGTATCGTCACCGTCACCGCCGTCGAGACGATCATTGCCACCATTGCCGAGGATCGTGTCGTTGCCGCCGAGACCGTAGATCGTCTCGTCCGCCTCCGTACCGGCAAGCACATCGCGGGCATTGGTGCCGTTGATGATGTGGCCGCCCTCAAGGCCGGACTTCAGATCGACGACCGTGAGGTTGTCGAAGGTGAGACCCGCATTGCCCCAGGAATAAAGGCCAAAGGTGCCCGCATCGAGCCCACGGTCGCCGACCGGATAGGCAAACAACGCCTCATTGTTGAGGAAGGCGGTGATCTTGTCGCCGACGACTTCGACGCGCAGTTTCATCGCCTGGCCCGGCTCGTACTTGCCCGGAACCTGCGCGAGGATTTCCTCGACCCCGTTCTTCATGCGAATGAGGTTGAAGATGCTGCCGGCGCCGTTACCGGGGCTGCGGTCGAGAATGCCGTCGGCATCGAGCTCGAGCTTGTAGTAGTTCTTGTTGTCCTTGTAGCGGAACAGGAAGCCGAGACCGTCCTTGTCCGGCGTCTGGATCGTCGCCTCGACCGCATAGTCGGTCCAGGCAAGTGCTGCCGGATCCTTGAAGAGCGCGTAGGTGCCAAGACGCAGCACGTTGACGCCGTCGCCGAGCGGGCTCCACCCGCGCTTCCAGTAATCGGCAGCCGTCGCACCCGACCAGGTGAGCTCGCGGCTCTGCAGGTCGGTCGTCTGGGTGAGCTTGCCGTTGTTCACGAGCCATTCCGACGATTTGCCGTTCGGACCGATGCCGCCGAACTCGCCCTCGTCGATGATGGTGAAGCGCGAGAGGGAATTGGCGTTCGAGAAATCCTCGGAAACGAGGATCTTCGTGCGGTCGACGACAGTAATGTCGACGCGGTCGGTGGAGATCGAACCGTCAACGGCAGTCACCTTGAGCAGGAGCTTGTTGACGCCGGTGTCGAGGTTGACGTTGGCGGTCTTGCCGGTGGCAACAACATTGCCTGCAAGGTCCGTCCAGACATAATCGATGAGTTGCTTCGGGCCGAAGGAACCGGAAGCGTCGAGCGTGACGGAAGCCTTGCCGTCGCCGTCGATGTCATAGGTCCGCTGGTCGATGCCGGCCTTGGCGGTGGTGTCCGCCCTGGTGACGACGATGTCGTCGAAGACAGAAGTGCGCTGGCCGCTGGAATAGAGGCCGACGGTGCCGCCCTGCAGCGGCTGCGTCGCGTCGGTGATCGGACCGCCGAAGACGTTCTTGTCGCCGAGGAAGACGTTGATGACATTGCCGGTCACGGCAACGGTCAGCGGGATCTCCATGTTGTAGGGCGAGCCCTCGTTGACCGAGGCGATCACCGTTTCGACGCCGTTGGCAACCTTCACCAGCTGGCGGCGGTTGGTTTCACCATCGAGCGTGAAGCGGTAGTGGTTGTTGGCGTCCTTGTAGTAGAAGAGAACGCCGATCGTGTCGTTGTCGAGCTGCGTCAGCGACGCCTCGAAAACGTAGTCCTTCCAGTTGGCCGAGCCATCGCCGATGAAGACGAGCTTGTTGCGCGCCGCATCGCTCTGGTCGAAAAGCGCGGCCTCAGGAGCGGCAAGACCGCCGGTTTCCGTCGGACGTGAAAAGACGGTGCCCTTCAGGAGGAAGTTGCCGATGTTGCCATTGGCCGCGCCGATCTCGGTCGCCCAGCCATTGGCATTGCCGTCATTGAAGGTCTCGACAAGAAGCGTGCGATCGCCGCGAACAATGACGTCGACCGTGTCGCTGGTCTTCAAGCCATTGACGTCCGTGGTGGTCAGCGTCAGCTTGTGCTTGCCAAGCGCAAGTTCAGCCGAGGCCTGTTTGCCTTCAGCGACGACATCGCCGTTTTCGTTCGTCCAGACCCAGCTCTTGACGCTTGCAGGCAGCAGCGACTTGGCACCGGAGAGTGCGACATTGGCAGAGGATGCACCGCTTGCGGCATCGGCGATGATGTCGTCACCGGCTTCGGCCATGGCGCGCGCCTTGCCGCCGCTGACGTCGATGTTTTCAAAGACCTCCTGGTGGCCGCGATAGTAGCCGGTCAGGCCGTCGCGATCGAGTTCAGGCTTCAACCGGAAGCCGTCGAGATAGTCGTCGAAGCCGGTAAAATAGGTCTCGGTCGAGATGCGGTTGTTGTCCGGATCGATAGTGATCAGGCGAATGGCACCGTTGCCGCCATTGTTGCCCTTGGCTTCGTTGCCGTTGCCGGTGATCTCGCGCGACACGCCATTCTGGTAGTTGACCAGGAACTGGAAGACCGGCTCGCCGTACTGATTGTAGGTGATGTCGGTTTCAGCGCCATCGCCGAAGATATGACCGGAGAAGGTCATGACGATGTTCGGATAACGGGCGAGCAGTTCGCGCGAGACATACTCGCCGTCGTTGGCGCCGCGCTGGTCGGTGCGCATGCCGTAGTCATAGCCGGCACCTTCGTCGTAGAGCGGCAGAGCCAGATTGTCCTGGCGGCCGGCATAGCTCGTCAGCGAGTGGGTCGCCAGCATGACGCGATACTCGGGATGCGCCTCGATGACATCGCCGGCCCAACGGATCACGTCGTCACGCGGACCGAACTCGAGCGAGATCGACAGCCACTTGGTACCGTCGGGCGCGGTAAATGTGCTGTAGGTGTTGCGGGCGCTCATCAGTTCCTGGTCATAGGCGCCGCCGAAGGTGCCGGGATTGGTCGCCTTCTGCTTGTCCGGGGAAAAGCGCTGGTCGAGATAAATCGAGCTATGGTCGGCAGCGCTGCCGCCGTTTGCCTGGTCGTGGTTGCCGGGAAGCAGCGCGTAAGGGATCTTGCCGTCGAGCTTGCGAAGTGCGGCTTCAGCGATGTCCCACTGACCGACCAGGTTGTTCTGGGTGATGTCGCCGACATGCGTCATGAAGACGATGTTGTGGCTCTGGCGATTGTCGACCAGCCATTGGGTCATATCGCCGAAGAAGTGCTTCAGCCCGTCGTTCGAAGTGTAGTCCTGCGTGTCCGGGAAAACGGCGATCGTATAGGCGTTGGCGCCGGCGACGCGAACGCGGAAATCGTCGATGACAGAGTTGCCCGTGGCATCGGTCGCCGTGACGCGGATATCGGAATGGCCGAGGCTCGCGAAATCGAGCACCAGCTTGTTGCCGTCAACCAGAACGGCCTTCAGGATTTCGCCCTTGGTGTTCTGAACGGTATAGGTGAGGTTCTCACCCGAGAAGTGCTGCGACAGGTCGATCGTAACGTCGGCGGTATCCGGGGTGACCATCATGTCCTTGATGGCAAGCGTCTTGGTCACGCCGCCCGGGTTGGGCGTCGTGGTGTCCTGGCCGACCGCCGGGATGCCGGCCGTTGCAGGCGTCGTCGTCGAGACCGTCGTGCCCTTGCCGCTCAAGCTGCCCTGGCCGAAGGTCGGCGCGGTCGAGCCTTCGCCGAAGCGGAACTCGGTGCCGTTCGACAGAAGCGCATCCGGCTTCAGCGCGTCCGGGACGATGCCTTCGGGCTTTGCCTTGCCGAGAACAGAAAGCTCATCACCGGTCAGGACCTTCTCGATGAAGAGGAAACTGCTGAGATAGCCGGAGGAGGTTTCGCCGTCATCATCGGCGAAGATCAGGAAGCCCTTGGCCTTGTCGATGGTGAAACGGGCAGCAAGCGATCCCGTCATCTTCTGCTCGGCGATGAACTCGCCGTTGACGTACTTCTTCAGCGATACACCGCCGCTTGCGTCCTTGTCGATCGTGAGCCCGACGCGGTTCCAGGCATCGAGCTTGGCTGCACCGCGATAGTCGCTGTTGATGCCAAGGCCGAAACTGTCGCCGCCGACCTTGCCGAAGATGTCGCCGTCCGACGCGTTGGTAACGTCGGTCTGCAGGAAGGGGATCCAGCCGCTGGAGCCGGCGGACGGGAAGTAGACGTCATAGACGAGACTGTAGGACGAAACAGTGCCGGTACCACCTGGGGATACCAGCACGCCCTGCTGCTGCGACAGGCGCGGAATGTTCAAAAGCCAATCGGACGAGGACTGGATTGGCGTTGCGATCGAATTGGGGGAGGAAGTCATGTCGGCTTGCTCTCTAAGGTGAACGGGATCGGCTCTTGGCCGTGCGTCACCGTTAGCGAAGCCGCTTAGAGGCCAGATGACAGTTGCTTAACAAAGCGTGAAACGGCCATAGCGTTTTCCCATGCCCGCCATCGGTTTTGTCCGCACACCCATCTGTCTGACGGGCAAATTGCGCTGAATGTCATGCGACTGTCAGCATCGCCGACAATGATGCCCCGGCCGCCCTGCGGCATTCATTGGCAGCAGAACTGGATCCTATGTCGATCACCCAATTGAAAGCCTTTCATATCGTCGCCCAGTCCGGCGGGTTCTCTCAGGCCGCGCGCGACATGGCGATCAGCCAGTCGACCCTTTCCTCCCATGTCCGCGAACTCGAGGCTCATTGCGGTCTCAATCTCTTCGAGCGAAAGCCGCGCGGCGTCAGCTTGAGCGCCGATGGCGAGCGGCTGTTTGAAATTACGTCACGTCTGTTCACGGCGGAGAAGGAAGCGAACGCCTTCCTGCGGGGTGAAGCCGGTTCGAACGGCGGGCATTTGCGCGTTGCCGCCGACGGCCCGATCCTGGCGCTGCCGATCCTGTCGCGACTGAAAGTTGACCGGCCGAAGCTCACCTTCTCGCTCGCCGTCGACAATTCCGCCCGCGTCATCGACCAGGTCCTCGACTATCGTGCCGACGTCGCAATCACCGCGCAGACGCCGGATGATCCGCGCCTCTACGGCGTTCATTTCCTCAGCATGCGGATCGGGCTTTGCGTGCCGGTCGGCCATCCGCTCGCGGAGCGTGACGGTGTGAAGATGACGGAGCTTGAAGGCATGTCCTTCGTCATGCGCGAGCGAGGATCGCGCACGCGCGAAATCTTCGAAAAAAACCTCGCCGACCACGGCACGACGGTGCAGCAGATCGTCGAGATCTCGTCACGCGAAGGCGTGCGCGAGGCGATTGCCAACGGTGTCGGCTGTGGCGTGGTCGCCGATCTGGAGTTCGGCCACGACGGACGTCTCGCCTTCGTGCCGATCGATGACGCCCGTGAACTGATCGACGAGTATGCCATCTGCCTTGCCGAACGCCGGCATCTGCCGCTGATCCGCAGCTTCATTGAAGGCGCTAGCCATCTTCAGCCGGAAAACGGCGACGATGCCTTTGCGCATCCGCTCCCCGAATCGATCCGCGAAACCGGTGACCGGGAGCACACACCAGCGACCCGCCAATAACAGTCCGCGCACTTGCGCGACGCAGCTCCGAGCGGGAACCGCGTCACAATTTTCCTTGTTCGCACGCTAGGCCGCCACAGCAAATCCCGAAAGGAAGGCCGTCAGGTTGTCGGACAGCGCATCGCAGAGATAGCCGCCCTCCTGCACGATGGCCGTCGGAAGCCCGAGACCCGCGATCGCCTCGCCGATCCGCGAGAAACCTGGCGTGGAGACCGATAGACCACCGAACGGATCGCCTTCGAAGGCATCGAGGCCAAGAGCGACGACAAGTGCATCAGGCGCGTAGGCGCGGATGCGACGGAAGGCGGCATCGAGTGCCGCGAGGAACTCGGCGTCACCGGACTTGCGTTCGAGCGGCAGATTGAGATTGTAGCCGAGGCCGGCGCCCTCTCCGCGTTCGTCCGCATGCCCCCAAAAGAACGGATAAAAACGCACTGGGTCTGCATGGATCGAAATCGTGAGCACGTCAGCGCGCTGGTAGAAAATGCCTTGTGTGCCATTGCCATGATGCAGGTCGATGTCGAGGATCACGACGCGCGCCGCATCGCAGAGAAACCGTTGCGCCGCGACGGCGGAATTGTTGACGAAGCAGAAGCCACCGGCAACATCGGCAAAGGCATGATGCCCGGGCGGCCTGCAAAGCGCGTAGGCCGCGCGATCACCTGCCCTCACCGCATCCACGGCATCGACCGCGCTGCAGGCGCTCCAGCGCACACTTTCCCAGGTTTCACCCGATATCGGGCATGCTGTGTCCGCCATGTGATAACCCGCCTGCCCGACGGCCGAGGCCGGGTATCGGCCGCCCCGCGCCAGCGGATGGATGTTCGGGATCACTTCTTCAGACGCTTCGGCAATGCGCTGCCAGCGCGCGTGGATATGTTCGAGGAAATCGAGATATTCGGGCGTGTGGACGGCGGCAATCGGGCCAAGGCCATGATCTCGCGGGCGCAGGATTTCGCAGCCGGCGGCTCGGGCGCCGGCGAACAGACGCTCGACGCGTTCCGGCTGCTCCGGGTTGGGCTGCGGTGCGCCACTCGACAGAAACGCCTTCGGATTGTGGCGTTTCTGTTCGGCTGCGTAAAAGGCTTTCATGCTGTCTCCCGTTCCTGCTTCGTCAAACTTTCAGTCCGCGGCAAGAGCCCCGAACGCCTCGCCATAGGCGGCGTGAGCGCGATCTTTCGTCTGCCAGGTGATGCCGATACGCTCGTAAAGGCGTTGCGCCGGCAAGTTCTCCACGTCGACTTCCAGCCGCAGATAGTCGCCGCCCCGCACCTTCGACCATCTGGCCACTTCGCGAAGCAGGCGCTCGCCGATACCGAGGCCACGGAAACGATCATCGACATACAGATCCTGCACAAAGACGCCGGGCCTCCCGCGCCAGGTCGAGAAGATCGGAAAGAACAGGCAAAGGCCGGCGAACTCTCCATCCACCTCGGCAATCAAACTGCTGAAGGTGGCATCGGGGCCGAAACCAAACCGGCGGTAGTCATCGACCGTGCAAGTGACCTTATCAGCCATATCGAGCCCTTGGCCCATGGCCAGGATGGCGACGTGTATGGCGTCGGCGTCCTTTGGTTCACCTGCGCGAATTCGGATATCTGCGGTCATGCTCGGCGGCGTCGTCACTGTCATTCCTTTCGCTACTGCGGCGGAAGACCAGAGGCGAATCGAGCCCCTGGCTCCGGCGTCAGAACGCTACCTGATCTCCGCCTTTGAGGCCGAGAAGATTGCGCGCTTCGCTTGGAGTGGCGACCTCAAGCGATAGCGCATCCAATACCGTGCGGATGCGATGAACCTGGTCGGCATTGCTTGCCGCAAGCGTCCCGCGGCCGTTATAGAGACTGTCTTCTAGCCCGACACGCACATTGCCGCCCATGGCAGCCGCCATGGTGATCATCGGCATCTGGTGGCGGCCGGCGGCCAATACCGAGAAGCTGTAGTCGTCGCCGAAAAGCTTGTCGGCGATGCGCTTCATGTGCGTCAGGTTTTCAGGATCGGCACCGATGCCCCCGAGAATGCCGAAAACGAACTGAATGAAGAGGTGACCGGAGACCAGGCCGCGGTCGCGGAAATGCGCCAGCGAATAGAGGTGCCCGACGTCGTAACATTCGAACTCGAAGCGCGTACCGCAACCTTGACCGAGCCGGGTCAGGATGAATTCCATATCGGCGAAGGTGTTCTTGAAGATCGAGCTGCGCGTTGCCTCAAGCAGTTGCGGCTCCCATTCGTGCTTCCACTCCGTCGGTCGGTCGAGTGCCGGAAACAGGGCAAAGTTCATCGAACCCATGTTTAGCGAACACATTTCCGGTTCGGCGCGAAGGGAAGCGGCAAGCCGATCTTCGAGCGCCATCAGCGACGAGCCGCCAGTGGAGATGTTGATCACCGCGTCGGTCGCCTGCTTGATGCGCGGCAGGAACTGCATGAACAGTGCTGGGTCGGCCGACGGGCGGCCATCCTCAGGTTTGCGCGCATGCAGGTGCAGAATGGAGGCACCCGCCTCGGCCGCGGCAATCGCTTCGGAGGCGATCTGGTCAGGCGTAATCGGAAGGTAGGGCGACATGGTCGGCGTGTGCACCGATCCCGTCACCGCGCAGGTGATGATCACTTTGCGCGATGTCTTGGCTTTGGTCATGGTCGAGCCCTCAGCGGTTGACGGGGAGGTTCAGTTCTTCGGCGAGCACTTCGAGCACGTCGCCCAGGATGGTGACGATCTCGCCGATCTGCGCGCGGGTGATGATCATCGGCGGGCAGACGAGAAAATGATCCCCCTCGACGCCGCCGCGTGTGCGCCTCGAATAGATGATCAGGCCACGCTCATAGGCAAGGTCGACCATGCGCTGGTGGGCGTTGAGCTCCTTCGGCAAAGGCTTCATGGTCTCGCGATCCGAGACGAATTCGGCTGCCAGCAGCAGCCCCTTGCCGCGCACGTCGCCAATGAAGGGGAAGCGGTTGGAAAGCGCTACGAGTTCAGCCTTCAGCGCCTCGCCCATGGCCGCTGCATTGTCGATCAGGCCAAGACGATCGATCTCATCGAGGACGGCGAGACCTGCAGCGCAGGCAAGCGGGTTGCCGGCATAGGTGAAACCGTGCTGGAAACCGCCGGCCTCAAGCACCGGCTGGACGATCCGCGAAGGGGCTGCCATGGCGCCGAGCGGGCAATAGCCCGAGGCAAAGCCCTTCGACAGCGCGATGAGGTCCGGGCGGCAGTTCCAGTGATCGCCGCCAAGGAACTTTCCGGTGCGGCCGGCCCCGCTCATCACTTCGTCATGGATCAAGAGGATGCCATATTTGTCGCAGATTTCGCGAATACGCGGATAGTAGCTGTCAGGTGCGACCAGCGCCCCGGTGGAGGCGCCGCCGATCGGCTCCATGATGAAAGCGAGCACGCTTTCCGGGCCTTCGGCCTGGATCCTCTCTTCCAGCATGTCGGCATACTTGATGCCGCGCTGCTCCATCGTCAGGTTATCCCGGTCGAGATAGGCGGTCGGAGCCGGCACCTTCGGCATCTCGCGCATCATCGGCGAGAAGGGTTCGGAGAGTGCTGCGTAACCGGTCACCGCCAGCGCGCCGAGCGTGCCGCCATGATAGGAGGGAAAACGCGAAATCACCTTCCAGCGGTCCTTCTGGCCGGTGGCAACCGCCCATTGCCGTGCGAGCTTCAGGCAGGACTCGACTGCTTCCGAACCGCCGGAGACGAAGAAGATCTTGTCCATGCCTTCGGGCAGCTTTTCCGCCGCACGGCGCGCCAAGTCTTCGGCCGGCTCGTTTTCGAAATGCAGCCGGTAGGCGAAGGTAACGCGGTCCATCTGGCTCTTCATGGCATCGAGCACATTGCGGTTGCCATGGCCGATATTGACCACCATGGCACCACTCGAACCGTCGATCACTCGGCGTCCGTCCTGATCCCAGAGGTAGATGCCCTCGGCCCGGTCGACCAGCGGGCGGCGCAGGCGCGACTGATAGAACAGATGCGAGGCGGGCCGTTCGTTGGAATTATTTGTCTTCAGCATAGAAAATCTCTCTCAGCGATTGAGATAGTGATTGAGAACATTGGCGGTGACGCGCTCGACCATGGCGTCGCCGCGTTTCAAGGCCGCAACCCATTCGCAGCTGCCGGCGTGGAACACCTCACCTTTGCCGCGCGGGAAATTGACGATCATGCCACAGCCGCGTTTGACGCGCTCGACTGAGGTCGCGCCGCTGTCGCCGATCAGCGTCTCGGCGACGAACTTCGCGTCGGCGTCCGAGAGGAACTGGTCGTCCGCGGGAATGTCGGCGCTTTCTTCTTTCAGCGACGACATGCCGAGCGCGAGGATTTCGAGGCCATCCGGCGCGCCGCTGTCGTCGGTCGGCTCGGGCAGTCCGTTGCGGATGACGTAGTCGAGCCCATCGACCTCGTAACCAAAGGCGTGACCTTCGGCGCCGAGAATATCGCCGTAGTAGATGCCTGTCCCGGCAAAGGCCCAATGCTCGGGGCGATAGACGGGGAAGCCGCGGGCGCCGCGCGGCGCGCAACCACCCCAGCCGACGTAGAGGCCGCGCGTGGCATTGAGCCCAAAGGTTGCCGCTCCGGGGCGACCGATCTCTGCCGCTTCCCACGAACCGCTGGTGCGGGTCGGATCGGCCGAGCGATAGGCCGGATCCTCGGCGCGCGAGCGATATTTGTAGCAGACCTGCCGCTTGCCGCCGTCTTCAAGGCGCGTCTGCCACATGAAGTTGCCGGCAAAGCGCGCCGCCCGGCCGCCACGCGCGACGTAACTGTCGACCGCGTCGCGCATTTCCCAGGTCCAGTATTCGTCATGACCGACAAAAACCACGCAGTCATAGCCGTCGAGGATCTCCGGCGCGAAATGCAGTTCATGCTGGCTCATGAGATCGGCGGCATAGCCCTGCCGTTCCGCCCAGCGGAAAAAATGGCTGTCGTAGCTTGCCCATCCGGAAGAGGCGTATTTCTTGGAGTAGCCGTTCGCATAGGCCCATTCCATATGCGGATAGCGCGGGGCGACCGCCATTGGCGCGTGGATCTCCAGCGGCACCCGCGGCGCATCGGCAGGCAGCACGACGAAACCACGGCAGAACGGGCGCTCGATGCTGACGGTCGTCGCATACTGGTTACGGTTGGGGCCGGTGATGCCCTGATAGTGGTTGGAGCCACCCCAGGTGTTGTAGGAGGTCCAGGAGCCCGTCGCGGCGACCTGCAGCACGCGTCCCGGCTTCCGGCCGGCAACTGGCCTGACGATGAAGAGATGATGGCAATGGATCGGCACGCCGTCCCTGCCCTCAGCTTTCAGCGTGATGCGATAAGCGCCGGACGGCCAGTTTTCCTCAACCTTGAACTCGAAGCTCGTTTCCCAGCCGCAGCCGAGGACCGAGCATTGGTCCGGCGTTTCCTGCCAGTGCGCGGAAAGCCCGTCGCGCTTGAAGACCGTCGCCTCCGTTGCTCCATCACGCACGACTTCGAGCGCGAAGCGAGAAGCCGTCGAGCTGACCTGCAGCCGCACGGTGGCACCAGGGGGATAGGCATAGGCGTCCGTATAGCACCAGATCTCGCCACGCTCGCCGTCCATGCCGGGATATTCGTAGTAGTGGCCAAGCACCGCCTCGCGGCGCTCATCCGGCGTCAGGCCGAAATCGGGGTACTGATTGCTTCTTTCCATCGGGCCCCCCATCACGCTGCCAGGTACTTCTTGAGGAAGGCTCGCGTGCGCTCCTGTGTCGGCTGGCGGAAGATCTCGCTCGGCGCTCCCTGCTCGACAACCACGCCGCCATCCATGAAGAGCACCCGATCGGCAACCTCGCCCGCAAAGCGCATCTCGTGGGTGACGATGAGCATCGTCATGTGCTCGGCGGCAAGCTGTTTCATCACCGCGTTCACCTCATCGACCAGCTCCGGGTCGAGCGCCGAGGTCGCCTCATCGAAGAGCATCACCTTCGGCTGCATCGCCAGTGCGCGCGCGATCGCGACGCGTTGCTTCTGACCGCCGGAGAGCCGTGACGGAAAGGCATCGACCTTTTCCTTGAGCCCCACCTTCGACAGCAGCTCGATCGCGATCTCGCGGGCCGCAGCCTTGCCCATGCCCTTCAAAATGATCGGGCCCATGGTGATATTCTCAAGTACCGTTAGATGCGGAAACAGATTGAAGTGCTGGAAAACCATGCCCATTTGCTGGCGCACGGCATTAATATGCCGCTCGAAGGCATGCCCCTTGAGGCTCTGGTTTACCTGGATACCATCAAGCCAGACCTCGCCGCCATTCAGCGTCTCCAAATGGTTGATCGACCGCAGCAGCGTGCTCTTGCCCGAGCCACTCGGGCCGATGATCGCGACGATCTGGCCACGGGCAACGGAGAGGTCAATGCCTCTCAGGACTTCCAGCGCGCCGTAGTTCTTGCGGGCGCCCTTGACTTCGACCATGGGCTTTTGAGCGGTCATCGGGAGACCTCCACGTTCTTTTCGACCTGGCGCAGACCCGCTTCAAGGACGAGATTGAGGATGTAATAGAGAGCAGCGACCGTGATGTAGAACTCAAACGGCCGGAAGGTCTCGCTGATTGCGAGTTGGGCTGCGTGCACCAGCTCGGCGATGCCGATGATCGAGACCAACGAAGACTCCTTCAGGAGCACGATCAGATTGTTGCCCATAGCCGGAACGGTGTTGCGGATCGCCTGCGGCACGATGAAGTGACGCAGCGTCTGGAAGCGGCCAAAGCCGAGGCTGCGGGCACCTTCCGTCTGCCCGGGATCGACGGCAACGATCCCGGCGCGCAGGATGTCGGCATTGTAGACGGCAAAGTGCAGGCCGAGGCCGATGATGCCGGCGATCAGCGCCGGAATCTTGAAGCCCAGTTGCCCGAGCCCGTAGTAGATCAGGAACAGTTGCAGAAGCAGCGGCGTACCCATGAACAGCCACATGAAGCCGCGCACCGGCAGGGCAACCGTTTTTGGCGCATAGAGCACGACCAGGGCGAATACGATGCCGAAGACGAAGCTGATGGCGGCGGCGGAGATGGTCAGGACAACCGTCCACCACACGCCCATCCAGAGGATATCGGCGTAGGGCGGAACGACGCTGAAATCGAGTCCTTGCATGAACGCCTCCCCTCAGGCGATCGCATAGCGTCGGTCGAGCAGATCGACGATCCACGCGACGACATAGACGATGAGCATGTAGAGCACGGCGGCGACGCCGAAGATCTCAAACGGCTTGTAGGTCGAGCCGATGTAGCGCTGGGCCGTGTAGGTGAGTTCGACCACCGAGATCGTCGAGACCAGCGCCGAGCCCTTGACGAGCGCCACGGCATTGACGCCGAGCGGCCGGATCATCAGGCGTGCGGCCTGCGGCAGCACCACCTTGCGCATGGTCTGAAACCGGCTGAAGCCGATCGAGCGGGCGGCCTCCGTCTGGCCGCGATCAACAGATGAAATCGCGCCGCGAATGGTTTCGGCCATATAGGCACCGATGTTCAGCCCAAGGCCTATGACGCCGGCGGCAAAGGGTTCCAGATTGATGCCGATCTGCGGGCCACCAAAGTAGAGCACAAACAGCTGGATCAGGCAGGGCGTGCCGCGAAACAGGCTGACATAGACGGTAGCGAAGGTGCGCAACAGGAATGAGCGCGACATCTTCGCGGCGGCGATGAGGAATGCGACGACGAGCCCGAGGGCAAGTGCAAGCGCCGATATTTCGATCGTGATCCACGCCGCCTCCACGAAAAACGGGAAGACGCGCTGCACCAGCGAAACGTCCATGGGAAAACTCCGGAAGTCATACTCGTGACCTCCGGCCGCGACGTATGCAGCGGCCGGAAGGAAGGAGCGCACGGGATCAGCGGATGTCGCTGCCCACCCACTGCATGGCAATCTTCTGGTAGGAGCCGTCCGCCAACATGCCTTCGAGCGCCTTCTGCATTGCCGCCTTCAGTTCCGGATTGTTCTTGCGGATGGCGATGCCGATCGCGACGCTGCCGCCTTCGATATCGGGCGTTTCCAGACGGCGAACCTTCTCGCCGGTCTGCTTGACGGCAACCATGACCGGGATGTTGTCGACGACAATCGCATCGACGCGGCCGCTCTTCAGCTCCATCAGCAGCTCCGGCAGGCCCTTGTAGGTGCGCACGTCCCAGCCGCCCTGTTCGCGCGCCCATTTCTCGTGGGTTTCGCCGAGCGTGACGCCAAGGGTCTTGCCCTTCAGCTCATCGAGCTTCTGGACTTCAGAGCCTTCGCTGACGAAGACGGCGCGGCCAGCGTGGTAGTAAGGTCCGACGAAATCGACGACCTTCTCGCGCTCCGGCGTGATCGTCATCGAGCCCACGATCGTGTCGTATTTGTTGGCGAGCAGGCCGGCGATGATGCCATCCCAGGCGGTGGTCACCAGCGTGCCCTTGACGCCGACACGCTCGGCGATCGCCTGGCCGATCGAGGCGTCGAAGCCGACGACCTGGTTTTCCTCGTTGACGAAATTGAACGGCGGGTACTGGCCCGACATGGCGATCTTCAGCTCGCCGGCCGCCTTGACGTTCTCAAGGTCGTCAGCCCGTGCGGATACGGCAGAAAAAGTCGCAGCAATGGTCAGCGTCGCGGCCAGAAGGCCGGAGAATAGGGTCTTCATGAAATGTTCCTTGTTCCTCTGGATGGGGCGCCTTCTCGTGCGCTTGGGACTGGCAACCGACGCCTTCCGAATTTCATGATTGCTTCTGCGCCAACATTGCGCAAATAGATAATGGAAATAGAAGGCATAGATTTCAGGAATGACACCACCGCGTTTGGAGCGGCTCGTCTGGGAGCTCGACTGGAACCTCTTGCGCACCTTCGTGGTGATAGCGGAGGTAAAGAGCATCACGCGCGCGGCCGAGCGGCTGAACCTCAAGCAACCAAGCGTCAGCAATGCGCTCCGGCGGCTGGAAGACCGTGTCGGCCGACGGCTGGTCGATCGCGATGCCACGCGCTTCGATCTCACCGAAGTGGGACAGTTGCTCTACGAGCAGAGCGTCGAGGTCTTCGGCACAATCTCGCAGCTGCCGCAACTCGTGCGCGGTGTCAGCGACGACGTCACCGGTCATGTGACGATCGCCGTTGCCAGCCACGTGGTCTCGCCGCTCTTCGACCGGGCGCTGATGGAGTTTCACCGCGACTACCCGCGCGCGACCTTGACGATCAATGTCGGGCCGAGCGGCGAAGTCACGCGGCAGGTCCGGGAGAAGCGTGCTTCCTTCGGTCTCTGCCTTGTCAGTGTGCGAGACCCGGCGCTCGACTATCTCACGGTCTTCCGGGAGTTCTTCGGCTTCTTCTGCGGCCCACACCACCGACTGTTCGGCCGGGAGGGGTTGAAGCTTGCCGACCTCAAGGGAGAAACCTCGGTGTCCTTCCACACCGATCATATCGCCGACGCGCTTCGGCCGGTGGCGCTGCTTCGCAGCGAAGCCAAGCTCAACGCCAATGTCGTTGGAGTTTCGTCAAGTCTCGAAGAGGTGCGGCGAATGACGCTCGCCGGTCTTGGCGTCGGCTCGCTGCCGCTGCATGTCGCCCGTCGCGATGTGGCGGACGGGCTTCTGTGGCGCCTGCCGCCCTATGACAATCCGCCGGCCATCGACATTTTCATGCTGACCAACCCGGAGAAAGCGCTCAACCGTGCCGAAAAGGCCCTGATATCATGCTTGCAGACGCTGATTGCCGATACGCCGGCTGAAGAACGCGTCTACGCAGACTGATCGCGAAGCGACGTGCGTTCATCCGATAACAATGCTTCCGCCCGCCCCCGCGCCTCCTGCTCAAGCGCAACGGCTGTGCGCCGCTGAAGATCGAATCGCACGGTCGTCGTCCGGTTGACCGCATGCACGACGCCGTCGAGCGTGCCGGACATGACCTGTTCGAAGGTGACCGACGAACGGCCAAGCTTGATGACGCGCGAGCGGATGGTGATTAACGCGCCCGCCTTGGTCTCGTGCTTGTATTCGACTTCCGCGCGCACGTCTGCCCAGCCCCTGCCCGCATCCTGCTCGCCTTCAGTCCCGGCGATGTGACCCAGAAGCTGAAAACTTGCATCGTCAAACATCGCCGCATAATGGCGCACGTTCATGTGCCCCATCGTGTCGCACATCCAGGGGTGCGTGACGCCGACATAGGTGGTTAGAGCTTTATCGGACATGGGACGCCTCATTCACGGGAAAACCGGTTGCAAGACATAGCCGATGCCCGAACGATCTGTCCATGTCGGGCAAACACGGCCCAGGCTAGCGTCTGACAGACCCCGGGACCACGGTGAAATATAGAGAAAATCCGCAATTATGTAGGAGCCGCCACCAAGCTCGAAATGTGACATAGGGATCGGATCTCTTGAAGCAAAAATGCCCGCACAAGGCGGGGCGAATCCTTCCCTACTGTCTGCAGGCTGCTATCGCAGCACTTCGAGTCCCTTGCGTTCGACAATATCAAGGATCTTGATGGCGGTGCTGCTGGGCTTCTTCGTTCCTTGTTCCCATGCCGCAACCGTGATCTTCTTGACGTTGATGAACTGAGCAAACACGGCCTGGCTGACCTTGTTTGCATTCCGGATTTTCTTGATCTCCTCGGGCGTATAGTCACGAAGAGGAGGGAGGCAAAGAGCATCGAACTCCCTCATCGTGACTTCGTCCACGAAGCCGGCTTCGTGCAGTCGCGCAGCAGACTTATGAACGTTCTTAAGAATTCTGCTCATGGCAGTGAATCTCCCGTATCAGTTTCTTCTCAATCATCTCAGAGAGCTTTTTGTGATCGGCGAGCATGTAGACGTCACATAGTTTTCGAATGACTTCCTTCTCCTTCTTCGTGATATTCTCAGTCTCGTTCTTCGCGAAGCCATGCACGAAAATCAGCCTGTCTCCCTGACGATGGCCAACGATAGTCCGACAGCTTCCACGCTTACCGCGCCCCGGTGCTGCCACTCGCTTCTTAAAAAGAAATCCGCCCAATCTGGCGTCGACCAATCCGGCTTCGACCAATCCGGCTTCGATCTCCTTCGCAGTCTTGCACAACATGGCGTCCGTCACATTGTACTCTGCGGCCCAGTCCTCGAACTCCAAATCCTTCAAAACTCTTACTGGCAATTTATATATTACTCCGTGATACAGACATCAAGTGAGATTCTGGGAAAATCTCGAACCTGGCATGGTCCCGCCGACCGCAAACGCTGGTTGACATTTGTCGCTAAGCATAGGTATTCCTTGAACATTTTCAATCGATGTCGGCGATTGATTGGCAATTTGGCACGAACCACTTGCGATTCACCCGGTGACGGACACCTCTGAATCCGATCGACTCTGCCCTTCCGATCTGCTCTGTCTGCCCCCATGTTCAGATTGATACGAGTAGATCCGCGACAACCTACCGCCTGAACAGCGAATGCTCTCGTATGTCATCTTTAAAGGCTCTGAACATGGAAGATCCCAGCAATATCAATGTGCCTGCCGTATCCGCGATTTCCTCCAGCTCAGATGACCTGGAGGTCCTCCGGAGGGTAGAAATATTGGGGCAACCAGCACTTCCTGCTTTCTCCGGAATGCCGAACCTTCACGCTTAAAAAAGCTCCGCCAGGTCACCGAGGAAGATGCTTTCAAGACTTGCTGCCTGATCCGCTGGCCGGGGACTGGTGGCCGTCCCGTCTGCCTCAACTGCGGACACGAGCGCTGCTATCCGATCCGGCGACAGTGCTTCAAATGCCAGAAGTGCCGTCGCGAATTCTCGGTTACCTCGAAGACGGTCTTCGCCTTCCGGAAGATGCCTTTCCGCGACATCCTGACGGGGCTGTGGCTATCCGTGAACTGCGTGAAGGGCAAGAGCGCCCTGCAACTCCCCCGCGAACTCGGATGCCAGTACAAGACCGCCTGGGTATTTTTGATGAAGATGCGCGAGGCGATCGCCACCAGGCGCGAGGACATCGTTCTCGAAGGCGAGATCCACATCGACGGCAAGTATGCTGGCGGGCACATCAAGCAAAAGCGTCTGAAGGAGGACCGGATCGACCGACGAAAGAAAAAATACCAGAATCTCAAACGGATGACGATCCTTGCCATGAGCGAAAAACACTCTTCGGACGAGAACGCACCCTCGCTCGCGTCATTCGAACGGAGGACAGCAACGAGGCATGGGAGTTCGCCAGGGAACACGTCCGCAACGGTTCGACGATCCATGCCGACGAGAACTTCAGCTACGACGACCTACAGGGCCTGCTCGAACTCAAGCGCGTCAACCACAGTCAGGAGTACCAGACCAAGGGCGGCGTGCACACCAATCACGTCGAGAGCTTCTTCTCGCGCATCCAGCGGTCCTACGTCGGCATCCGCCACCGCTTCTCGGTGAAGTATTTCGACTGGTATGCGGCGGAAATCGCGTGGCGCGAGCACACAGATGTGGAGCATGGTGCATTTCGCGCTGTCGAGGAAGACATCGCGAAATCTGTGCGGTTACTGGGAGAGCAACGAGCCGCCCGATCTCGCCTGGAAGAACGGTGTCAGTCCGGACGGGACTATAACCTCGCTTGTTGCTATGCGAAGCTCAGCAGGTCTGAGGAGGCGATCGACTGCCTTGAGCGGCAGGCGTCCGGATCGCAGACGTATGTGGCGTTAGTCGCGGGCTGGATGAAAAACGACAGCGACCTCGATTCCCTCCGGAACCACCCGCGCTACTTGGCTCTCGCCAACCGGATGGAAGCTCAGCCCGCGCCAGCGAAGGGCTGAGCTTCCAAACTTTCCGTGCATTAGACCGGAAGCGGCCGGAACTGCCAGCCGAAAGGGTCGCTGTTTAACGCTCTTGGCCGTTCAGGTGGACGGCAGCCACGTGAAAGGACAGCCGGCTTTTGCCGGTCTGATCCGCTCCGCTGCCGCTCGTTTGAGCGAAGTCGAGATCTGCTGCGCCAGCTTGTGCGCGCCTGTTGGACGGTGACCACGCGGTTTATGTGACCGCCGAAGGTCTGGCCCCATGCCCAACCGGCCATGCGGCCGGCCGGGCATGCGAGATCACGTGTTGAGCGATCTCACGAATGGCATGACGCGGATCCGCTTGCCGAGCGCCCTGTAGGCGGCATTGGCGACTGCCGGGCCGATGGGCGGAACGCCGGGCTCGCCGATGCCGGAGGGCGGATTGGCGGAGGCGACGATGTGAACTTCGACCTTTGGCATCGCATCGATCCTGAGCGGCGTGTAAAGGTCGAAATTGCTCTGGTCGACCTTGCCGTCCGTCAGCGTGATCTCCTCGCCGAGTATCGCACCCAGCCCAAAGCCGATTCCGCCCTCCACCTGGGCGCGGACCTGGTCCGGATTGATCGCCAGACCGCAATCGACAGCGGCTACGACCCGCTCGACCTGGATCTGGCCATTTCCATCAGTCGAGACCTCGGCGATCTCGGCCACAACGGAGCCGAAGCTCTCGGCGACGGCAACCCCTCGAAAGCGGCCCTCGGGCAAGGGCTTGTGCCATTCCGCCTTTTCCGCCGCCAGCTTGAGGACGGTCGCGTGACGCGACTGCGGCTCAAGCATCGAAAGACGAAATTCTATCGGATCTCGTCCTGCCGCCTCGGCAACCTCGTCCACGAAGGTTTCGGCTGCGAAGGCGGTGTGGGTCGAGCCGACGGAGCGCCACCATAGAACCGGAACGCCGACCTCAGTGGTGGTCAAGCCTACCGTCTGGTTCGGAATGGCATAAGGCAGATTGTTGGCCCCTTCGACCGAGGTCGGGTCGACCCCATTCTTGACCATTCCGTCGAACGCAGTCTTCGCCATGATGGACTGGCCGACGATGTGGTTGCTCCATGCAACGAGCTTTCCGTTCGCGTCGATGCCGGCCTTGAGGCTATGCACATAGGCGGGTCGATAGCGACCCGCGCGCATGTCGTCCTCCCTGGTCCACTGCACCTTTACCGGCGCGCGGAAACCGAGGGCCTTGGCCACATGCACCGCCTCGACGACGACATCACCGTCGAACACGGCCCGCCGGCCAAAGCTGCCGCCGGTCTTCATGACGTTGAGGCGCACCTTTTCCGGGGCAATCCCGGCCACCTGACCGGCGAGCATCTGGTATACGTCCGGGAACTGATGCCCACCCCAGACCTCGAGCGTGCCGTCCTCGTTCATGCGCGCCACGGCATTCAGCGGTTCCATCGCGGCATGCGCGAGATAGGGGAACTCAAAATTTGCCTCGATGACCTTCGTTGCGCCGGCGAAGGCCGTTTCGGCGTCGCCGTCATTGCGCGCGAGCGCGGCCGGCGTCTTCTTCGCAAGCTCCCGGTACGCGGACATCAGCTGAGCCGTGCTGCGCTTTTCAGCCGCCATGTCGTCCCAACTGACGGTGACAGCCTCGCGGCCCTTGATCGCCGCCCACATGTTTTCACCGACGACGGCAATGCCCCGAGGCGTTTCGACGACGTCCACCACCCCCTTGACGGTGCGCGCGGACGAGCCGTCGAAGGACTTTACTTTCGCACCGAACAGCGGCGGATGGATCATCACGGCGGTCAGCATGCCGGGAAGCTTGATGTCGATCGTGTATTGCTCCGTCCCATTTGTCTTACGGGCGCTGTCGAAACGCTTCAGTCCGGCATTGCCGATCAGCTTCCAGTCGCTCGGTTGCTTAAGCGCCACGTCCGTAGGCACCGGCATCGTTGCTGCCTTTGCAGCAAAGACGCCGAAGCCGCCGCTCTTGCCCGACGAATGGGCAATTATGCCCTTGTCCACAGTGATCTCCGCGGCGGCTACACCCCATTCAGAGGCAGCAGCGGCGACCAGCATGGAGCGGGCCGCTGCACCCGCCTTGCGATAGCGCTCCCAGGAGGACACCATCGACGTGGACCCGCCGGTGCCCTGGAAGGCGCCGCCAAAGGCGATGTTGCCATAGGCCTTCACATCGCCGGCGGCCCCCTTCACGTCGATTGTCGACCAGTCGGCATCGAGTTCTTCCGCCACCAGTGTGGCAATGCCGTTATAGGAGCCCTGGCCCATCTCGAACTGTGACGAAAGGACGGTCACTTTTCCATCGCCGTCGATCGTGACGTAGGGGGAAAAGGCATGTGAAGCGCTGGTCGTCGCTGTCTCGCCCGCTACCGCCGGAGACGCGGACAGGAGGCGAAAGCCGACGGCTATACCAGTACCTGCAGCAAGAGCCCCGATGAGGAACTGCCGCCGCGATGCCTGCACTTTCGCGGCGGGGAGAGAAACCAATTGCATGAATTTGGGCAGCATGGCTTTAACCCTCCAGACGCTTAGCGGCTTCGTGAATGCCGGCTCGGATACGGTGATAGGTGGCGCAACGACAGAGATTGCCCGACATGGCCGTGTCGATGTCCTCATCGCTTGGCTTCGGATTGTTCGCCAGGAGGTCTGTCGCCGACATGATCTGCCCCGACTGGCAGTAGCCGCACTGCGGGACGTCGAGATCGGCCCAGACTGCCTGAACCGTTTCCGCGACCTTTCCCTTGAGGCCCTCGATGGTCGTCACTTTTGCGCCCTCGATGTCACCAACCAAGGTCTGACAAGACCGAACCGGCGAACCGTCGACATAGACCGTGCAGGCACCGCACTGCGCCATGCCACAGCCGAACTTCGTCCCTGTTAGTCCAACCAGATCGCGGATCACCCAAAGAAGCGGCATAACCGCCTCGGCCTCGACCGTGTGTTCGACGCCGTTGATCGTTACCATTGCCATGATGCTCTCCTCGCGTTCGGGCGCGTGGTCTCGGGATGCTTATCCGGAAACCCCGCTTCACGCGCCGCGGCCATTCGCCAGACCGCGGCTGCAGCTTAGAAGACCATCCTGCACGCTGGTAGGTTCGATCCTGTCAGATTATTGCCTATTCCTCTCGGCCTGACGAAATTGTGATCATGACAAATGATGCGCCAGTGCTCCAACGGGCGCTCCACTTGTGTTCGGTAGCCCGTCAACCGATGGAGTCGCGTCTTTTCGAGTCGCTGGAGTTCAGGATTGCCTTGATGTCTCTGACCGGCGGATGGCCGAAGGCGCGCCGATATTCCCTGTTGAACTGTGTCTGGCTTTCGTAGCCGACGCGCAGCGCGGCTGTTGCGGCGTCGAGCGATTCCGCAAGCATCAGCTCCCGCGCATGATGCAGTCGCAGGTGCTTTTGGAACTGCAGCGGGCTCATGGCAGTCATGGCGCGGAAATGGTGGTGCAGCGTAGATACCCCCATGTTCGCTATCTCGGCGAGTTCCTCGACGCGAAGCGGCCGGGCATAGTTTTCTTTCAGCCACGCGACGGCCTTTGCCACCCGGTTACTGTTCGTGCCAGCGAGCGCGAAACGCCGCAGCCGCGCGCCTTGCTCGCCGGTGAGCAGCCGATAGAGGATCTCGCTCTGGATTTGACTGGCCAGGAACGGGATGTCCGCTGGCGTGTTCGCGAGCGAAATCAGTCGCAATAGGGCGTCGAACAGTTCCGGTGTGGCAGCGCCAACCGCGACGCCGAGATCGCGTTCGCGTGCATCTGGCGGCTGTATGTCGTAATCGGAGATGATTCGACGCAGCTTTTCGAGATCAAGGCGCATCGTGGCTGCCACATAAGGCTCACTCTCGCTCGCCTCGCAGACCTGGCCGGTCATCGGCAGGCCGATGGCGGTCATGAAGAAGCAGGATTCATCGTAAACGAGCATTTCGTTTCCGACATGGATACGCTTGCTTCCCTGGATGATGAGCGCCACGCTTGGTTCGGAGACGCTGGAAAACGGGCCGGCTGGCTCGATGATGCGATAGAGCGAAAGCCCCGGAACAGGGTGGCCGTAGCGAACGCCGTCCCATGGCAGTCGCGCGAGCATGTCGAGAATCCGCGTACGAAGGGGCGCGGTTTCCTCGCGCAGGTCGCGCTGCTGCATCATTGTCTCGCTCGTTGCCATGCCCTGACCCGTCCTCCGACCCGTCACTCAAAGTGGCTTCTTATCATATTACTTTGATCTCGACAGGATTAGGCAACCACAATGCCGAAGCGCCGGCGAAGCAGCCGCGCCAGAAGGGTATCATCCAGGAGATCAGCGATCGTCCCGCCGAAGGACGCCCGCGCCCTTCGGCGCTTTGCCCACGGCGAACCACAACTCAGCCGATTGCCTGTCTTTCCACGCCGTGGCGCTACTACGCCACCAACCTTGTTGCAGCCGCTGAACTTCTGGCTCTCTTAATCATCCCCGATCCAGGGCCGCGCGTTGTGCGGCCCGCGAGAGAGCGGGTTCGGCTGCGCCCCGACCGCATCCCGAGTTGAAGACGCTGCGCAAGAAGAACGCCTCCGTCGTCTTCGCCACCCAGTCGCTCAGCGACATCGACGGTTCCGCGATCGCGCCGGCGATCATCGAAAGCTGCCAGACGCGTCTCCTCCTTCCCAACGAACGCGCGATCGAACCGCAAATCACGGCGATCTATCACCGCTTCGGCCTCAACGACCGGCAGATCGAAATCCTCCCGCGAGCAACGCCCAAGCGCGACTATTACTGCCAATCGCGGCGCGGCAATCGCCTCTTCGAACTCGGCCTCTCGGACGTCGCGCTCGCGCTCTGCGCCGCATCGTCAAAGACCGACCAGGCTGCCATCGAGAAGATTTTCGCCGAGCACGGCCGGGAGGGTTTCCTCGCCGCGTGGCTGCGCCACCGTGGCGCCGCCTGGGCCGCCGACCTCATACCCGACCTCACCAACCTCATCCCTGAAGCCCTCGAGGTACAATCATGACCAACCGTTTCCGTCCGCATTTTCGGGCGCTTCGCGTCGCCGCGGCCCTGCTCGCCGCATCGCCGGTGATTTCCCTGCTCACGGCGCCGGCACAGGCGCTCGTCGTCTTCGACCCGAAGAACTATGCGCAGAACCTGCTCTCGGCAGCGCGAGCGCTCGTGGACCGGTTGCCGGTCCCCGAAAATAACACAACGGGAGAGAGATGGATCGACGATGAAAAGAGCTGGGTCGGTCGGTTCTCCGCTCCCAAAAACTTACCCCAATACGATTGGGCATCTGTTTTTTCATTTATTTCCAATGATTTACAGCTGCATCCAGCATTATCCACAATCATGAGCCTTCGGCGCTAGGCGCGACGGCGGCACTCTCCTAGACTGCTGCGACTATTTGCAGGAGGAATGAGCGTGAAAGTCTATCTCGCAGGCCCGGAAGTTTTCCTGGCGAACGCCGTCGAAATCCAGATGGAAAAAGCGGCACTTGCCCGCGCCGCCGGGTTCACGCCATTGGTTCCGGGCGACCTCGAGATCCCGCCGGCACGGACCAAGCACGAGCGTGGCCTGGCAATTTATGCCGTCGACGAGGGCATGATGCTGGCGTCAGACATGATCATCGCCAACCTCACGCCGTTTCGCGGCATCAGCGCCGACGTCGGCACGGTGTTTGAGCTCGGCTTCATGTGCGGTCGCGGCAAACACGTCTATGCCTACACCAATACGTCGCGCAGCTACTACGAGCGCATCCTCAACGACCATTATCGTGGCGCGGCTGCCCTGCGCCCCGACGGCCGCATGGCGGGGCCTGACGGGCTCAGCATCGAGGATTTCGACATGGCCGACAATCTCATGCTGGATGGCGGCGTGCTTAAGCGGGAAGGAACGCTTGTCCAGCGTGAGGTCCCGGAGGCCGACCGCCTGACCGATCTTAGAGCATTCAAGGAATGCCTTGCGATCGCCGCCAAACGGCACTTCAGCTGAGGGCGAATGCCCGCCGGGACTGACGTCGCCACCGATGCCGGAACACCCGGCTCACTCCGGCGGGCCGGTTCAGTCGTCGCTGGGGCAAGGCCAGCCAGTCGGTACGCTAAGGCCTGCCGGCAACTTGGTCGAACTGTCACCGCACATCATGTCGACCTGTTCCTGCTCGAGGCCCGTCGCCTCGGACAGATTGACGCCCTCGATCCGCGTTAAAAACATGAAAGCACCATGGAAATCGATGGGACCGGTGAAAGTGGTGCTGGTGAAGTCGGCGCGCGAGAGATTGGCGTGCGAGAATTTGGTCCCGGTCAGTTCCGCCTTGTCGAAATTGGCGCGTCCAAGTTCAGCCTTCTCGAAGCTCGTGCCCGTCAACCGGGCGCCGCTGAAATTGGCGCGCTGCAGTTCGGAATTCACGAAAGAGGCCTTCTCGGCGGCAATCCCGGCGAAGTTGCAGCGATAGGCCTCTATCTTCGCAAAGTTCGCACCGTCCGCCATGGCTCCAGCCAAAGACGAGCGCACCAGCGTCGCCTTTTCCAGATTGGCACCCTTCAGGTTGGTGCCGCGCAGATCCGTCAAGGTGAAGTCCGTGTTGACGAGGTTGGCGCCCTGGAGGTCGCTGCCGCCAAGCATCAGCGCCTTCTTGTTGCAATCCGCCCAGTCGGCCCCAGGCACGGCGGAGTCCTTGCAGCTCGCCGCCTCAGCGCCGTTTGGGGCACTGATGACCAACAGCGAGAGCGCAATCAAGGTGGCGAAGTTTAACCGGTTTTGACCCCTCTCGCCCGTTAGCGCATAGCTCTTGCGGTATCGCGGATGAGGGGCCGTGCCACAAACGTGGCCGAGATCGGTCTGGTGATTTTGCATGGCGCCGCTCCGGGGACCCGAGGGTTTATCGATTGCACTTCAAATTGCCTTTGCGCCCTGCCTAAAGCCTGGCGCGACCGGCCGTGCGCTGCTGGTAAACGTATGACGTTGTTGCCCTTTATGCAAATAACAGAATCGAAATCGCGTGACTTCAACGGGCAACCGCCAGCAGCCAGTCACGCAGTTTCGCCTGCGGGCCTGGCTCTTCAATCTCCGTCGGCGCAAGCAGGTGATAGGTAGTGCCGTCTTCGACAAAGCCCAGTGGAGCTGCCAGGATGCCGCTTTCCAAATCGTCCCGGACAAGCTGCCATGGGCCTATCGCCACACCAATTCCGGCAACAGCCGCCTGAAGGCTGATATAGAAATGCTCGAAGCTTTGCGAATGGCGCGCCTCACACGGACGGCTGGCGCACCTTGCCCAGGTTTCCCATGCGTCCGGACGGGTCCGGGTGTGAAGCAGGACTGCATCCTGCTGCAACTGCGGCAGTTCGCCTGCCTGTCCGCAATCGAAGAACGATGCGACCTTGTCGGCGCGGCATACCGGGCCGGTCCGCTCCCGAAAGAGAGCCACGGAGTGGATGGCTCCAGCTTGCACGAAGTCGTTGCGGCGGATGGCCAGATCGTATCCGCGGCCAAAGGTCACCGGCCCACCTCCCGCGACCAGATGAACCGGGACGTCGGGATGGCGTTGTTGAAAATCCGGAAGCTGCGGAATGAGCCAGCGCATGAGCAGCGTCGGTTCGCAGGAGATAACCAGCGCCGGCGCCTGTGCGGTATTGCGGATGTCCCTGACCGCCGTTTCAACCAGGCCGAAGCCCTCGCGCACGGCACCGGCAAGCTTTCGCCCGACGTCCGTCAGGAAAACCCGACGACTGCGCCGCTCGAACAGCTCGACTTGGAGATCGTCTTCGATCAACCGCACCGCCCGGCTGACAGCACCATGCGTCAGATTGAGGGCATCCGCAGCCCGGCTGAAACTCTCCAGCCGCGCCGCCATTTCGAAACAGCGCAGGGCCGCCAAAGGTGGCGTTCGGATCACACCGTTATGTGAGGTAGACTCACCGATGTCGTCAGAACTCATCGTTATTCGCCGTCCTGAACTTCCGCTATTGAAACAATCAATGCGGAATGGAGCGAGGAAAAGCAATGACAGAACTGTTAGCCGTAATCACAATAACCATCTTTGCCGTCATCAGTCCGGGACCGGACTTTGCGATGGTGACGCGCAATAGTCTCATGCTTTCGCGTCGCGCTGGTCTGCTCACTGCACTCGGCATCGGCGGCGGCGTCCTGATCCATGTCGGCTATACGATCCTCGGCGTCGGCCTGATCGTCCGCCAGTCCATCGTCCTGTTCTCGATCCTGAAAATCGCCGGCGCCGCCTATCTGATCTGGCTTGGCGTCAAGATGCTTCGCACCAGGCCTGCCGGCCCGTTGGCGCAGGCCGCACTGCCAGCGCTTTCCGACCTCGGCGCCTTGCGCACCGGCTTTTTCACCAATGCGCTCAACCCGAAGACGACAGTCTTTATCGTCAGCCTGTTCATGCAGGTGGTACAGCCCGGCACGTCGCTGACCGTTCAGATCGGTTACGGTGCGTTTATCGCTGCAGCGCATGTAGTCTGGTTCGCGCTGGTGGCGTTGTTCTTCTCGGCCGGCATGGTGCGCAGCCGCCTGCTTGAGCTCCGTCACTGGATCGACCGGTGCTTCGGCGCCCTGCTGGTCGGCTTCGGCCTGCTTCTTGCGAGTTCGAGCCTCGGGCGCTCGTGACTGCAGCACCTCCGACTGGCAAATGGCCGCAACCCCGTCCTGTCCCTTGCTTCAGCCCCACGAAGCATGCAATATCCATACAATTTCAAGCGTGGGGTATGATGATGAAGGACAAGCGCCCTGAGGTCTCGTGGCGGCCCGCAATCAAGAAGGCAGATGGTCCGCTCTATCTTGCAATTGCCGATGCCATTGCCGCCGACATCGCCGAGGGACGGCTGTCCGAGGGCATGCGACTCCCCCCGCAGCGCCCGCTTGCCGATGCGCTCGGCATCGACTTCACCACCGTCAGCCGCGCCTACAACGAGGCAAGGTATCGCGGTCTCGTCGAGGGGCGCGTCGGCCAGGGCACCTATGTGAAGGCAAGGCGCGGCAGACCTGCCCGCCCGACAACCATCGGCATCATCGACATGAGCATGAACCTGCCGCCCCTTTTTGACGATGCAGCACTTGCCGCAAGGCTTTGGGACGACATAGCTGCCCTTCAGGCCGACCAGGGACTAGAGCTTTTGATGCGCTATCAGGCGCCCGCCGGGGCTCTGCCCAACCGCACGGCCGGGGCCAACTGGCTAAGGCCGCGTCTCGGAGACGTTCCAGCCGAGCGGGTTCTGCTTTGCCCCGGCGCGCAAGGCGCACTGCTTGCGACGCTGAGCAGCCTGACAAGAGCCGGCGACATCATCTGCGCCGAGGCAATCGCCTATCCGGGGCTTCGGGCACTTGCCGCCCATCTCGGCCTTACCCTTCTGGGCGTCGCGATGGACGATGAAGGCCTTATCCCTCAAGCCTTTGAAGAGCTCTGTTTGAGCAGGACGCCAAAGGCGCTCTATTGCAATCCGACGCTTCACAACCCCACGACGGCAACGCTCTCGCTGGAGCGACGCGAGGCGATCGTCACGATTGCCAGGCGGCATGGGGTGCCGATCATCGAGGACGACGCCTATGGCGCCCTGCCGCAGACGCCAGCGCGCGCACTTGCGACCCTTGCCCCCGACCTCGTCTACTACATCGGCGGCCTGGCAAAATGCCTGTCGCCTGCCCTGCGCATCGCCTACCTGGTGGTTCCCGACAGCCGCAGTTCGGTACGTATCGAGGGGGCCATTCGCGCGACCGTCGGCATGGCGTCGCCGCTCGCGGCAGCGGTCGCCAGCCGGTGGATCGAAGACGGAACGGCGGATGCTGTCGTTGCAGCGATCCGCTCCGAGACCGTGGTGCGGCAGAAGATGCTTTGCGAATACCTTCCGCGCAACGTCGCACAAACGGACCCGGCTGCGTTTCATGCCTGGCTGCGCCTGCCGTCGCCGTGGACGCGCGGGGCGTTCAGCGGACGACTGCAGGCGGCCGGCATCAGCGTCGTCGCCAGCGACGCCTTTGCTCTTGGAGCAGCACCGGAAGCCGTGCGGCTCGGCCTGGGCGTAGCGGCGAGCCAGGCTGAACTGCGCCGGAGCCTTTTGACCATCGCCGACCTTTTGAACCAGTCGCCAGCCGCCTCCAGCCTCGTGGTTTGATCGAACACAGAACAGGCGGCGAAATTGTCGCAGCAATGTATGCATACAATTAATTGACAGTGTATGTTTTTCGGCGCTTTATGTTTGCGGGCCTGAAGGCGGCGCCAGGGAATGGCAGGCCGCACATCCAGGCAAAATCGGTGCGCGCCTTGGATGCGACGCCGGCAACGACGCCTGAAAGGAACGAAAAATGTCTTCGGATAGTGATTGGCCGCCAATCCCACCCATGCAAACCGGCTTGCGGGGGCGCTGCCCGCGCTGCGGCCAAGGGCACCTGTTTGAAGGGTTCCTCAAGATGCGCAAGGAATGCGACGTTTGCGGCCTCGACTACTCCTTCGCCGACCCGGCCGACGGCCCCGCCTTCTTCGTCATCTGTTTTGCCTGCGTGCCGAGCGTGCTTTTGGGTGTCTGGCTGGAGGTGCAATATAGCGCCCCACTCTGGGTGCACCTGCTGGTGACCGGCCCCTTCATGTTGCTGACCTGTATTCCACCTCTTCGCCCTCTCAAGGGCTGGCTGGTCTCAAGCCAGTTTTTCTACAAGGCTGAAGAGGGAAAACTGGCGCGGCGGAGCGTCGAGCCACCGGTTGCGACAACGCGGTAGGTGGCGCGCACGCAGCCACCCGATGATTGAGGCACAGCCAGGCGGCGGCAAGACGCGCCGCCTGCGACATCCGGCTCCACAAGGCGCCGGTCCGGCTCGGCCGAACAGAAGATCAGTCGGCGGGAGCCGCCTCGCATTTGCCAAATAGCACCTTCTCCCTTGCATCTGCCTCCGGCCCAAGCCAGCTCAATGCGCCGGACTGACCGGCGACCCGCCAGCGGTAACTGCCGGCGTCTGCGTGCAGGGACACGTACATTTCTTCGGCGCGATCCTTCAGACGAGACATCTGAACGGCCTTCTCTCCCAGCGTTGCGTACACCAACTCCTCGCCTGAAACCTTTTTCGCATTGATGATGGAAAGCGGGCCTTGCTCGCAGCGGTAGGCTACCACGGTAACCATAGTCGTCGCCTTTTCCGCCGCGGATGGCGACGCGAGCGTAAGCGACATCACGGCCGCCATGAGGAAGGAACGATTTCGTCGCATCCGTACTTTTCCATCGGATCAAAAGCCAATTGCCGGGAAGCAATCGAGGTGCGGCGGCGGGAGATCGACGCGACATTCGAACGATGCGTGAGGGATGCACCGTGAGCCGTTCAATTCAGGGAACGCCGAAAGTCGCCGCGACCAGGAAGCGGCAGGCGATTTTCACCGTCATTTACTTCAAGGCGCGTCAGTCGGACGAGCGTTGCTGTGCCAATGGCAGAACCTGAGCTTCAGGAGACCACCGGCGCTCGAATCAGCAGAGCGCCGGCGCCCGCATTCCGGCCCATTGAAGAAGCCGAAGATGAAAAGGAGCAAGGCTCGTCAGCCTGATGGATAGCTGCCGCAGACTTTATTGCCGAAGCTCGCGGGGCTTGCAGGAAACATGCGACATGAACGGCGGACCGGACCGTAAATGGACGACGACCTCATCCGATATCTCTCGTATCTGCTAGGCGGCTGTCAGCAGTAGTATCAGCGGACCTGTTACCAAACAGCAGAAACTCCTGTATTTGCGTCAGGACTTTCGGCTGACGCATGCCGAAGATCAACGGAAGCTGTCTCGAACGAGCGCGCCCTCCCGGCCACATCGAGCATCAAGTTTCTCCAGAGCCCATCTATCGCCTCGGCTACGTCGATCCAGGCCTGGTCGGTGCCAGCGACTTCCATATCGGTGACGAGGTGCTCTAGCCTCGCGATGCAGTCGTCGATGTGACCGCGAAGTTGAGACAGCTGATCGGAGGTGACTGATGGATGCGCCAGCATTCTGGGCACTTTCACGGCCGCTCGCTTCCACTCGTAAGTCATTTCTACCCCATTCTTCAGCCCGCGACAGCATCCCCGATAGATGCGGAATTAGTCAATGAACAAGCGTAGCGAATTTGCGCGCTCCTCTGATCGAACAGATCGTCGCGGCAAGCGGCTGCTCTAAGCGTCGGCAAACGCCAGTCAGTTGATCTCCTGGCGTATCGGGGTTCTTCCTCAAGCCAGCGACGCGGAAGGATGCCCCTAATCCGCTGTACGGCGTCCTCAAGGTAGTCTTCCACGCCGTGGGCTCAATCTCCTCTTTGATCAGGGTCTCGCGCGATAACCGATTCTCGGTTGACCTCAGAGCGTCGGTGGCGATCTGGCGACCTCCATCGCCACCTACGCAATCACATCAGCAGACTTTCAGTTATTGCAGTTACATACCATGCCCATTATATTGACGATCAAGGAGATATCGCCATGACCAGTCAGATCGTTCATTTCGCCGGATTGTCGGATCGCGACCGCAAGATAGCCTCGCCCTTGCCGAAACTCGTCGCCGGCGACAGGCTGGAACTCCATGTTCGTCATGCAGGCGGCCGGGAACAGACGCTCTCGATTCCGCCCTCGGCCGCCGCGGCAGTTGAGGCCCTTCTGGCGCACCTGCTGCGCGGCGAGCGCGTCGCCGTGCTGGCCGAAGACCAGGAGCTGAGTCCGACCGAGGTATCGGCCATTCTCGGCATCTCTCGTCCACTCGTCGTCCTGCGCATGGACCGGGGCGATCTGCCATTCCGCTATGTCGGCAAACACCGCCGCGCCTTGCTGAAGGACGTGCTCGTGCTGAAATCCAGGCTCGACGCCCGTCAGGCAGCGATGGAAGCGCTTACTGAGGACACAGAGGACCTGATCGAGAACCATGGCCTCTAAACCGCCCGTCGCGGTCTATGATGCCTGCGTCCTCTATCCCTTTCATCTGCGCAACGTCCTGATCCAGTGCGCCTTTGACGGTCTCGTCGAGGCGCGCTGGACCGATGACATCCATGACGAGTGGATGCGCAATCTCGCCGCCAACACGCCTGCCTTACCAAAAGAGCGTCTGATTGCCACGCGTGACAGGATGAAGGCCGTCCTGCCGGAGGCGGACGTGACGAACTATCGCCCGTTGGTCGCAAGGCTCGAACTACCTGACCCGGACGATCGGCATGTTCTCGCAACCGCCATTGCCTCGAAAGCCTCCGTGATCGTCACCTGGAACCTGAAAGATTTCCCAGCACGAACCCTCTTCCCCCACGGCGTGACCAGCCAGGCGCCGGATGATTTCCTGAGCGATCTCCATGCGGCGTTTCCCGACGCGCTCATTTCCAGTGTCAAACGCGCCCGACTCAATCTGCGCAAGACAACGCCATCGGTTGAAGCGTTCGTGGACGCGCTTCAGCAAAGCGGGTTGAAGAAATTTTCAGACGTGCTTCGCCGGAACATCATCGGGTTGAAGTGAGCCGGCGTGATCCATACAGAGATCGACAACCGAATACCCTCGCGCCGACGGCAGCAGCGTTATTCGTCCTCACTTTCGGCCTCGGCTGAAAGCCGCTCCTCTTGAACGGCAGCTCTGCTCAGCAACCCGGTGTCTTCGAGCGCTTCGAACGGCGCCAAATCCTTCCAGCCGTTCGAACAGCCGCGTCGCGGCCCAACGGGACAGGTTGCTGCCAGTCGCCGTCGCCGGCACGGCGTCTGCCGCAAACAGCTTATGGATCACCGGCGCGCCCCTTGGTCCGGACCTTCGGCGAGGCGGCGAGAAGTGCGTCCGCGCGGCGGGCGATCTCGCCGGCCGACTGCAAAGCGGAACCCGCCCCTTCGACCAGGGCGAGGCAGATGGCGCGCGGGAAAGCGGGTTCGCCCGGCCGCACGCGTCCCCTGCCCCCGAGGCTTTTGAAGGCCGGGCCATAGCGCTCGGCCATCAACAGCGGCACGGGGTGGTACCATTTCAGCATCGCGGCGATCAGAACGTCGCCAAGCGCCGAGCGGCTCGGCGTCGGAGCTATCGGCAACAATCGCCGACACCAGCTCCGCCGCGGCAAACGGCGCGGACAGACCGGATTGCAGCGCTGCGTCGGCGTGATCGACGGTCGCCGCCAGCCGGTCATCCCAGTCAAGCCCCGGCAGATCGACCAGCTCGGCCACGCCTTTCGAGGAAAAGCCGGGTTTTCGGGTCACGATCCTTTTGTACGCCGAAAACACCTTTCCTGCAGTACCGGGATCGTCGCCAACTACGGTGAGCAACACGGCGTCTTCGCTCGATCGAGATCATCGACCGTCTTGCTGCCGCTGTCCCCGGCAAGGACGGTGAGCTTGACGCCGACCTTGCCCCATTGCTGGGCGACGAGCTGCAGCGTCTCCTTGTTCTGGGGCTGCGGCAGGGATTCGTATGCCGTCAGTACCAGTTCCTTGCCATCCTTCTGGCGCAGACCATTGGCGCCGACCGACCAACCGGCCTCGTCGAGCAGGGCCTTGGCCTTTTCGGCGTCGAAGGTGAGCTTGGCCGAGACATCCTTGTAGCCAAGCGCCGACGACGCGATGATTGATGTCGCCTGCGGATAGTTGGCCGAAAACAGTGTCGTGACGATTTCCTTGGTGTCGGTGGCGTGCAGAAGCGCCTGGCGCACCTTGATATCGGCGACCAGCGGATTGTCCGGACGGAAAACGACGCAGTTGTTCGCGCCGCGCGTCGACGGTGCGGAGATCAGGTAATCCTGGACCTGTCGGATGAAGTCGGCCTGGCCGGCAAGCAGGGCGCCGATGCGCACGCTGTCTTCACCGGTGATGATGTACTTGATGCCGTCAAGATAGGCGCGGCCCTGGTGATTAAGCTTCGCCGACCCCCAGTTGTAATCATCACGCGCCTTGAAGTTCAGCTCCTTGCCGATCGTCTCGCTTTCGACCACGAACGGCCCAGAACCGATGATCTTGGTGGCATCGCCAAGCTCTTCGAATGGCAGCGAGAGCGTGCCCGGCGCCACCAGGCCCGACCCGATCTACGTGCCCTGAAGGAAGCCCGGCGACGGTTTCTTGAAGTGGAACATGACCGTCAGCGGATCGACGACTTCGCTGCGCTCGTAGTTGTTGATGACTTCCGACGCCGGCTGTTTCAGTGCCTTGTTGCCAAGACCGAAGACGTCGTAGTTCTTGGCGACCGCGGCGGCGTCGAGCGGTGTATCGTCGGAGAAGGTGACACCAGGGCGGATCTTGAACGTATATTCCGTTGCATCGGCGTTCACCGACCAGGACTCGGCGATCCACGGTTCGATCTCGAGCGTCTTCGGATTTTGATAGGTCAGCTTGTCGGTGATCTGATTGAGAATGCCACCGTTCGGATAAAATCCGCCGGCGGGCGGGTAGAGGTTGGTGTGGGCCTGCTGCTCCAGATAGATCAGCGTTCCGCCCTTGACCGGTTCCGTTCCTTCAGCACGGGCGCCGGTCAGGATCAGGCCGGAGGTCGCAAGCGTCGCCAGGGTGATCGCGAGCTGTTTCAGTTTCGTCGTCATGGGAGCCTTCCTTCAAAAATCTGAAGGCTATCGTACGATCACGGGCGCCATTATCTATTAACGCTAGTCAATTAATATGCTATGTGTTTTACCGGATCAGAAAAAAGCATCTCACTCTTTGGCGTGACGGAGTTATCTGTCCCCGGCCCGATTTTTAGGGCGTATTTCAAACCCCTCGGGAGTGCGGTCCGACCAAACGGGACATCCGGTTTCTCTCAATGGCACGATTGGTTCACCACGACATTTGCTGCACCGGACTAAGCATTGACAATTTCGCCATTATTCGTTGAAAAAACACGGCAATTCCTTTGAACCTCCCAAGGATCGAGACCATCATGGAAAGCAATAAAGTCCTCGTTGTCGGCGGCGCCGGCTATATCGGCTCGCACACGTGCCTCGAACTCGCCAACAAGGGTTTCGAGCCCGTCGTCTACGACAACCTGTCGAACGGCCATGAGGAGTTCGTCAAATGGGGCGTGCTCGAAAAAGGCGACATTCGCGACCGCCAGCGGCTCGACGAGGTGCTTGCCCGTCACAAGCCGCGGGCCATCCTGCACTTTGCCGCAATGATCGAGGTCGGTGAATCGGTCAAGGACCCGGTCTCCTTCTACGACAACAACGTGATTGGCACCCTGACCCTGCTTTCGGCCGCGCTCGCCGCCGGTGTCGAAGCCTTCGTTTTCTCGTCGACCTGCGCCACCTACGGCCTGCCGGAAAGCGTGCCGATCGATGAAAAGCACCGGCAGGCGCCCATCAACCCTTATGGCCGTACGAAGTGGGTCTGCGAGCAGGCACTGAAGGACTATGGCCAGTACAAGGGGCTGCGCTCGGTAATCCTGCGCTACTTCAACGCTGCAGGTGCCGACCCGGAGGGCCGTATCGGCGAGTGGCATGAGCCCGAGACGCACGCGATCCCGCTTGCCATCGACGCCGCTCTTGGCCGTCGCCAGAGCTTCAAGATCTTCGGTACGGACTACGACACCCGCGACGGCACCTGCGTGCGCGACTATATCCACGTCCTTGATCTTGCCGACGCCCATGTCCGTGCGGTCGAGTATCTGCTTGCCGGCGGCGACAGCGTCGAACTCAATCTCGGCACGGGAACCGGCACCACCGTCAAGGAACTGCTGACGGCGATTTCCGATGTCTCGGGGCGCGAATTCCAGGTCGACCTCGTCGACCGGCGCGAAGGCGATTCGACGACGCTCGTCGCCAACAACGACAAGGCGCGCGACATTCTCGGCTGGGTACCGAAATACGACCTGACAGACATCACCCGTACGGCCTGGAACTGGCATGCGGGCCGCAACCAGGGCGCCTGATCCGTTGCTGGCTCCGGCGCGGCCAGGGCTGCGCCGGAACCCCATTGTGGTTGCGAAGAGCGAAGTGGCCGTTGCCACCATTTCCCTGGAGCAACACGGCGCGCCGCGGATCAATCCTTCCAGAAGAGCGGCGTCAGGATGACAAGAACCGTCAGGATTTCCAGACGGCCGAGCAGCATCATCACCGACAAGAGATAGAGTGCCGGATCCGAGAGCGTCGAGAAATTGCCGGCCGGGCCAATGATCGGGCCGAGCCCGGCGCCGACGTTGGAAAGCGCCGTCGCAATTGCCGACATAGCCGTGAGGAAATCGTAGCCCATCGCCCCCATCGCGAGGCTGCCGAGGGCCCAGATGAACATGTAGGCCGTGAAAAACATGAAAACGGTGCGCTGGACGTCGATGTCGACGAGCGTCTTGCCGTATCGGACGGTGTGTATCGCGTTGGGGTAAATCAGCTTGAAGAGGCCGGCCCGGATCGAGTTGAACATGATGATGAAGCGGTAGGCCTTCATGCCGCCGGCCGTCGAGCCAGAACAGCCACCGATGAAGGTGGCGGCAAAGGCGAGTGCGACGATGAACTCACCCCAAAGCATATAGTCATCACTGGCAAAGCCTGTGGTCGACAGGATCGACGTGACCGTGAAGAAGCCATGTGCCAGCGCCTCGTTGGCGGCGACGCCGTTGACAACGCGCTGATAGAGGCTTGCGGCAAGCGCCAGAAGGGTCAGATACGACAGGAAGACGATGATCTGCGGGTCCTTCAGCGTGTCGAGCCGGCCGCGCACGATGAAAATAATGAGCACGGAGAACGGCAGGCTGCTCAAGGTCATGAAGCCGGTAGCGACCCACAGGATCGGCAGGCTTTTGTAGTAGCCGAGCGAGGCGTCGTGGGTGGCAAAGCCGCCGGTGGCGATCGTCGACATTGCATGGTTGAACGCGTCAAAGCGGCTCATGCCGAGGTAGGAATAGATCACCGTGCAGGCCACGGTCAGCGCAACATAGATAAGGATGAAGGCTCGCGTGAAGGTAACGATGCGGGCGAAAGGCTTCTCGGTCGTGTCCGACGATTCCATCTTGAAGAAGGACATTCCGCCGACCCTGAGATAGGGCATGACGAAGAGCCCGAGGGCGACGATACCGATACCGCCCAACCAGTGCAGAAGTGATCGCCACAACAGGATACCCGGCGGGGCAAAATCGAGGCCGGTAATAACGGTCGACCCGGTGGTCGTGATGCCCGACACCGATTCGAACAGGGCCCTGGCGAAATCAAGCTTCAGCGACGATAGCCAGAAGGGCATCGCTCCGATCAGCGAAACAACGATCCAAAGCAGGTTGACGACAAGGAAACCCATCTTGCGGTTGAACGGCGGCGGGCCGCCCTGGGTGGCCGCCATCGTTGTCAACGACAACCCGCCCGTCGCAAAGGCGGTGACAGCAAAGATCTTCCAGTTGGGGTGACCGTGAATGAGATCGATCAGGGCGGGCAGGAGCATGGCCAGCGACAGGTAAAAGCCGACCTTGGCGGCTATGTTGATCGCGGACTGGTAGATGGGTGCATGCAACGGTTGCTCGCCTCGGCTTTGCCCAGGACCGGAGCGGCCTTGGGAGTGTGGGACATTCAACCTCAAAAGGCCGCGATTCGCACCGGTGTCGACTTGCAGCCCTCTCGCAATCGAGCGCTCTCGGTTCGACGTCTCTCATTCGGTTGAGCGCCAGGCCTTGGCAGAGCCGCCCGTTCAAGGCAAGTCGCGCGTTGCGGCGCTGCGGCATTTTGCCCGTTCAAATCTAACTCACGCAAAGCTCACAGCTTTTCGCCCTTTCAGTCATCACCTTGACTTAATTTCACGCGTAAAACCTGCTTTATTCATTCCCTATGCAACCTAGAGCAACATCGATGACGCCCGCCCGTTTTACCCAATGCCTTCTCGTTCTCCGTTGGACACCGATCAACCTTGCCAGTGCGCTTCACTGCAACCTGGCATGGATCGAGGCGATGGAGACCGGTGAAGAGAAGGTTCCGGACGAGCTTGCGACCTGGCTTGAGGCCCTGGCGCGCGCGCATGAGGAACTCGGCATTCCCGTCACCTATCGCGGCAAGGGTCTGGAACCGGCAACGAGCCGTGTCGCGCGACGCGGATGAGACCCCGATAACAACCTCGAACCGGACCCAGTCGACGTCGACCTCTGTCTAGGGTGACGCCCCCTCTTGCGGGGCGATCGCCATGGCGCCGGCCGGGCTCAGCGCGCCGCAGCGCCAGACCCGATAGTTCTGCTGCGTGTCCCAATCGTAGTAGTAGGCTGCATCCAGTCGCTTGGCCTTGGCAAAGGTCGCAAAGACAGTCCGCATGGCCGTCATGGCACCCTCGCGCGCACGGTCGTCAACAGGGCAGCTGCGCGCTGTATTGGCGATCCCCCATTCGGTCACCCAGCAGGGTCGGCCGGAATCGGATGGTTCGCAGAAATCAAGGACCTGGGTCACGACGTTCCGGATGGCTTCCGGATCCTTGCGTGCCGGATAGATATGGATGCCATAGGCATCGACGAACGCGTCCATGCCGCGGTCGCGCAAGAGCCCGATCACCTCGGAAGGGTCGAGCCGCTCCATGCCTTGCCGGTCGGCTTCCTTGGGCCCCATATCGGAAAGACCCGCTGAGATGATGGCGGCCTGGCTGCTATTGGCACTCGCCCGCACTACCTCGCGGGTGACTTTCAGTGCTTCGATATAGTTGTCCAGCCCCTTTTCGAACGCGGCCCGGTCGGTAAGTCCACCAACGTCGCGTGCCGTCGGCCGGCCGGGCTTCTGGTAGACGGCGAGATCGCCATTATAGCCGGCAAGGTTGATTTCGTTTCCAGGCTCCACGGCATCCAGCTTGATGCCGAGGGCATCGATGCGTGCGAGCGCGTCCTTCAGCCCCGCGCGGTAGCGGTCGATGTCCAGATCCGACAGCCGGTTGATGTCCCAGATGCGGCCGAAGCCGGTGCGGGGTTGAACGGTGTCGGCGTAGTAGCTTTTGTTTGAAAGCTGGATTTCGAGGAGGATCCGAAGGCCCAGGCGATTGGCGATCTCCAGCGCCTCGATGCTTCTGTCGACCGGTCGCGAAAGCGACAGGCGGACATGCGCAGCACCGCTGTCGGCGATTTCGCGCAGGATTCGCTCCTGTTCCTGCCGCTTCAGCCAGCCGAGATTGAGCCGGTTGACACCGAAGCGGGTATCAGCCGCGTCCTCGGCACGCGTTGCCGGCGCACAGGCCCACGACGCGAAAAAAGCCACAGCGGCAAGGAACAGCGCGCGCGGCGCTGCTCCTTCTATGCGGCGATCAGATACCAACTTGCTTGAGCGCACTTTGGAAGTTCGTCTCGCATGCCGAGTACCGCTCGGTAACAGCCTGGGCATCAATCTTGGACAGGAAGCTGGCAAGATGTGCCCGCTTGTCGGTTTCGCGGTTCCACACACCCGCTTCGATATAGGGGAAGCCGATGAACTCGAGCATCTCGCGCATGCGATCGTCGACGGCGATCATCAGCGACGGTGTGCCGGCCTGCATGCCGATGACGCAGCCGTGGAAGCGACGCCCGATGCACAGATCACGCGACGACGTCCATGTTCTCCACTGGTTGGTGTCGAAGAACACCAGAAGCTCGTTCTGCCTCTGCCACTTTTCCTGGTGCTTGTATTCGGTCTTGCCGGTGATGCGGCCGCTGGAGCGATCATAGACCGGAGCGTTGTCATCGACAGGAAGCGTGAGGTTATAGGCGACAACCTCGTCCTGAATGACATAGCTTGCGACGCTATCGGGCTTCAGCAGCGCGTGGGCGTCGACGATCGTATCGGCGACGCTACCGAGATAACCACCGAGCGCAAGCTTCTGGGCCGACGCCAGTTCAGCGTCAGCCAGTGCTGTCAGTGACCGCCGCATCTCGTTCGGCGCGAAGAACAACGAAGGGCAGCCGGTCGGCTTGACGAACTTCATGCCTTCTGCACGCAGGAACTCGGCGGTGAAATAGCCGCGGGTCAGGAAGAAGCTTTCCTTCTTCTTCAAGACCTCGAGGAACCGCAACGTACCGGCCGGCAGGTTCTCCTTGAGCCCCTCGCGCTTCTGGATGCCGATACCCATCACCAGAACGGGCATCTTCAGTTTCTCGAAAACATCCGCTTCGAGATCGGCGGAGTAACCCGGCCGCAGAAGGTTCGCCGAGGCAAAGACGCACATGTCGAATTCCTTGTTCAGGGCATCGTACACGTCGTTGGCGCCGCGGCTGTTGACCAGATGCCAGAAGGGCACATAGGTGACGTCATGTCCGCGCAGGGCGTAGGCCGCCCCCTCACCGATCAGATAGTTGCCGGTGTTGGCGATCTTTTTGACCTGGTCGACCAGTTCCTTCTTGCTTCGGATGTCGTCGAAGTAAGGCTTGTGGTGGACCCTCGCCCCGGAAACGCTCGAGACGGTACGCTGAAGATAAGAAGGAATTCCGGTAAGCAAGATACGCATGACACACCTAATCGTAGGGGCTGGGCCACAAAAGTTCGCTCCTGCACGGTTCCCTTAATCGTAGCGGATCAAGGGACAAAACATGCAGCAATTCAAAGTCCTGCAGCGCCGCGCGCCTGATAAGACGCGCGGCGCTTTAGGGGTTATTGTCCGATGCCGATTTCGCGCAGCACCGTGCGGAAGTTGCGTTCGCGATCGGAATAGCGGTCGACCAGTTCCGACGCGTTGAGGCCCGCCAGGTGCGAGGCGACGAATTCGGCACGGTTTTCCGACTTTTCGAGATCCTGGACCTCGACGGACGGCAGGCCGGTAAAGCCCAGCATTTCGCGCATGCGGTCGTCGACAGCGACCATCAGGCTCGGGACACCGGCCTGCATCGCAATGATCGAGCCGTGGAAGCGGCGACCGAAGTTGAAATCCATGTGCGAGGCCCAGGCGCGCCACTGGTTGGTATCGAAGAAGGTGCGCACGTCGAACGGCACCTTCTGGCGCTCAGCCCCCGGGAAAGCGAGATCGCCGAGCATCTTGCCCGAGCAGGAATCAAAGACCCGGCCATCGGCATCCGGCTCGACCTTCATGTCGAAGTGCAGGAACTCGTCCTGGATGACATATTGCGGCTTCGCACCCTCTGGGTTCAGCGCGATGGCATCGACGATGCAATCGTGATTGGCGCCGAGATAGCCCGAGAAGATCGTCTTTGCCTGGCCGATCTTCACGCTTGGCAGCTTCTTCATCGAGGCGCGCATGTTGTTTGGTGCGAAGTAGACCGAGGGGCAACCGGTCGGTCGAACGTACTTGAAACCCTGGTCCTTCAGGTAGCCAGCCGTCTCATAGCCGCGGGTCAGGAAATAGTGTTCGCGGTCTTTGAGCACATCGAGCAGCCGCTTGGTTCCCTCCGGCAGGCCGGTTTCCAGATCCTTGCGGTTCTGATGGCCGATGCCGAGCATGACGATCGGCATCTTGAGCTTGCTCAAAACGTCGGCTTCGGCATCCGCGGAAAGCCCCTTGCGCAAGAGGTTCGCGCAGGTGAAAACGCAGATGTCGAAGTTGTTGTTGAACTCTTCGAAACCGGTACCGTTCTTGTGGGCGTTGTAGAGATGCCAGAACGGAATCTGCTTGGCATGCGGCGCAATCGCGCGCAGGGCGCCCTCACCGATCAGGTAATTGCCGGTGTTGCTGATGTTGCGAAGCTCCTGAAGAAACTCCTCTTTGGACTCGGGTTGCTTCTGCCGCTCCGAATAGGAGACCGACAGGCCATTCGCACCGTTGGAGAGGCGCGTGTAATGACCAGGAATACCCGTCAGGAGGATTCTTGGACGCATGCGTATGTCCCTTCTTTTGAAAAGTCGCCCGGATCGCTCAGCCTGCTGCTGCGACGCCGGCACTGGTAGTCTCACGCACACGGAAAACCTTTGCGCGCGAAAGCGATGAATTGTTCACGGAGCGGTCGCACCAACCGAGGAACTCCGAGAAGGAGTTGGTCCAGGAGCGCCGCGCCGCCGATCTGAGGCAACCCTCCATGATCGGCGCGAGCAGGTTTCGGTCCCGCGCGACCTCTGCGATCGCGGTGACCATGTCGCGCACGACCTGGGGGTCGGAGCTCGCATCGATGAGAATGCCGTCCTCGCGATCGACGATGAGTTCGTCCACAGCCCCGACCGCCGTCGCGATCGGAACACAGCCGAGCTGTTGTGCTTCGGCGATCATAAGCGGGGCACCTTCCCAGCGGGAAGGCATGGCGAGCACATCGGCCCAGCCGAGCGCCTTGATCAGATCACGGCTGGAGAAGACAGGCGGGCGCACGTCGACACCGAGTTCCTTCAGCCGGTCCGTCCAGGAGAAGTTCGCGTCGGCGAGGATTTCACCGCCGATGGCGCGCGCGTCGAAAGGCACGCGGGCGGCACGAAGCTCCGCAATGGTCGCAGCCAGCCGGTCGATGCCCTTCTGCTGGTCGAGGCGGCCCATGTAAAGCAGCCGCAGCCGGTCGTCCTTGCGCTCGATCCGCCGCACCTGCAGCACATCGGCCAGCACCTTCGGCGGCACGGAGAAGCTGGCGCCGTTTGGAACCGCGAAGATCTTTTCGAGCGGGACTCCGAACGAGTGCAGGTAGAATTTCAGCTGTTCCGAGCAGGTCAGGAACGCATCGTAGCAATGCTCATGGGCAATCGCAGCAAAGGGCTGGCCGGCCGGCCGCTTGAACGGCGTGTTGTCGACGACGTGCAGATAGCAGGCCGTACGCGTGCCTTCCGAGCGCAGCCGCGCGATCAGCGGATGCATCGCCATCACGTGGTTGTTGATGACAAGGTCAAAACCGGAGAGTTGACCCTTCAGCGCACCCCAATCGACCTCGTGGTGCTCGGCGATGAAGTCCTGCCCGAGGAACGAGCCGGAGCCGCCCCAGGCCGGTATGTCCTGGTCCCAGAAATGCACGTAGTCGAAGCTCGCGTCGAATTCGTCGATCACGTCCATGCGGCTTGTGCCGAGCACGAAGAGGTGCGTCTCGTAGCCGGCGGCGCGCAGTTCGCGGGACGCGGCGTAGATCACCTTTTCGGCCCCGCCGAAAGAGGCGTTCGGCACCAGGAGTGCCGCGGTCTTCTTGCCGGCCTCGCTGTGGCCGAGCGGCAGAACCGGGGAACCGCCGATTTCGGTGCGCAGCGCCTTGTGCAGATCGGAATAGGGCATCAGCCGCGGCGGACGCCAGGTCCAGCGCTTGCCGGCGGTGCGGCGCAGCGGGCTTGTGGCGATCGCGTTGACGCAGTTGATCATCACCTGCTGTGGCGTGATCAGCGTGCGGCGCGGCAGCGCCCGCGGGAACGGGAAGCGCACGTTGAGAACCGCCGACGTCGGCCAGACCTGCTGGCTGCCGATCGAGGCGAACCAGTCGAGCGCATTGTTGCGGATCACGTCGCGCAGAAGCGCGGTCGAGATGAAGATGAGGTCGGGCTGACCGAGATGCTGTGCGCCGGCATCAAGGAAGGTCGGCTCGATCTTGCGCTGCGTGGCGTCGTTGCCGAGGTGAACGAAGACGACATTGGCCTTCTCGCTCAGGCGTTCCAGGTGGCAAAGCACGTTGGGCAGCATGCGCGAGCGCAGAAGAAGATCGATGGTCGCACCGCTTCCAGCCATCACGAATGGCGGAAAATGCACATTGTCCGGCTCACCGGTATTGGCCCAAAAGGCCGGGATGATGTCGTCGAGGCGCAGCCGCTTCGGCTGCTTGGTCGGATCGGTGAAGAAGGAAATGGCCGCATCTTCCGTGCGCGCAAAAAGGTAACGCGGGCATTCCTCATGTTCGAAATCAACGAGCATGGGCCGCTGGAACAGGGCTCTGTGGCGTTTCCTGAGAAAGCTGACCGAGGTTGCGCGGTCGCGGTTGGCTTCCTTGAAGCGGCTTTCCGCCCGCAGGCGATACTCAAACGTGGTCTCGTGGCAGGGGGTGCCGACGAAACCGTGCTCGACGCAAGAAAGCCAGAACTCCCAATCCTCGAAACCGTTCTGCCGATCGTCGTTGAAGCGTACACCCGCCTTAAACACCTCGATGGAAATCATCGATCCGGTGTCGCAGATATTGTCGGTGATGCAGTGGACGAGCCGGGAATAGTGGTTGCCGTAATGCGCCCGCCAGCTCACCGAGAAGGTATCGATGTTGGTGTAGACCCAGCCCGCGCCACTGTCGCGCAGCTGACGGTAAAGGGTGTCGACCGTGCCCTTCAAAACGCGATTGTCGGCGTCGAGGAAGTAGACCGCCTTCGCCTCGGGAAGGTTTTCGAGCACATAGTCGATGGCGCGGTTGCGCGCCCCGCCAGGCCCGGCATTCTGCCCGAAGACCACGTGCACGTCGGGATGGGCAGCAGAAAACAACAGCAACTGGTCGAAGGTTTCGTGCCGAGGGTCGCCGTCGACAGAGACGACGACAGCGATCCGGCTGTCCGTCAGCTGGGAAGCAAGCGCCGACTCGATCGCCTCCAGCGCAAGGGCCGCATGGCCGTAGAGCGGCATTGCAATCGCAATCAGGTCGCGCGGATCGTTGCTGCTAGACATGAGACGCACCGCCAGACTGCTTCACCATGCGGAAGCCTGAAACCTTGAGCCAGGAGAAATCGACGGAATCCGTCACAGCCCGGCTAAGGATCATCAGGTCCATCGGGTGGCGCACCGGCTCGTCCAGTTGGAAATTGATATTGATCGGCTGCTGGTTGGTGACTTCGCGCCAGCCGCTGAAGAAGGCCGAAGGCCTGACTGACCCTTTACGCGCCAGTTCGGCCACTTCCGAGCGAGCATTCGAATTGGCAGGCGCCAGGAGGAAGCTGACTGCAGCCGGCGCACCCTTGGGATGGTCGACGATCGCGGTTGCCGAGAAGGAGATGGTTCCAGCCTCCACCGCCCGACCAATCGCACCGGCAGAGACGCCGCTTGCAACCGGATGACATACAACCGCGTGTTCGTGCTCGAGGAAGCGTACTGTCTGGAAGTCCGGCACCAGCGGTGTCACCGAAACATCGACGATCTGACTCAGAAGGTCGACGGACAGGCGATAATCCTCGATGAAATGACCATCGAGCAGGGCCGTCGGTGCGATCATGTTGGGCATGCGGGTCGGCTTGACACCTGGCAGTCCGGTATAGACGCGGAACGCCAGCGGCCGAAGATCGAGGTCGGCGTGCCGTGCTTCGGAGCGGGCCGTGTAGTGTTCGCTTGCAATCGGATAGCCGAGTGACAGGCCGATGGTCTCCGAGCCCGTGGTCGAGACACGCAGCCGCAGCGTCTTTGCGCCACCACCACAGGTCCGCGGCAAGGCGAAGAAGTTCCAGCTCGGGACGAGCTGCGAGAACGGCACGCTCCACTCGGCAACGCCCTCACCACTTTCGACATAGCTCAGCACGACGACGAGCTCACCACCGTCCCGCGGGACGGAATTGAAATGAAGCGCAATGCCCGCCACACCGTGGCTCGAGACCGGCAGATACTGCTCGACGAAGGCATTGGCGATCAGGTGGCCGATACCCTCGTCCTTCGGATCGACATAAGGGTCGTGCGCGAAGACCTCGGTCACCGGCTCCCAGTTGCGCGCCTGGAAAGCATCCTCCAGCGCCCGATAGTTTTCGAGCAGCGTTTCACGCTCGCGGCGCAGCAGCGCCAGTTCCGAGGTGATCGCACTGCTGAAGCGGGCGAGACGCCCGACACCACCATCGACCAACATCTGGATAAGAGAAGCGCTTTCGCCCGCCGTGTGCGCGCTCAGCCGCTTGACGGGCACCTCGGGGACCGTGCCGAGCGCGCGCAGCGACGTCAGGCCGGCCTCGAGATGCGCCTCGCCCTCACCGGAAAAAGCAACGCCAAGCAGTGGGAACACGTTTTCCAGGGTTGATTGCGGGCGATCGCCCGCCGGAAGGAAGTGAACCAAGTGCTCGATGCCACTGCCTTCGACACTTGCCCTGTCGTGATCGGATGCCACCACCAGCTTTCGCTTTGCCTGCGAATACCTCACGCCAGACGACATCAACTCTTGCACGCGCCACCCTCGATACGAACAGTTTCTCTTTACGGTTGAGTTCGCCAATCCCAAATAGATCGGCGAAATCAAGCTCATAAGAAAAGCATATCAAGGTTATTTGCAGTGCACAATAAGGTATATTTGTGATTTTCGTGAAATAATACTTCGGATTTTGAAGTATTATGCAGACGAGGCGCGCAGCACCGGCACGCGAGCCACATTCTCCGTCGCCTTGTCCAGCAACATCACCTGTCTTGCGACGCAATCACCCAGCCGGAACCTTTGTTCGACCGTCCGACGGGCGGCAGAGCGTATGTCGGTATACTTTTCCGGCTGACGCAAGGCATCGCAGACGGCGCCGGCCAAAGCATCGGTGTCGAAGAACGGCACAAGAAGTCCGTTGCGTCCGGAACTGACGATCTCCTGCATGGGTGCGGTGTCCGAGCCGATGACAAGCGCACCGCAGGCCATGGCCTCAAGCACCGACCAGGAGAGCACGAAAGGATAGGTCAGATAGATGTGCGCCGCCGAAATCTGGAACAATTGCCTGAGCACGCCATGCGGCACGGCGCCGGGGAAAATGAACCTGTCCGCCGGCACATCGAGAGACTGAAGCAAGTGGTCCTTCCAGGAACCACCGCCCCGCGGTGGCGCGCCATAACTGACGCCGTCTCCACCGACGAAGACGAAGAGCGCATCCGGATGGCTGCGCGCCACTTTGGCGGCCGCTTCCAATGCCTGTGGAAAGCCTCGATAGGGCTCGAGGTCGCGCGCAACGAAGGTGACGATCGGCGGATCGCCCGCCTTCAGCACCCGGCCATCCGGCAACTTTAGCGAGGCGGCCGCATCGGGACGAAAGACGCGCGTATCCACGCCCTCATGGCAAACGGCGATACGCGCGCGATGTTCGGCAGGGTAGAGGCTACGTTGCCACTGGGTCGGGCTGATCCCGCCGTCCAGCGCCTCCAGAGACAGGAGCTGAGCCGTGTTGCGCAGCCGCAGCCGCTTGCGGATCTCCGAATCAGCCTGATCGCCGGGGGCAAAGCCGACATCGGCACCCTCTGCGCGATAGAAGAACTCGCAGTAGCCGAGTGCGGGAACTTCAGGCAGCACGTCCTTGACGAACATCATGCTGCCCCAACCGATATGCCCGACAATGACGTCGGGCACCTGGCCCTGGCGGGCCATGGCTTCAAAAGTCTCGGCGACCCGATGGCCGATCCGGACGTGATGGTCCGGAGTGGCGAGATACTTCGCCATCGGCGCATTGGCCTGCGGTCCGGGTTCCGCCCTGTGCCGGATGACCCGGACGGACGGAATCCTCTGATCTACGGTTTCCGTCACCAGAGTGACTTCATTTCCCGTCTGCGCCAAATGGGCTGCGAGAGCGGCGAACTGGCAGAAGCCGCGCCGGTGTACGAATGCTACGTGCATATTCCAAGCCTATTGCCGATGAAAGGACAGCCTTCGCGTGCGGGCAGTTCAAATGCCGTAACGCGTCGCATTTCCCCAAACCAGCTCGAGCCGGTGCAGCGTTTGAAATGCGGTTTCAAGATTGCGCCGGTCCTGTTCGCCGTGGCTCAACACCCGCTCATAGGCACCGGCTGCCTTTCTCAACGAATCACAAAGCACCCTTCCCTTTTCCGAAAGCCGGATGCGAGCAGAACGCTTGTCCCGTTGCGACGCAGCACGGTCGATGTATTCGCCGTCAGCCAGCTGCTTCAGATAGTAGGAAACGTTCGATCCCACGTAATGGCCGCGGTCCAGAAGCTCTGCCACCGACAGTTCGGCATCGCCGATTGCCAGCAACACCATGGCCTGAGCCGGGCCGATATCGTCCACACCCAGCTTCGTCAGTTCGGCACGCAAAAGGCCTGTGAAGCGCCTGCTGGCACGCTCCATCATCCGTGCCAATTCGAAATAGGTAACCACGGAGGCATCGCTCTCCGGGCCAATGTTTTCGCTCTCAGGGGCACTTCCCGCTGCGTCATCCCCGGGCCGGATGGCAACAGCGCCGCCAAAATCAGCAAACGGATAGAGAATCTTTTGATTCATCCCTCTCTCCAACTAAGCATTACTACCGATATTCAAAAATTGCTTCAAATTTTGAAGCAATTTTTCGCCCCCTTTACTCCCCCCGAATACGATCATCTTGAGCATTTCACCATTATTGTGTCACAGTTATCACGGCAACACTGTGATTTAAGTGATAACAAACAAAACGGCATCCTCAAGACCGCGACGAATTTATCCAGAAAATCACGAAGCGTGACAGCAAACGAGGCAATATGATTAGCAAGAACCAAATTGGGCCAAAGACGGCGCATAATGGAGCAATCGACCCGCGACTGCTTATTTTGAAAGCACGCCGCGTGTTCGTTTTGGCACTTATTTATGCAGCCTTGCTGAGTGCCTGTATCGGCATCTTGCAGCTCTCCACACCCCTCTACATGATGCAGGTCCATGACCGCGTCCTGAACAGCCAGAGCATGGACACGCTGGTCATGCTGACGATTCTGGTGATCGGCGCGCTCATTATCTACGGCGTTCTCGAATATATTCGTGCGCTGACGTTCCAGGTGATGGGCAGTGCGGTCGTGCGCTGGCTCAACCTTCCGGTGCTGACCGCTGCCGTACAGGCAGCCGCCGATCAGGGGCTAACCCGAGCCACTCAATCGCTGAGAGACCTGGTGGAACTGCGCAGCTTTCTGACGACCTCGGCCGTCAGCGCGCCGCTCGATGCGGCCTGGTCGCCGATCTTCCTCGGCGTTCTTTTCGCCCTGCACCCGCTCTTCGGCCTCATCGGCGCCATATCGATAGCCCTGCTTGTGTGCTGCGGCGTGCTGACCGACCTTTTGACCCGCCGGCTGATGAAGGAGGCCAATCAAGCCAACATCGAAGCGGTCTCGAAGATTGGTGCCAGCCTTCGTCACGCAGAGGCCATCGAGGCGATGGGCATGCTGCCGGCGCTCGCGCGCCGCTGGCGGGCCGCCCAGCTGCATGCGCTGGACGCACTGGAAACGAGCGGTAGCCGCAGCAAGGCGATGGCGTCCATCACCCGCTCGCTGCGCTTCATGATCCAGGCAGCATCACTGGCGACCGGTGCGGTTCTCGTGATGAGGCAGGAGATCTCACCAGGCGCGATGATGGCAACCAGTATCCTCGTCGGCCGCCTCGTCGCACCGTTTGATTCGATGATTGAAAACTGGCGTCAATGGGTAAACGCGATTGCGAGCTGGCGACGAATTGAATCGGCCCTCAATCAGGATCTGGCCGTGCGCCAGACGATGCCGCAGCCCCGTACGCAGGGCGACCTTGTCGTCGACAAGCTGGTTTACGCCGCCCCGGGTCTCGATGTTCCGATCATCAAGGGCATCTCCTTCTCGCTTCAGCCGGGAGAGGTTCTCGGCGTTGTCGGCCCGTCGGCTGCTGGCAAATCGACCCTTGCTCGCCTCCTCGTCGGCATCCTGAAGCCTACCACCGGCGGTGTCTTTCTCGACGGCAACAGCGTCTATCTCTGGGAACGCTCCTCCTTCGGACAAATGACCGGTTACCTGCCGCAGTCGGTTTCGCTGCTTGAAGGCACGATCCGCGACAACATCTCGCGCATGGAGGAAGGCGAACCCCAAAAGGTGCTGGAAGCCGCACGGCTTGCCGACGTGCACGACATGATCGGGCGCCTTCCGCTTGGCTATGACACGCCGGTCGGCGACGGTCATCTCACGCTCTCGGGCGGCCAAAGACAGCGCATCGCGCTTGCCCGCTGCCTTTACGACCGACCTCGCCTGATCGTGCTCGACGAACCGAACGCCAATCTTGACGCCATCGGCGAGCGAGCACTGATCCGCGCGATCGAACGGGCGCGCAACGATGGTGCCATCGTCATCATGATCGCCCACCGACCGACCATCATGCAGGCCGCCGACAAGCTGCTTGTCCTTGAAAACGGCCGCATCACCCAGTTCGGGCCGCGCACCGACGTGGTCGCGTCCATGACGCCCGGCGAACCGAGACGGGAAGGCGCTTCCGCATGACAGACAAGACCAAACTTCCGATCACCCGCGAGGCGCGGAACGTGAAGACAACGGCTCAGCAGGAGAACCGCCTGCCGGCGATTGCCGACCGGCCGCATCCGCTGCACGGGCTCGAAGTCGACAGCGAATCGAGTGCGTCTGCACCGCTAAGAGGCGTGGCCCTTGCCGGACTGACGACGATCCTCGTTGCATTCGGCGGCTTCTTCGGCTGGGCGTTTTCGACCGAACTCAGCAGCGCTTCGGTCGCCAGCGGCACCATCGTGGTCGATTCCAAGCGCAAGACCGTGAGCCACTTCGAAGGCGGTATTCTCAACCGGCTGCTCGTCCAGGAAGGCGACCGGGTTGCCGCCGGCCAGCCGCTGGCCAAGCTCGAGGATACCCGTGCCCGCTCCGACCTCCAGGCGCTGCAAAGCCGGCGCCTCGGCCTGATCGCCAAGCTCGCCCGCCTGAGGGCAGAACAGACGGAATCGGAAGAGATCGACTTTCCTGACGATCTTCTCAAGACAGCAGACGCCGCAGCCGATGACGCCGTAAAGGCCGAATCGAACTTCTTCGACAGACGACGCGAAGCAAAGACGGGTCGTCTCGAGGTTCAAACCAAGACCATCGAAGAATTTTCCGAGAAAGCCAAGTCTCTTACAGAACAACTCCGCGCAACGGATCGTCAAATCGAGCTGATTACGGAACAGCGCACATCAATCGCGACGCTGGTCGAGAAAGAATACGCACAGCGCTCCAAGCTGATCGAGATCGACGCCAAGCTCAGCGAGCTGGCGGCCACCCGTGGCGAACTTGCCGGCAACAAGGCCCAGGCCGAAAAGGCGGAAGCCGGCGCGGAACTTGGGTTGACCGGCATCGAGAATGAGTTCCAGTCGGAGATCGCCGGCGAAATCACCACAGCCCGCCTCGAGCTGTCCGACGTCGAGGAACGGCTCGTGGCAGCCAAGGATGTCTTGAACCGGCTGGAGATCCGCTCGCCGCAGGCCGGCGTCGTCACCAATATCCAGCTGCGTACGTCCGGCAGCGCCGTCTCTGCCGGCCAGCCGCTGCTCGATATCGTGCCTGAAGACGAACCGCTTCTGGTGGAGATGCACGTGGGTACCCGTGACATTGACAGCATCGACATCGGTTCGAAGACGCAGATACGCCTGACGGCCTACAACCAGCGAACACACCTTCCGCTTGACGGCGAGATCACCTATGTGGCCGCCGACCAGTCGGTCGACGAGAAGTCGAACGTCTCCTACTACGTGGCACGGGCACGCATCGCGCCCACGTCGCTGAACGCAAACCCCGACATCAGGCTCTATCCGGGCATGCCCGCAGAAGTGCTGATCGTCCACAAGCCGCGCTCGGCCATCGACTACATGGTCTCGCCCATCGCAGACAGTGTGAACCGCGCCTTCCGCGAAGATTAATTAGAACGACCTAAAATCTTGATTTGCCGGTGAAATTCAATTTCGCCGGCAATTTGCTTCTAAATTTGAATTGTTTTTCAAGTAATACGCGCCTTATTTACCCCATATATTTCGGGGTAATCATCAAAATGACACAGGATATACATCTGAGGTAGCAGACAATAGCACAGTACAGCCGAATTTTATTTATTTTTGCTGTTGCCATATGATTTATTGCAGTGCACTGTCCCGGCGTTCACCTACGGCTGCGTGTCGTGGATGGGCGTAAGCAACAACTAAGAGGAGTAGCATATGGCCACGTTGGAAGGCGGCGCGTATGATGACGCCCTTTTTGGCTCCAGGTTCGGCGATCTCATCCATGCCCATGGCGGCGATGACTTCGTGACCGGAGGCAATGGCAACGATACGATCTTCGGCGACGAAGGTGACGACATGCTGTTCGGCGGCAACGGGAGCGATACCCTGTTTGGCGGCTGGGGCAGCGATGTCATCCATGGCGACAACGGGGACGACGTCCTGCTTGGCGGCCATGGCGATGACCTGCTGTACGGCGACAAGGGGAACGATATCCTCATTGGCGGCGACGGCAGCGACCTGCTGATGGGCGGCAAGGGCAGTGACATTCTGCTCGGCGGCGCCGGTAACGACGTCATCAACGGCGGTGCCGGTGACGATGTCATGACCGGTGGTACCGGCAACGATGTCTTCGTCTTCGACGGCGGTGGCGGCAATGACGTCATCCTCGACTTCACGCCCGGTGAAGACCTGCTGCAGATTTCGAAGGACATCAACGGCCTCGATATCTCGTCTCCGGAAGATCTGGCATCGCGCGTCACCCAGGTTGGCGGCAATGTCGTGATCGACTTTGGCCATGGCGACACGCTGACACTCGTCAATGCGGACGCCGACGACATCCAGGCCAATCCGAACCAATACTTCACGATCCATTGAGATTGAACCGGCGCGCCCCACTTCCTCCCGTGGGGCGCCCTACCTTCTTCCTGAGGAGTAGCGCGTGACGGCAGACGACCGTATCAGGAGCCTCGGCCAAGACTTTTCAACTGCAGTGGCGTTCAGGCTCGGCTTCGACGTTGCTGTCATGATCTGGGACGCACCGGCCGACCTGCCGGCGACGACCAAGTACGCCCTTACCGCCTCTCGATCCCTTCTTCCCCTCGTCAGCATGACGCTCGCGCGAGCCGACGGCGGACACCGCGTTTTCTGGGCGTTTCGCCCGGGCAAGGAACGTGAGCTTGCGGAAATCTCCATCGACCACGAGGTCTTTCAGACTGTTGTTCTCGACCCGGCCGGCAAGCTGCCCTTTCTCGACATGGCGACGCAGTTTCCCGATCTCCATCCGGAGGGGCGCCTCAAGTTTCTCAACAACCTGCTGACCGTCTGGAGAAGCGCCTTCAAGCTTTCCAGGGACGAGTTTTTTACCGGCCTCGTCGACGATGCCATTCACGCCTTGAACCTTCGCCATCGCCCGGCGAACGTTGCCTGCCGGCTGGCACGCGGGCGATATCTGGCCGAAACGACGGTCAGCGCCGAATTCGGCGAGGTCAACGCAATCTATGCGCTGAGCGCCGACGCGGTTCTGCCAATGCCGCAACAGTTCGCCGTCACCGGCAAACAGGAGCGTGGACTGCGCCGCTTCCATTTTATCATCGAGACGCCACGCGCGCCGCAGGCGCTCTCACTGCTGATCATGGGCAAGCGCGGGATCGCCATCCGCGAACTGGCGCGCAGCACCTCGCGACCACCGAGCCTGCAGGAATGGTGGCCCGAGAACGGTGCTGCGCCCGGACTGCGCGAATTCATCGTGCGATCCCTCTCCGAGTTGCCGGAAAGCGGCACGGCACTCGCCATCGATCTTCAGCTTCGTTCAGCCTTGCCAGCGCGCCAGGGCAGCAAATCACCGCTGCATCCGAGTGCAGAAATCGACCTGGCCCTTGCCCTGCCGGACGGCCTGCTTGTCGGCGGCTGGACGCGGGACACGACCGGGACCCTTGCGGGCATCGACTTTCTTCAGGAAGACGGTACAGCGCTTCCACTCGACGGTAACTGGTACGAGTTTCCCGGCTGGGCACGCGGGGCCGAAGAAGGCTCCAAGACCGATGTCACGGGTTTCGTCGCCTGGTTGCCGATGCGCGAGCCGCTCGGGGCCCTGCTTCAGCCACGCTTCCAGATGCGCCTTGTCTCCGGTGCGATCAAGCCGCTGGTACCGAAGCCCCAACCGTTCGAGCCGGCGGCGCAGCGCAACCGGATCCTGCGCGCCGTTCCGCCGCAGCATGCGAATGATGCGGCCTTCCGCACGATCCTTGCGCCAGCGCTTCGGGACGTCGAACAGCGACTGGGCAAGTCCATCCGCGTCGAGCAGACGAAGGACTTCGGTCCGATGCTCGAGACGCCGCTCGTCTCGATCGTCGTGCCCCTTTACCGCGTTCTCGACTTCCTACGGTTCCAGCTTTCCGGCCTTGCAACCGACCCCTGGGTCGCCGCCAACGCCGAGATCATCTACGTGCTCGATTCTCCCGAGATCCACGACGAGACCGACCATCTGCTCGGCGGCCTGCACCTGTTGCACGGGCTGTCGATGAAGCTGGTGGTGATGAACCGGAACGGCGGTTATGCGCGTGCGTGCAATGCCGGCGCGCGTCATGCCCGCGGTTCGGTCGTCGTCATGCTCAATTCCGATGTGGTGCCGCGCGAGCCGGGCTGGCTCGAAACCCTGGTGCTGCCCGTCCTTCGCGATAAGTCGCTTGGCGCCATTGGCCCGAAGCTGCTTTTCGAGGATGGGTCGCTGCAGCACGCCGGCCTCTATTTTGCCCGCAACAAACAGGGTGTCTGGTTGAACCACCATTTCTACAAGGGCATGCCCGGCGCCTATCCGCCGGCACAGGCGGGCCGCATCGTTCCGGCCGTTACCGGCGCCTGCCAGGTCATGCGCCGCGAGGTCTGGGACCTGGTCGGGGGGTATGCCGAGGACTTCGTGATCGGTGACTACGAGGACAGCGACCTCTGCCTGAAAATCCGCCAGGCCGGCTTCGAGATCTATTACGAGCCGGCGGCCTGTCTCTACCACCTCGAGCGCCGCTCGATCAGCCGCAGCCAGGATTACACCCGCGGTGTCGCAAGCCAATACAATGCCTGGCAGCACACCGAACGATGGAATGACGACATCAGCACGCTGATGCCGAACTATCTCGGCGCCGACCAGGCGGCAGTGCCGTTGAACCCGAATATTGCCGCCAGGAGCGCCGCATGAACCAACCCGCACTTCGCCACGCAGACAGCCTGCAATCGGACTGGCAGCCAAACGAAGACCGTCTTGAAGGCATGCTTCAAACGCTCCTTGACAATCGTTTCCTGCCTCAGCCGGATAGCAACAACGTCTTCGTCGGAGACGGCAACTACCGGGCGGTCGGCACCGAGTTCCTCGGCCACTTCATCCGTCTGGGCGGCCTGAAGCCGGAAAGCAGCGTCCTTGACATCGGCTGCGGCATCGGGCGTATGGCGGTTCCGCTCACCCAGTATCTCGACGCCGACAAAGGACGTTATGTCGGCATCGATCCGGTCGACGGCGGCATTTCCTGGTGCCGGCAGTTCGTCGCACCGGTCTATCCGAATTTCACGTTTCAGCATGTCGACATCTCGCACGAACTCTATAATCCCTCAGGCAAGATCAACGGCAAGGCACTGAAACTGCCCTATCCGGACCGGCAGTTCGATTTTGCGATCATGACTTCGATCGTCACGCATCTGCCGCCTGACGAGGTGCTCGTCTATCTGAGCGAGATCGGCAGAATGCTGAAACCGGGCGGACGCCTGTTCATGACCGCCTTTGTCGTCGACCGGGTGGCCGCGGCAAACGAGAACGGCAGGCGTGATCCGCGCCTTGCCTTCAACCGCAGCGGCGACGGTCCCTGCTGGTTCGTGCCGACCCTGCCCCCGCTTGCAGCAGTCGGTTTCGACGACGGTTTCCTCGACCGGGCTCTCGAACGGGCAGGTTTCCGGATAGCCTTGAAATCGCTTGGCCACTGGCGCGGACAGGATGCCGGCCATTACCAGGATGTCTTTGTCGCCGAGCGCCGGGGTATGAGCGGATGACAAAACGCATTCTGGTTGCAGCCCACAATCATCCGGCCCTTCACCCTGGCGGAACCGAGATCTTTGCGCACGATCTCTTCCGCGCCTATCAGCGAGCCGGGCACGAGGCGCTTTTTCTTGGCGCCACCAATCAGATCCACCGCGAGATCCGCCCGGGCACGAGTTTCCAGGCGATCGGGTCGGCGGGCGACGAAGTTCTGTTGTGGTCCGGCCATTTCGACCGATTCTTCATGAGCCAGATCGACCTCTACGGCGTCGTGCCTGACCTCACCGAACTGTTGCGCGACTTCCGCCCCGATGTGGTGCATCTGCACCACCTCCTGCTGCTCGGCGCCGAATTCCCGCACATCGTGCGGCGCACCCTGCCCGACTGTCGGATCGTGATGACGTTGCACGACTACTATCCGCTCTGCCACCACGACGGCCTGATGGTCCGCACCAGCGGCAAGGAACTCTGCCACAAGTCGGCTCCGGACCGCTGCCATGCCTGCTTCAAGGACATCCCACTCGACCGTTTCGTGCTGCGCGAGCAGCATCTGAAGGCACTGCTTCGCACGGTCGACCGGTTCATCGCGCCAAGCCAGTTCCTGCGTCAGCGCTTCATCGACTGGGGACTCGACGGCGAGCGCATCAGCGTGATTGCCAACGGGTTGCCGCCGCGTGACGCGCCGGCGCGCAAGGACCGCCAGGAGAACGATCGCCCGGTTTTCGGCTACTTCGGCAACCTCAACCCCTGGAAGGGCACCACGGTGCTTTTGGAAGCGGCGCGGCAATTGATCGACGAGGGCCTGCGCTTCGAGCTTCGCGTCCATGGCGGCGCGCCGTTCCAGAGCGAGGGTTTCAAGGACGAGATCACGCGCCTGTTCAAGAAAACGGCATCTGCCGTCCAGCAGCGCGGCGCTTACCGGCGCGAAGATATTGCCGAACTCGTCTCCATGGTCGACTGCACGATCGTGCCCTCGATCTGGTGGGAAAACGCCCCCCTCGTCATCGGCGAGGCTCAGATTCAGAAAAAGCCGGTCATTGCCAGCAACATCGGTGGCATGGCCGAGATGGTCCAGGATGGGACAAATGGCCTGACGGTTCCGCCCAACGATTCGCGGGCCCTTGCCGCTGCCATGCGCCGCATGGCGGAAAACCCGGATCTGAGGCGGCGCCTTTCGGCCAATGCCCGCAAGCCAGACGATATCGACACCACTGCCCGCCGCTATCTCGCGCTGATCAACGCGATAGAGCCGACACAAACCGCCGCGGCCTAGAGGGAAGACAATGACGACTGCAGCCGATAAACCAACCGTCGCACCGGAACAAGGCAACGCCAAACCCCTGAAGGGCCGCGTCGACGCGATCGACCAGGGCCGCGTCTTCGGCTGGGCTTTCGATCCGGCAACCCCCGAGAAGCGGCTCGCCATCCGCGTGCTGCTCGACGGCAAGATCATCGCCGAAGCGATGGCCGACCGCAATCGGCCGGACCTCAAGCGCAACGGGATCGGCGACGGTAACCACGCCTTCGAGATTTCGCTGCCAGAGTTGGCAAACGCACGCGCTGGCGAACTTGTCGTGCTCGCGTCGACCGGACAGGGCGGCGATCTGCCGCTGCGCGTTCCCAAGCCCGACGAACAGGCGGCCGAAGCCTTGATCGCGGCGCCATTGACGAAGGTCCTCGACAAGCTCGACGTGCTGATGGCCGCTCAGCGCCAGCTGCAGGTCTCGCAGCGCTCGGCCCTGCGGCCAAGACTTGGAGAAGGCGAGGAAGGCGAGAATGTCGAACTCTCGGCAATCCAGGACGACGTCGCCAATCTGCGCACGGAGATCACCCAACGGCTGACCGATCTTGACGTTCATCTCATGCGCCTCGATGGCGTCGTGGCTGGAATGGAGAAGAGCCTGACTGCGCTCAGGCAGCGGTCCAATGGCGATCTGAAGCCGACGCTGCTCTTGCTCTTCGTGCTTGCGGGCTTTGCCGCAGGCGCCATCCTTTCGCTCATCATCCGGACCTGAGGCGGACATATGCCCAATTCGGAGCAGGCAACAGCCGTCGCCCCCGCACCGTTTGCCAGGATCACCCGAGGCGGACGCATCGTCGCATGTCCGATCGATGAGACATTGCTGCTGGTAATCGGGGCTGGCGCCGCCATGGCCGACCAGGTGCCGGTCGAGATCGATGAGGATTCGTCGACCCAAGCAATTGCATCTGTCATCGGGTGGCGACTGGCGACGTCCCAAGGCTCCGGCACGCATGGTTTCGCCGCCCTTCTGCCATTCGACGGCACCGAGCGCATGCCGGCAACGGTGCGCTTCGGCAAAGATGGCGCCGGTAAACGCTACATTGTCGCGCCGCGCGCGGCCTCTGCCCAAGATGTGGCAGGCATGCTGAAGGAATTTGCAGGCCCCCAGGCCGTGCACGTGCTCGGCCGCCTGGTGGATCTCATGATGAAGCCGCCGCTTGGAGAACAAAAGCTCACGGCGATCGCCACCCTGCTGAAAGCCGGAACGACGAGCGACGGATATATCGAGCTTCTGGGCGAGGGCCACGACGACGCCATCGCGCTCAAGGGCTGGGCCCATGACATGCCAGGCGGTGCTTCGCGGGCGATCATCAGGGCGGATGGCTCTTGCCTTGCCGAAACCAGCATTGCGGTTTTCCCAAGGACCGATGCGCCTGACGGCGCCGTCGGCTTTGTCGGCCTTCTGTCGGCGGAGGATCTACCACGGGCCCGCGACATCCAGGGTATTTTCTACCGGGGAAAAGGCGCCTGGCGTTACCTCGCGGTCCATGAGCGCAAGCTCGTGGCCGGCCCGCTGGAGACGCCCGGCCATATCCGCTCGATGCTGCTGCAAAGCCAAAGCTCGCCCCAGGTGCTCCTGCGCCTGCGCGAGGCAGCCAACGGCTTTGACGGCACGGAGACGATTTCGGGCCTGCCAGTACCCGTGCGGCTTGGTGTCGACAGCCTCTTTCAAGGCGATGACGGCGCCTTCCTGATTTCCGGCTGGCTGCTTGACCCGGACGACCATGTGCAAAGCGTTCGCCTGCGCCGCCAGCGCGCGGAAGAGCGGCTCGACGGCTCCTGGATCAGGACAGAACGCCCCGATGTCGAGGAGGCGTTTGCGGACCGGTCGGACTTCAAGAATGCTTTTGAGGGACATCGCCGTTCCCACGGGTTCATCGGCTTTGTCGGCGAGCTGGCCGGCGATCACGCAAGCCCCGTCTATCTCGAGCTTACCCTTCGCGACACGCGTCGCGCCTACATGCCGCTGTTTCCGGCCAGGGTAACCGCCCGTCACGCAGCCCTTCGCCTGCTGAACTCGATCGATCCGACGAGCTGGTCTCTGCCCGACATCATCGACCGCCAGATCGTTCCGTTCCTGAGCGCTGCGCGCACCCGTCCGCCGGCCGTCGAAACCGTGCTCGATATCGGAGCCTTCGACCAGGCACAGGGCCCGGCGATCATCATCGCAACCGGTGAGGCCGACGAGGATTTCGCCGCTTCTTTGGGCCTGCTTGCCCTCGACCCGCATACACGGCGGGCGCCGATTGTCCTTGTACTGCAATCGGAGCGCTTCCGCAGACAGGCAGCGCGTATCCGGCAGATCGCCGAATTCTATCGGCTGCCGTTGCGGCTGGTATCGGTCGAAGGCGCCGGCGACGCCTGCGACCTGGCCCAGGCGGGTGCGCGCACGATCGACAACGAGACCGTTGTCCTCTTGTCTGCCTCGCTGACGCCAGCCAATCCCGGCTGGTACCAGACGCTGATCGCCACTTACGATGCAAACAGGGGAAGCATCATTTCGCCGACCCTTGCCTATGAGGACCATTCGATCCGCTGGGCCGGAAGCCCTTCGCTCGACCGCCCGGATCACCTGCAATCAAGCCGCTACGCCGGTTATCCGATTGGTGCCGTGAACCGCCTCAAGCTGACGCGGGTTGCAACGGCATCGCTCGAATGCTGCATCCTGCCACGAAGCGCCCTGGTCGAGGACACGGGAACAGCACCCGCCTATCTCGGCGCGTCGCTGAAAGGTCTCGACCTGGCGCTGCGACTGAGCGGCAAGGGATACGAATCCTACTGGCTGCCCTCTTTGCAGATGCTCGGATCGGATGAGGCCGGCGCCGCCGGTTCGGCGGCATCGGCGCGCTATGTGGAACGCGCCGACCAAACGATTTTCCGCGCGCGCTGGATGTCCGCGGCAGAGCCGGAAATCGCCACAGCAAGGGAGATTTCCGCATGAGTGAGAAGCTCCGCGTTCTCGTTATTTCGCACGGTCATCCGACCCACTCTCTCGGTGGCGCTGAGATTGCCTCGCATAGCCAGCACAAGGCCTTAAACGGCCTGCCCGGCATCGAATCGGTCTATCTCGCCCGCGTTGGTAACCCCGTGCCACGGCATGGTGCTTCGGCGCTGATGAGCCTGAGGCTCGCCACGGACGAGGTGCTTTATCACGCCGAGGATTACGACCACTTCTTCCTGTCCAACGGTGACACCGACGCCATTCGCCAGGATCTCTTACGTTTCGTCGGCGACATCAGACCCGATATCGTCCATTTCCACCACATCATCGGCTTCGGGCTCGAAGCGCTTTATGCGGTTCGTGACATGCTGCCGAAGGCGCGTATCGTTGTCACTTTCCACGAATATCTGTCGATCTGCCACAACCACGGGCAGATGGTGAAGCGACCGTCGGGCCAGCTTTGCAACGGCGCTTCGCCGATCAGTTGCCACGGCTGTTTCCCGGATATCCCGGTTTCGCGCTTCGTGCGGCGCGAACAGTTCGTGCGCGGCATGCTCAACCTGGCCGACGCCTTCATAGCCCCGAGCGCCTTTCTTGCCAACCGCTATGTCGATTGGGGGATCGAGGCAGAAAAGATCTTCGTCATCGAAAATGGCATCGTGCTTGGCGACAAGGCGCCAGCGCGTGACCTGCCTGCGCCGACGGCCAGACGCAACCGCTTTGCCTATTTCGGCCAGATGACGCCGTTCAAGGGTGTTCACGTGCTGATCGACGCGGTCTCGCGGGTGCCCGACGAGATCTGGGGCGACGATTCCTCGCTGATGATCTTCGGCGGCAACCTTGAACGCCAACCGAAGGACTATCAGGAACAGGTCGCCAAACTGATCGAGGACGCCGGCCGCCGCGTCCGCTTCTACGGCTCCTATCAGAACCAGGACATGCCACGGCTGATGCGCTCGGCCGACTGGGTGGTGATGCCGTCCGTCTGGTGGGAGAACTCGCCCATCGTCATTCAGGAGGCGCTGCACCACGGCCGACCGATCCTCTGCTCCGATATCGGCGGCATGGCCGAGAAGGTGCGGGACCGCCTGGACGGCTATCATTTCCGCGCCGGCAGCGCCCAGGATCTCGCCGACCGTCTGATCGACGTCCTGAGCACGCCGCGGTCTTGGGACAATCTGCGCGCCACGCTCCGGCGGCCGATGAGCCATACCGAGAGCGCGCGCGAACATGTGGCGCTCTACCGCAAGCTGCTCAATGGAGCGCCGGAAGAGACACGCAGCGCCGCCGTAGCCTGAAGGTTCCGCCGGGCGCGGTGTGATGGCGGCGTCCCCGGCTGAAACCCGCCGGCGCCGTTCGACCATGGCGGTGGCTGCTCCTTTTTTCAATGCAACCTGGAGTTCATTGAAACTCGGAAGCCTGAACCGCGCGCATCCGGGCTGCTTGCTGTCCTAATCTGTTGCCTGGATCGCCCTGCCATCATCGGGCCTCCACCATTGATGGAAGTGGTGGACCGGCCCGCGCCCCTGCCCGACTCGCAAGCCATTAGCAGCGACAAGCGCCTCGTGCAGATAGGCCTTGGCAGCGACGACCGCGTCCGAAAGCGTCTGCCCGCGGGCCAGGCCAGCGGCGATTGCCGCCGAAAGCGTGCACCCGGTCCCATGGTCATTCCTGGTCTCGACCCGCGGCCGCGACAAACGAAGGACCTTTTCGCCGTCGAAGAGAATGTCCACGGCCTCCTGGCCCTTGCCGTGCCCACCCTTCATCAAAACTGCGCCTGCGCCGAGCTTCAAAAGAAGCTCCGCCTGACGCGAAACCTCAACCTCATCTTCGGCAACGGAACGTCCCGTCAACAACGCCGCCTCCGGCAGGTTCGGCGTCAACACCAGCGCCGTTGGCAGCAACTGCTCCTTGAGTGCCGCAATCGCATCCGAACGCATCAGTATATCGCCCGAAGTCGCAACCATGACCGGATCGATGACCGCCGCCTGACGGTAGCGTTTCAGGCCACCGGCGATTGCCGCAATTGTCTCCTGCCGCGAGACCATGCCGATCTTCACCGCACGAACGGCGAGGTCTGAAAACACCGCATCGATCTGCGCGGAAACGACAGCTGGGGAAACATCTTCGACGGCGGTAACGCCGCGGGTGTTTTGCGCCGTGATCGCCGTGATCACGCTGGCACCGTAGACGCCGAGTGCCGAAAACGTCTTCAGGTCTGCCTGGACACCCGCACCACCACCGGAATCCGAGCCCGCGATCGTGACGGCGATAGCAGTCATGCCCGGCTCCACTGAAATGTAGAAGCAGCTCTGATGATGGCGAACGCGCGGGCCAGTGACCAACTCAAGCACGTACAAACTGAGGTGGGTCGTCGATGCAGTATGGAGGAATCCGACAGATCGAGCCCCTGGGCCGGTCGCCTCGCCCCCCAGAGTTCTTCGTCGCTACATTCTAAACTGCATACTGGCACCAGTGATCTCCCGAAACCAAAATCACGGAGATCCAGACGAACGGCGGAGGCGCGGGAGTGCCAGAGAGGCCCTTGCCGTTCCTACGCCGGTATGATCCGGATCAGGTTCAAGGGTCTGGCTCACCGCCATCTCAGCACAGTCAATGTGCGCCCCTCGGCAGGAGGGATGCTAGGGCAGCGTAGGGGGGGGTGTCAAACCCGAACCACTGTGACAAATAGCTCAGAAGATGATTTGCTGAGTGGAGTATCCATCCGAGCAGGGCCGCAGGATTTTGGGTGCCGCGCGTGGTAACGTCGGTTCATGGAGATCGATGAGGACAAGATCGACGATGCGGTTTTGGCGCTGCTATGGCTGACGCTGCATAACGAACGCTGTGCCTGGAAGGGCTTCGACTGGGCAACGACGGATCGGCTTCACAAGAAGGGCTTGATCGGCGACCCAGTCAACAAGTCGAAGTCATTGATCCTGACCGATGAAGGCTTGGCGCGTTCGCAAGCATTGTTCCGGGAGCTGTTTACGCGGCCGCCGCAATAGCCGTCCCTTTGTGTGTCTTCCATTGCCACGGCAGCAGTTCGTGCAGGCGGGAGACGGGAAGATCGGCGATGCGGCTAAACACATCGGCGAGCCACGCCTTTGGGTCGACGTCGTTGAGACATGGGATAATCGCGGCGCGATCTCCTCAGGCCATTTTCTCTGTTGATACTGGTAGGGGTGGTTGCCCCCGATAAGATGGGAATACGGGCTCCCGATTGGCACCGGGCCCAAACATCATTCGTTGGAGGCAACCATGAACCAGTATATCGGGCTCGACATTTCCTTGAAAGACACCGCGATCTCAATCCGGCAAGACGGCAAACGCATCTGGCGCGGCAAGTGTCCTTCGGACCCCAGGCTTCTGGCAGATATGATCCGCAAGCATGCGCCGCATGCCAGACGCGTCGTCTTCGAGACGGGGCCGTTGTCGACGTGGTTCTATCACGCCCTGACGGCTGAGGAGATGCCGGCGATCTGCATCGAGGCCCGGCATGCGCAGAAGGTTTTGAACGAGACGCTCAACAAGACCGATGCCAATGATGCGGACGGGTTGGCGCAACTGGCGGAAGCCGGCTTCTACAAGACCGTCCGGGTAAAAGCGTTCGACAGCATGCTGACGCGCACGCTGGTCGGGGCGCGCAATCAGCTCCTGAGCATTTCGATCCAGATCAGCAACCAGATTCGCGGCCTGATGAAGACGTTCGGCCTCATCGTCCCCAAGGGAACAGGCCGCGTGTTCGACGGCCACGTGAAGGCACTGCTGGATGGCAATGACGACCTGGCACGGATCATATTGCCCCTGCTCGATGCCTGGCGCGACATACGCAAACGCGCCGCCGAGCTTGACCGCCAGTTGCTCGCGATGGCGCGGCAGAGCCAGGCTGTGAAACGTCTGATGACGATTCCGGGTATCGGCGCCATCACAGCCGTCTCCTATGTCGCGGCGATTGAAGACCCGGGCCACTTCAGAACATCGCGCTCGGTAGGCGCTTGGCTCGGACTGACGACGCGACGTTATCAGTCAGGCGAGGTCGATTATGACGGCCATATCTCGAGCAGGGGCGACAACCATTTGCGGGCACTGCTTTACGAAGCGGCAACGGTTCTGCTGACGAGAACCAGCGTCAGGACCGAGTGCCGTCTCAAGTTGTGGGGGCTGAAGCTGCGTGAACGGTTGGGGTTCAAGCGCGCCGCGGTGGCGGTCGCCCGCAAGCTCGCGGTCATCATGCACAGCATGCTCAAGACAGAAGAAGTGTTCAACGCATCGGCTGGCGCAACCGCATAAGCGAAGTATCAGCCTCCTTCCCTCAGCGCGTCAACCCGACTTGAGGCGTTGAGCGTCCATGCTGCGGACGTGGGGCGGACCATTCCGTTAATTGCCGTTGCAGCTCGATCGAGACTGCGCTTGAGACATAGGAAGGTCCTACCTGCGAAGACCCATTATGCGGCGGCATTTGCCGACCGCGCAGACAACGCTGCTCCCGGCACTGGATCGCTCCGGAGATATGACCGCCGAGGGCGGCGAACCACGAAGCCGCCCACTCGCTACAGCACGCTTGAGGGCGCGCTCGCGAGCGGCTTCGTTACCGACACGCCCAACCAGCCCGGCACGATCGCTGGCGCCCATCGTTTGATGAACCGGCTTGCCATACCGCAACCCGCAAGGATGCGGTATGGCAAGAATTCTCTTGACGACCAGCCGGCGATTAAACAACGGCAAGTCGTGATGACGGAGAGCATGATGGCGGCACGATCGGCCCCACGCTGGGAGCCGGCGAAGGTCCAGTTTCGGCGCCTATGGAAATGTTTCCATAGGCGCCGTTATGTGAACATGCGGATTATGGATAGTTTGCTGAGACCGTTTCGGGATATTCTCCATTTCCGCCTCAGCAAACTTGGCATAATCAGAGAGCTTCGAGGAAGCGCATCAGTTGGTCGGGCGGCTGGTACCGCCCCAATTTGGCTTCCTGAGGCTGCAGCTTGCTGAGTGCTTGCTCCTTCATGAAAAGATCGGCCTCGATATACATGTGCGTGGTCGCGGTATCTTCATGCCCCAACCAAAGCGCGATGACGGTGATATCGACACCGGACTGAAGCAGATGCATTGCTGTCGAGTGCCTGATCACATGAGGTGATATGGACCGGCCCGCGAGGGAGGGGAGATGTCGAGTTGCTGCATCGACAGCGAGATCAAGCCGTTGCGCGACGTTCGCGCGGGTCATCTTGCCGCCTGCGCGATTGGGAAGCAGAAAGCCATCCAGCGCATTCGCCCCGGCTAATCGCTGCCATCGCCGAACAAGAGCCGCCGTCGGGCGCCATAACGGAACGCATCGTTCCTTACGCCCCTTGCCATGCAGATGCACGGCGGCTTGGCCATCAAGAACGACATCGCAGCAACGGATGCCGATGATCTCGGAGACGCGTGCGCCGGTGTTGTACATGAGACTGAACAGCACTCGGTCGCGCTGCCCGGCCCATGTCGTATCATCAGGAGCGTTTAGGATGGCCTGGACCTCCGACCGTGTCAGGAACCCGATGAGAGGACGATCTGTTCTCTTCATCGGAATGGCGAGTGCCTGCTCTATGGTCCCGAGAGCCTCAAGATCATGATGCCCTGCGTATTTGAGGAATGTTCGCAGTGCGGCAAGCCGCGCATTCCGGCTCCGAACGCTGTTGCCACGAACCTTCTCCAGATGATCAAGGAAATCGAGCAGCAGTTGCGCGTTCAGGTCGGTGAGCGCGACTGCACTTGGCGTCTTCCCGATCGACGTCTCTGTAAAGGCCAGGAGCAACCGGAACGTATCGCGGTAAGCCGCGATGGTCTGTGGACTGACGGCGCGATGCTGCACCAGATGCTCGACAAAGAAACGCTGAACCAGCGCGGCAAAGGAAGGGACTGATCGATTACTCATGGCGGCACTCCGCCATCGCGAATGCTTCGAAGCGACTGCCGGCCACGGCCATCAGGTCGGGAATGCCGGTGAGGTACCAATAGGTATCGGAGACCTTGGCATGGCCGACATAAGTCGCAAGCGCGGCAATGGCGTTGTCAATATCGGCGCCTTCGGCTTGCCAGCGCTGCACTCGTCGGCAAATGAAGGTGTGGCGCAGATCGTGAATGCGAACTTCGTCATAGGCGCCACGAGCAACAATATTAGCGTCGCGGCGCAACTGCTGGAACGTCCAATGGACTTGCCGCTTGGATGGAGCGTGCCCCGAAGCGCCGACGAAGAAAGATGCGTCCGCGTCGGACGGCGCGTAGCGGCCGCGGATTGCGACGTAACGCGAGAGCGCAGCGGCGGTGCTGGCATCAAATGGTACATGCCTTGATTTGGTGAATTTTGTCATACGCACGGTCAGACATCGGCCGACAATATCGACGTCGCCGCATCGAAGCTTACGCGCCTCGGAAATCCGCAATCCGGTCGCTGCGATCAACCCCAACATAGTCTCATAGGTTGCCGGTCGAATTGAGTGCTGCGGACTTAATCGCCGTGCCGCCATCAGCAGCGCGACAATCTCTTGGTCAGTATAAATATGTGGTGTCCGGCGTTGGTGCCTTCTACCGAACATACTGCGCTCGGGAAGCTCATTCGCTGGGTCCAGACGACTCTCGTGCTCGACGAAGGGACGCAATACTTCGAAGCGACGCGCCCAGGAGGCTGGCACTGCGTTCCGAGCCTCCCCTTTAACCCAACTGACAACCAGCGTTGTTGTGATCGGGCCGCAATGGCCCGATACATCGGCAAGGTGGGCGAACGACCGAAGCGCGCTAGCGGCGCTATCGAGTGAGAACCCAAGGCGACGCCGGTCCGCAAGGTATGCGTCGACCCGCGCCTGCATGGTCAACTGGCTCATGCCGCACCCCCCGGCCACGGCATAGCGACCGCTGCGAGCCTCTGAAGGTCGACCTTCGTGTAGATCATGGAGGTGTCGATGTTCCGATGGCGCAGGATATCGGCGATTTGCTTCATAGGAACACCGGCATTCAGCATACGGCTGGCGGCGCTGTGCCGGAGGATATGCACGCCTGTCTTTGGCCACCCGCAACGTTTGTATGCAGCAAAAACCGCCTGCCTTACGCTGTCGTTTTGGATTGGGAGATCGTAAGGCGCAACGTGGCGTACGAATATCGCTCGGTTCACGCTTGGCGGACGCTCGTGTTGCAGATACTTAACGATCGCATCACCCGTTTCGGGCGGCAGGGGAAGAACGTCGAAACGTCTCCCCTTTGACCGGGAAATGCGGATCGTACCCTGCCGCCAATCGGCGTCTTCAAGCTGCAATCGCGCCACCTCACTGGTTCGAAGCCCAAGATCAACCAGACATCGGACCATAGCGTAAGCCCTCCGGCGGGATGGGAAGTCCTTGTCGAATGAAGCGAGCAGGACCTTGATTTGTTTGTCAGAAAGGACATGCGGCAAGCTGGTTAGCCGCCAGCAGGCAACGCGAGGGATTGCTTCAAGTAGATGCTGAACATCATCGCCCATCATCTGCCGAAACCGGAGATAGCAACCGATCGCACCTCCAACAGTGCGAATGGTGCCGGACGACCAGCCATGCGGTTCGCCGAGGATGAAACGTCTCACACGCACCGGCTCAAGTCTGGTGATGGATATCACTCCGTCTGGAAACTGTTCCTGAAAGAAACGGCGAAGAATTCGACTGCGCGCGGTTCGTGTGTTGTCGGCTAATCCGCCGACATCTCGCATACAAGTCACGAAGGCCGTCAATTCCTCGCAATACTCACTGTCGTTGGGTGCTTCGGGAATGGCCCCTTCGGAACGCAGTATGGCAAGTAAATGCGAGATTGCCGCCCTGAGTTCGTGCGGCAGACGACGAGTTGGATAAGGGCAGTCACAGACGGGAAGATGATGGTGGAGAAACCGCGAACATGCGGCTTCATCTATGGACGCCAACGTCAGCCGTTCGGCTGAGATCCAGTGGGCGAAATGGGCAATGCAGCATAAATAGACACGACCGGTGCTTGGTGAATAGCGAGCCTGGCTAAGGTGTTCCAGGTATCGATCGGAAAACTGCGCAAGCGGACTGTTCTCAAGCCACTGACGTGGTCCAGGCTGCAACTTAATCGCATTCATGATCTTACTCTCCTGCGTGATTAGCGCGGAGAGGAGATCAGGATTATGTAAAGTTACGGCCGCAGTTCCAGCCCAAATAAGTTCGATGTAGTCCCGCTTTTGGGGAATTGTCTCAGCAAACTATCCATAATCCGCATGTTCACATAACGGCGCCCAAGAGCCATTGCCCGTTCATTCTGCCCATGTCGGTCAGGAGTTGGAGGTTCATTACCGTTGGCATCCCTATTTTGGCCGCAAGGTCAGTGTGCGGCGGGTAGAGCATCGAGCGACGGGGCAATTTTTTAAGGTGCAAGGTTCGTCGGGTCTCGTAGTTTCGATGGCTACCTGGATGCTTGATCCGGTGGTTTGCGCCGGGATGACGCTGGGCGCGCCACGGGTCGATCTCTTGGCATTGTCCGATCTGAAGAGGCTGGTCACGGTAGCCGCTGCTCCGCCAAACTCCCAACGCGATAATGGAATCGCTTGGGAGAAAGTCGATGAAACAGCACGACGCGCCCGCGCTGACCTCGG
>NZ_JAKUMO010000021.1:0-117099 GCF_037026475.1 Ensifer sp. MJa1 | reverse complement strand
GGTTCAAATCCTGCCCCCGCAACCAAATCAAAAAAGCCCGCTTGGAGAAATCCGGCGGGCTTTTGACGTCTATGGGGATCAACGAAAAGGCCGGACCACTAGCTCTGGAGCCGCCACTCCCCGGCAAGACCAATGCGAACGCAGCCCTGCCGGCGGCGTTGCAATCGCCCGGAAGGGCCATCGCCGAGGCCGGGGACGCGCCACGCCTGGACAAGCTCACGAAAATAGAAACTATCCCATGACAAAACAGAGCCCTATTAGGCTTGAAGGGGGGATCTATCGCATGAGTTATCCGGAGACCTTGAGGAGCGAGCGGAACAGCGCGGTCTACATGGCCTTTTTCGTCTGCGCCGTCCTGGCAATCCTTGGCAGCCTGTTTGCCAACGGCGATGTTTCTGGCTGGCGCTGGCTGCACTATCTGACCAAGCCGACGGCCACCCTGTTGCTCCTCGTCGCCGTCTTTAAAAACATCTCCGCTTCGCCGCGAACTTACGGCAATGCAGTTGCAATCGGCCTCGTCTTTGCCGCCGCGGGTGATGCCTTTCTCATGCTGCCGGGGGACTATTTCCTCGCCGGGCTCATCTGTTTCCTGCTCACCCATTGCGCCTACATCTTTGCGCTCACCCGTGACGCCAGGTTTGCCGCCCACCCCGGGGTGTTCGGCCTTTTTGCCCTGGTTGCCTTCGCCGTTGTCGGTGGCCTGTGGACCGCGCTGCCGCCGGAGATGCGCATCCCTGTCATCATCTATGCCGTGGCGCTCGGCGCCATGGCCGCCCAGGCCATTTCCCGCCGGCGGCAGCTCAAGGGAACATCGCAGCAAGAAACGGCCCGGCTTGCGGCCTATGGTGGGCTGTTGTTCATGATCAGTGACAGCCTGCTCGCCTACGGCCGTTTCCGGTGGCAGATTCCCTACACTCCACTCTGGGTGCTCGGCACCTATTACGCCGCCCAGTACCTCTTTGCCCGCTCGACCGAAACCCATGACAACAAACGATAATTCACCCGCTCAGCTTCGCCAGACCTTCGATCGCCTGCGCGATGCATGGCAACAACAGCGCCCGTCCTATCAGCAGCGGCGGGATGATCTCAAGCGGCTGAGGGACCGCTTGCGCGCAAGCAAGGATGAGATGTGCAAGGCGATCGACGCGGATTTCGGCCGCCGCGCACGCCATGAGACGCTGCTCGGCGAGGCTGGGGTCGTGCTCACGGAAATCGACCACACACTGGCAAAACTGAAAGCTTGGACGGGCCCGGAGCGGCGCAGTGCCGGCTGGAAGCTATGGCCGGCCAAGGCGGAGATCCGCTTCGTGCCGCTCGGCCTCGTCGGCATCATTTCGCCATGGAACTATCCGGTCAATCTGGCCCTCGTGCCGCTCGTCGCAGCCATCGCCGCCGGCAATCACGTCTACCTGAAACCGTCCGAACATACGCCGCGGAGCGCTGAATTTCTGAAGTCGCTGCTTGCCGATGTCTTCCCCGAAACACGGGTCGCGGTCGCGCTCGGTGGGCCCGAGCTTTCCGCCGGCTTTGCCGCCCTGCCGTTCGATCACCTGTTTTTCACCGGCTCCACGGCGGTCGGGCGCAAGGTGATGGCGGCGGCGGCGGAAAATCTGACGCCGGTGACGCTGGAGCTCGGCGGAAAATCCCCGGCGATCATCGGTGAAACCGCTGACCTCGCAAAGGCCGCCGCGCGTGTCGCCACCGGCAAGTTCTTCAATGCCGGCCAGACCTGCATCGCGCCGGACTATGTGCTTGTTCACGAGAGCAGGCGCGATGCCTTTGTCGAACTTCTACGACAACAGATAGCGAGTCGTTATCCGGCGAAGAGAGGCCTGGAGGATTACACATCGATCATCAATACCGCGCAGCATGAGCGCCTGCAGCGTTTGCTGCGGGATGCCGAGGCGCGCGGCCATCGCGTCGTCCCGCTCCTCGATGGCCTGCCGGATGCATCCCAACGCCCGCGCCTTCTTTCACCGACGCTGGTCATCGAACCGGACCGGGACAGTGCGGTGATGGGCGAGGAGATTTTCGGTCCCATCCTGCCGATCGTCAGCTATCGTTCGATCGACGAGGCGGTCCAGTATGTGCGCGACAAGGACCGCCCGCTGGCGCTTTACTGCTTCAGCCGCAGCGAACCGGAAATCGAAGCCGTGCTCTCACGCATTGTTGCCGGCGGCGTCTGCGTCAATGACACGCTCTACCAGTTCGGTTGCAGTGACTTGCCCTTCGGCGGCGTCGGTGCGAGCGGCATGGGCCATTATCACGGGCGAGAGGGCTTTCTGACATTCTCGAAGGCGATGTCGGTCTTGCGGAAGTTCGATCCGGCGCCAAGTGACCTGATCAGGCCGCCCTACAAGGGGCTGCCGGACTGGGTGATCCGCTTCCTGGCGCGATAGAGCAAAAAACCGACATTCTCCTTACAATTTCGTCTTGCAGCTCTAGTGACTAGAGGTCGTAGCCTGCTCCAAACAATGTAAGGAACTGGTTATGGCGAATACTATTCGGGAAGCCCGTTATCGCGTCGAAGGCATGGATTGCGCGTCCTGCGCGACCAAGATCGATACGGCGGTGCGCAGGCTTTCTGGCGTCGAGGATGTCTCGGTCTCCGTGTCGGCGGGCACGATGCTGGTAAAATTTGCCGACGAGAACGACCTTTCGACGTCGATCGTCAGCAAGGTCGGAAAACTCGGTTATCGCCTGCATCCGATTGCCGCCGGTCATGGACACGAAAGGACGGCGCCGGCGCACGTATGCTCCGCTCACGACCATGATCACGGCGATCACGGTCATCACCATGGCCGCGATCATAACCATGGTCGCGACCATCACCATGAACATCACGGTCACCCGGCGGGCAGTGCCAGGCCGAAGGGCGAGGCTGAGAAGGCTGCGGCCATCGGTCTTCACGGCCATGACCATGGACCGACGAGCGGCCCCTGGTGGAAATCGGGCAAGGGCAAGCTGACGATCGCCAGCGGTCTGGCGCTGGTCGCCGCCTATGGGGTCGGCAATATGATCCCGGCGACCGAGCCCTGGATCTTCACGCTGGCCATGCTGGTCGGCCTGCTGCCGATCGCGCGCCGTGCGCTTGTCGCGGCCACCATGGGCACGCCGTTTTCGATTGAGATGCTGATGACGATTGCCGCCGTTGGCGCGGTCTTCATTGGCGCGACAGAAGAGGCGGCGATGGTCGTTCTGCTCTTTCTCGTCGGCGAATTGCTGGAAGGGGTGGCGGCCGGCAAGGCGCGTGCCAGTATCCAATCGCTGACGGCGCTGGTTCCCAAATCCGCTTTTGTCGAGCGGGACGGCCGGCTCGATGAAGTGCCCGCCGAGACGCTCAGCGTCGGGGCGATCATTCTCGTGCGCCCGGGCGACCGCATTCCGGCCGATGGCCTGGTCCTTTCTGGTGAAAGTGCTGTCGACGAGGCGCCCGTAACGGGCGAAAGCATGCCGGTTCGCAAGGAGACCAATGACACGGTCGTTGCCGGAACCGTCAACGGTTCGGGCGCTCTGCGCGTGCAGGTGACGGCCGCTGCTGCCGACAACACCATCGCCCGCATCGTTCGTCTGGTGGAGGAAGCGCAGGAGAGCAAGGCACCGACCGAGCGCTTCATTGACCGCTTCTCGCGCTATTACACCCCTGCCGTTGTGGTGTTGGCGGCGCTGGTTGCGGTGCTGCCGCCGCTGCTGGCGGGCGCCGCCTGGGATGAATGGATCTACAAGGGCCTCGCTATCCTCCTGATCGGCTGCCCCTGCGCGCTCGTCATCTCGACGCCGGCTGCCATCGCCGCAGCCCTGTCGGCCGGCGCACGGCGCGGCCTGCTCTTGAAGGGGGGCGCCGTGCTCGAGAATGTCGGCCGCGTCACGGCCGCTGCCTTCGACAAGACCGGCACGCTGACGGAAGGCAGGCCGCAGGTGACCGACATCGTCGCCTTCCACGGGACGGAGGCCGACGTGCTTCGACTGGCGGCCGCCCTCGAGCAGGGGTCCAGCCACCCGCTGGCGCGCGCCATCCTGGAGCGCAGTGCGGCCGACAGGCTCTCCATCCCCGGGATTGCGACGGTGAACGCCGTTGGCGGCAAGGGGCTGGAGGGGGCTGTCGATGGCGTTGCCCTGTTCTTCGGTTCGCCGAAGGCCGCAGGTGAACGCGTGCCGATGACCGACGACCAGAAGGCGCGTGTCTCAACCCTCAACGACGAAGGCAAGACGGTTTCGGTGCTGGTGGCCGGCGGTACCGTTGCCGGCGCCATCGCCATGCGCGACGAGCCGCGGCCTGACGCCGCCACTGGGGTGAAGGCGCTGAAGGATGCCGGCATTCACGTGGTGATGCTGACCGGCGACAACCGCCGCACCGCCGACGCCATCGGCCGCCAGTTCGGCATGGAGGTGCACGCCGAACTCCTGCCCGAGGACAAGCAGCGGATCGTCCGGGAACTGAAGGCCAAGGGTTTCAGCGTCGCCAAGATCGGCGACGGGATCAACGATGCACCGGCGCTTGCCGCGGCCGATATCGGCATCGCCATGGGCGGCGGGACCGACGTCGCGCTCGAAACCGCCGATGGGGCCGTTCTGCATGGGCGCGTCGGCGACGTCGCCGCGATGATCCGGCTTTCCCGCGCGACCATGCGCAACATCTTCCAGAACATCGCCATTGCGCTCGGCCTCAAGGCTGTGTTCCTGGTGACCACGATCATCGGCGTGACCGGTCTATGGCCGGCCATTCTTGCCGATACCGGGGCGACCGTGCTGGTCACTATCAACGCGCTGCGGTTGCTGCGGCCTGTCAAGGCCGGCTGAGCGGGCCCTTCACACGAAAAGCCGGCGGCACGGCGTGCCGCCGGCTTTTTGCGTTCATATGCGAGCAGCGACGGGCGAGAGTGCGAAAATGCTGGGATTTTTCGCGATTTTTCTGCCCAGTTTGGCCCCAAGCGCCTGTGTATATTCACGCTGGACTCTCATCAGCGATCCGGTGAGAGTATAAGGAGATCTCGATTGAGGGCTTCCGCCCCGCAAAATCGATGATAAACTTATACCAAATGGTAAAAAATCGCCGGCACGGTTTCTGGGAAGAATGCCGAAGCGGGCCAGTTTGGGGATCGCAAGGCCAATATGGACAATATTGCCATCGAGCTGCGTGGGATCGACAAGAGCTTCGGTCCGGTCCACGCCAACAAGAACATTAATCTAAAGGTCCGCAAGGGGACGATTCACGGCATCATCGGCGAAAACGGTGCAGGAAAATCGACCCTGATGTCGATCCTCTACGGCTTCTACCAGGCCGATAGCGGTGAGATCCTCGTCGACGGCAAGCCGGTTGCCATCCGCGATCCGAATGCAGCGATCGCCGCCGGCATCGGCATGGTCCACCAGCACTTCATGCTGGTCGAGAACTTCACCGTTCTTGAGAACATCATGCTCGGCGCCGAGGACAGCCAGATCCTCAACAAGGGCATTGCCAAGGCGCGTGTCGAGCTGAAGCGGCTGGAGCGCGAATATGCGCTGGAGGTCGATCCGGACGCGATCATCGAAGAGCTTCCGGTCGGTTTGCAGCAGCGCGTCGAGATCCTCAAGGCGCTTTATCGCCGCGCCGATATCCTCATCCTCGACGAGCCGACCGGCGTTCTGACGCCGGCCGAGGCGGACCATCTGTTCCGCGTTCTCGAACAGCTGAAAAGCCAGGGCAAGACCGTCATTCTGATCACCCATAAGCTGCGCGAGATCATGGCGATCACCGACGAGGTCTCGGTCATGCGCCGCGGCGAAATGGTGGCAACGCGCGCGACGGCGGAAACCTCGGTGGAAGAACTTGCCGAGCTGATGGTTGGTCGCCGCGTGCTCCTGCGCGTCGAAAAGGGCGAAGCCAAGCCCGGCGACGTCAAGCTTGCGGTCGAGGGGCTGACCGTCAAGGACGGCCGTGGCGTCACCATGGTCGACAATGTCTCGTTCAACCTGCGCGCCGGCGAGATCGTCGGCATCGCCGGGGTGGCCGGCAACGGCCAGTCGGAGCTGCTCGAGGCGATTTCCGGCATCCGCCGCGCCGTCTCCGGTTCCGTGACGCTCAACGGCAAGCCGATCGATGTGAGTGGCCGCGCCGATCCGCGTGACCTGCGCGACCGCGGTCTCGCCCATGTGCCGGAAGACCGCCATCATGTCGGCCTCGTCCTGAAGTTCGAGGAGTGCGAGAATGCGATCCTCGGTTACCACCACGACAAGCGCTATTTGAATGGTGCCTTCCTGAACATCGATGCGATCCGCAAGGATGCCGAACAGCGCATCGCCGAATACGACATCCGTCCGCCGAACGCCCGGCTGAAAACCGCCAACTTCTCCGGCGGCAACCAGCAGAAGATCGTGCTCGCACGCGAGATGGAACGCGGTCCTGACGTGCTGATCATCGGCCAGCCAACCCGCGGCGTCGATGTCGGCGCCATCGAATTCATCCACAAACGGATCATCGAGATGCGCGACCAGGGCAAGGCAGTGCTCTTGGTTTCCGTCGAACTCGATGAAATCCGCGCCCTTTCGGACCGTATTCTCGTCATGTTTGCCGGCCGCGTCGTCGGCGAACGGGCACCGGACGCGACTGAGGGCGAGCTCGGCCTTTTGATGGCCGGCGTCGAAGGCCGCAAGGAGGCCGCAGAATGAGCAATCCCTATGCAAAGCTCCCGGGTTGGGTCGAATATGGCCTTATCCCGCTGGTCAACCTCGCCGTTGCGTTTTTCGTGGCCGGTCTCGTCGTTCTGCTTGTCGGTGAAAATCCACTTGAGGCAGCCTACCACCTGATCAACGGTGCTTTCGGCCGCGGCGAGTATCTCGGCTTCACACTCTACTATGCGACGACCTTCATCTTCACCGGTCTTGCGGTAGCAGTTGCCTTCCATGCCGGGCTTTTCAACATCGGCGGCGAGGGCCAGGCCTATGTCGGCGGCATCGGCGTGGCGCTCGCCTGCCTGTGGCTCGACCAGACGATGCCATGGTTCATCGTTTTCCCGCTCGCGATCCTGGGCTCCGCCTTCTTCGGCGCGGCCTGGGCCTTTCTGCCCGGCTGGCTGCAGGCTAGGCGCGGCAGCCATATCGTCATCACGACGATCATGTTCAACTTCATCGCCTCGAGCCTGATGGTCTATCTCTTGACCCGCGTATTGAAGCCGCTCGGCTCCATGTCGCCGCAGACGCGAACCTTCGCCGAAGGCGGGCAATTGCCCAAACTCGACTGGCTGCTTGCGATCTTCGGGCTGGATATCGGCACGGCGCCGTTCAATGTGTCGTTCCTGCTCGCCCTCGTTGCGGCCTTCGGCGTCTGGCTGCTGATCTGGCGCACCAAGCTCGGTTACGAGATGCGCACCATGGGCCATAGCCCTTCGGCGGCGCGCTATGCCGGCATCAGCGAAAGCCGCATTACCGTGATCACCATGATGATCTCCGGCGCCCTTGCCGGCATGATGGCGCTGAACCCGATCATGGGTGAGCAGGGCCGCATGCAGCTCGATTTCGTGCAAGGCGCCGGGTTCGTCGGTATCGCCGTTGCGCTGATGGGGCGTTCCCATCCGGCCGGCATCATTCCCGCCGCCGTCCTCTTCGGCATGCTCTACCAGGGAGGCGCTGAAATCTCCTTCGAAATGCCGTCGATCTCCCGCGACATGATCGTGATCATCCAGGGTCTGGTCATTCTGTTTGCCGGCGCGTTGGAGAACATGTTCCGGCCGGCAATTGGCCGGCTGTTTTCTGCGTGGGGTCGCCGCGCGGCCGTCGTTGCTCAGACCAAGGGAGCTTGAAGCCATGGATTTCTTCCACGTCCTCGTGGTGCTCCTTGAGTCCACCATTCGCGTTTCCGTTCCGCTGATCTTCGCAGCCCTGGCCGGTCTCTTCACCGAGCGCGCCGGTATCTTCGATATCGGTCTTGAAGGCAAAATGCTCGGCGCGGCCTTTGCCGCGGGTGCCGTTGCTGCGGTCACCCAATCGGTGGGGATGGGCTTGCTGGCTGCCATTCTGATCTCGGTGGCGCTGTCGCTGGTGCATGGTTATGCGTCGATCACCCAGCGCGGCAACCAGATCGTTTCCGGCGTCGCCATCAATTTCATCGTTGCCGGCTCGACGGTCATTCTCGGCGAGGCCTGGTTCCGTCAGGGCGGACGCACGCCGGCACTCGGTGAAGGTTCGCGTTTCCAGACGATCACCTTCCCTTTTGCTGACAGCATCCGCGAGATCCCGATCCTCGGCCCGATCTATTCGGATTTGCTTTCCGGTCATTTCCTTCTGACCTATGTCGCCTTCGCCATGGTGCCCTTGAGCTGGTGGATCCTTTATCGCACCCGCTTCGGCCTCAGGTTGCGCGCCGTCGGTGAAAATCCGGGCGCCGTCGACACCGCCGGCATCTCGGTGATCTGGATGCGTTATCGTGCTGTCATCTGCTGTGGCATTCTCTGCGGCTTTGCCGGCGCCTATCTTTCGCTGGCGATGACCGCGGGCTTCGTCAAGGGCATGACCGCCGGCAAGGGTTACATCGCGCTGGCGGCGCTGATCTTCGCCAAGTGGCGGCCGCTCAACATCATGCTCGCCTGCCTGCTCTTCGGCTTCCTTGATGCGCTGGCGATCCGTCTCCAGGGAAATCCGTTGCCGCTGATCGGCCAGGTGCCGGTGCAGTTGATGCAGGCCCTTCCCTACATTCTGACCGTTATCCTGCTCGCCGGTTTCATCGGCAAGGCAATCCCGCCGAAGGCCGGCGGCGTCCCCTATGTCAAGGAGCGCTAGAACCATGGAAGAAGAACTGTTCGAGGCCGCGCGCGACGCGATGGCCAAGGCTCATGCGCCCTATTCGAAGTTTCCGGTCGGCGCGGCGATCCGCGCCGAGGATGGCAAGATCTATACCGGCGCCAACATCGAGAACCTGTCGTTCCCGGAAGGCTGGTGCGCCGAGACGACGGCGATCAGCCATATGGTCATGGCCGGCCAGCGCAAGATCATGGAAGTGGCCGTCATCGCCGAGAAGCTGGCGCTTTGCCCGCCCTGTGGTGGCTGCCGGCAGCGGCTTGCGGAGTTTTCCGGCGCCAGCACCCGCATCTTCCTGTGTGACGAGACCGGCGTGAAGAAGACCCTGGCGCTGTCGGATCTCCTGCCGCACAGCTTCGAGACCGAGATTCTCGGATGACCGCCGCCGCTGAGATGTTGAAGGCAAGGCTTGCGGGCCTTTCGCCGCGCCATGGCATCGTGCTCGGTTCGGGGCTTGGTTCGCTGGTCGAGGCCATGGATGAGACCCTGCGCCTCTCCTATGCAGAGATCCCGGGCTTCCCGGTCAGCAGCGTCTCCGGCCACGCCGGGGAACTGGTGGCAGGAACGCTTGGCGGAGTGCCGGTCGTCATGCTGTCCGGCCGGGTCCACTACTACGAGCAGGGCGATGCCAATGCGATGCGCGTGCCGCTGGAGACCCTGAAGCACCTCGGCGTCGAGTGCCTGGTATTGACCAATTCCGCCGGGTCGCTGCGCGAAGACCTGCCGCCGGGTTCGGTGATGCGGATTTCCGACCACATCAACTACTCCGGCTTCAACCCGCTGATCGGCGTCGAGAGTGACGACCGCTTCGTCGGCATGACCAGCGCCTATGATGCGGAACTGGCGAGCAAGATGCAGGAGAGTGCCGCGCGTCTCGGCATCCCGCTTCTCGACGGTGTCTACATGTGGTTCTCCGGCCCGAGCTTCGAAACGCCGGCGGAAATCCGCATGGCGCGCATCCTTGGCGCCGACGCGGTCGGCATGTCGACCGTGCCGGAGGTCATCCTTGCCCGGTTCTTTGGCCTTAGGGTTGCGGCCGCATCGGTGATTACCAATTTTGGCGCCGGCATGACCGGCGGCGAGCTTAGCCATCATGAGACCAAGGACATGGCGCCGGTTGGTGGCAAGCGGCTCGCGGCGATCCTGAAGGAGATGATCGCGGCTGAAGCGGTGTCCGGCCAGTGACCAGGCTCCCGCAGGAAACGATCAGGCGCAAGCGCAATGGCGAGCGCCTGGACCCCGCAGAAATCGCAGACTTCGTCCGCGGTCTTTCGGATGGCGCGATCTCCGAAGGGCAGGTTGCGGCCTTCGCCATGGCCATCTGGTTCTCCGGCATGAGTCGCGAAGAGACGGTGGCGCTGACCTTGGCAATGCGTGACTCTGGCGAAACACTCGACTGGAGCTCGATCGGCCGCCCTATCGCCGACAAGCATTCGACCGGCGGCGTCGGCGACAATGTCTCGCTGATGCTGGCCCCGATCGCTGCGGCCTGCGGCCTGGCAGTGCCGATGATCTCCGGCCGCGGTCTCGGCCATACCGGTGGCACGCTCGATAAGCTGGAATCGATACCCGGCTACAATATCCAACCGTCTGCCGAACTGTTTCGCAGAACGGTCGATGAGATCGGCTGTGCCATCATCGGCCAGACCGCCAATCTCGCCCCGGCCGACAAGCGGCTCTATGCCATCCGCGATGTGACCGCGACGGTTGATTCCGTGCCGCTGATCACGGCATCGATCCTGTCGAAAAAACTCGCCGCCGGCCTCCAGTCGCTGGTACTCGACGTCAAGCTCGGCAACGGTTCCTTCATGAGCGATGCGAAGGAAGCGGAGATACTGGCGCGCTCGCTGGTCGACGTCGCCAATGGCGCCGGTGTTCGCACCTCAGCGCTTCTGACCGACATGAACGAGCCGCTGGCCGATGCCGCCGGCAACGCGCTCGAGATCGACAATTGCCTGGCTTTCCTCAGGGGCGAGAAGTACGGAACGCGGCTGGAGACTGTCGTCCTGGCCTTTGCCGCCGAAATGCTTGTGGCTGGCGGTGTCGCCGCCACGCCGGCGGAGGGAGAAGCGCATGCGCTCCGGGCGCTATCAAGCGGCGTAGCGCTGGAGCACTTCGGAAAAATGGTGCATGCGCTCGGCGGTCCAGCGGATTTCGTCGAGCGCTCGGTGAGCTATCTGGGGCGGGCACCGGTCATTCTACCGGTCGAAGCCAGCAACTCCGGCTATCTCGCGGCGTGCGAGACCCGTGAACTGGGCGTGGCCGTCATAGCGCTCGGCGGTGGCCGGTCGCACCCGGACGACAGGATCGATCATCGGGTTGGTTTCGATGCGCTGAAGCCGCTTGGGACACGGATCGAGAAGGGCGACCTGATCGCCTTCGTCCATGCTGCGGATCGTGACACGGCCGAGGCTGCGTGCAAGCGCCTGCACGAACTCTATACGATCGATGATGTCGAGCCGGAAAGACGCTCGCCGGTCCTGGCGAAGATCACCTGACGAGGTGCAGGGCGCCGTCTTCGACCCGGTAGGACGACAGCCGGCTCAAGAACGTCATGCCGATGAGCGTGCCCGACAGCGCCTTGTCCGGCAGCACCAGGGCCTGGACGTCGCGCACCGATATGCCGCCGATCTCTATACGGTTCAGCACGGCCGGGGCGGCTTCGACGACGCCGTTGGCGGTGTTGACGCGTGCCGTGAAGGACAACGAACCTGGCGAAATGCCGAGACGGCGTGCGGTCGACAGGCTGATGGCGATCGTGCTGGCGCCGGTATCGATCATACCGCGCTCGGTGCGACCGTTGATGCGGAAGGTTCCGACGAAATGGCCCCTCGCATCCGGATCGAGCACGACGCTTTTGCCCATCGCATATTTCGCAGTCGTCGTTGGCTGCACAGCCGTTCCTTCGACAGCCGGCTTGCTTTCCGGCTGTTTGAGGAGGGTGGTGGCGAGGTTTGGCACCAGCAGCGCAGCAACCGCGGCCACACCGGCCAATGCCATGAGACGGACAAGCACGGACATCACCTTTCGACGGCAACTCAAAGCGTGGCAGGGAATGGCGCGTGTCGAAGAAGGGACGGCGCCCTGCCATATGACCAGTAGAGCAGGCGACACCTAAGACGGCATGAAAAAAAGCCGCCGGTAACGGCGGCTTTCTTGTCGATTTGCGATCCTGGTTAAGGATCAGGAAATCACTTGGTGCCGTACATACGGTCGCCGGCATCGCCGAGCCCCGGCATGATGTAACCGTGCTCGTTCAGATGGCTGTCGATCGACGCCGTGAAGATCGGCACATCCGGATGCGCGCTCTGGAAGTTGCGGATACCCTCGGGCGCTGCGAGCAGGCAGAGGAAGCGGATGTTCTTGGCGCCGCGCTCCTTCAGCTTGTCGATCGCTGCGATTGACGAATTGCCGGTGGCGAGCATCGGGTCGACAACGATGATCAGGCGCTCGGACAGGCTTTCCGGAGCCTTGAAATAGTACTCTACCGCTTCCAGCGTCTCGTGATCACGATAGACGCCGATATGCGAAACGCGGGCGGACGGCACCAACTCGAGCATGCCTTCGAGCAGCCCGTTGCCGGCACGCAGGATCGACGCGAACACAAGCTTCTTGCCCTCGAGAATCGGCGAGTCGATCTCCTGCAGCGGCGTTTCGATGCGTTCCATCGTCAACTCGAGATCCCGTGTGACCTCGTAGCAGAGCAGCGTCGAAATCTCGCGAAGGAGCCGACGAAAACCAGCGGTCGAGGTCTCCTTCTTGCGCATGATGGTCAGCTTGTGTTGCACAAGCGGATGATCGATCACTGTAACGCCGTTCATGGCTCACCTTCCCGGATTTTATGCATCCGTCCTTTTTCCATGGAATGCGTCGTCGCCGCAAGGGTATTGGCCGGTCGGAGAACGTCATCCCCAGCCGACCAATCGAATTTGGCGTAGAGGATCCTAGATCCGCGCAAGCAGGTTCTGGCGGGTCGTCTCGTCGACGAAGGCAGCCTCGATCGCCGTGCGGGTCATGCGGTTGATCTCCGTGTCGGTAAAGCCCATGACCGCAGAGGCGATGTCGTATTCCTGCGCCAGCGAGGTGTGGAAGAACGGCGGGTCGTCGGAGTTGAGCGTAACCCGCACGCCGGCCTCATCAAGGGCTCTCAGCGGATGCGAGGCAAAGTCCGGGAAGACCTGCAGCGAGATGTTGGAGCCCGGGCAGACTTCGAGCACCACGCCCGCGTCGGCGAGACGCCGCACCAGGTCCATGTCCTCGATCGCTCGAACACCATGGCTGATGCGCGACGGGCGCACATGGTCGAGTGCATCGCGCACGCTGAAGGCACCGGAGAGCTCGCCTGCATGGATCGTCAATCCCAGGCCGGCATCGCGCACAATGTCGAAGGCGCGAGCAAAATCCGCGACCTTGTGCATGCGTTCCTCGCCGGCGAGGTTGAAGCCGGTGACGAGCGTGTGCTCGCGCTTGGCCGCGAACTCAGCGGTCTTGATGACGGAATCCGGGCCGAGGTGGCGAATGCCGGTGATCAGCATGCGCGATTCGATCCCCATCTTCTGCCTGGCGGCTTCCATGCCGGCCGCAAGCCCATCGAGATAGGCGTCGGCGCCAAGGCCGATCGTGTTGCCGTGGTCGGGCGAAACGATGATCTCGCTGTAGATCGTGCCGGCTTCGGCAAGCTCGGTCAGGTAAGCTTCCGCAAGCAGCGCATAATCTTCCTCTGTGCGAAACAGCGAGGCGATGGCGTCATAACATTTGACGAAGCTGGTGAAGTCTTCCCAGACATAGGCCTTGTCGCGAATGATTGCGCTGGTGTCGATGCCGTATTTCTCGGCCTGCGCCAAAGCCAGCTCCGGCGGCGTGGCGCCTTCGATATGGCAATGCAGCTCCGCCTTCTTCAGGTGTGCGGTCAAATGAGGCTTCTCCCATGGTGACCCGGCGCGATGCCAAGGTGTTTGGCGACGGTTTCGCCGATATGCGCAAAGGTGTTGGCGACGCCGATCGAGCGGCTGCGCAGAGACGGGCCGAACATCAACACCGGCACCCGCTCGCGGGTATGGTCGGTGCCGCGCCAGGTCGGGTCGCAGCCGTGGTCGGCCGTCAGGATGACGATGTCGGTCGGTTGCAGGCGGCGGTCGAGATCCGGCAGGCGCGCGTCGAAGGCTTCAAGCGCCGCCGCATAACCGGCGACGTCGCGGCGGTGGCCGTAGAGCATGTCGAAATCGACGAAGTTGGTGAAGACCAGGCTGCCATCCTCGGCCTCGTCGATTGCTGCGAGGCTTGCATCGAAGAGCGCCATGTTGCCATCGGCCTTCGTCAGCTTGGTCACGCCCTGATGAGCGAAGATGTCGCCGATCTTGCCGATGGCGTGGACTGTGCGGCCCGCCTCCGACAGCCGGTCAAGCACCGTCGGCTCCGGCGGCAGCACCGAGTAGTCGCGGCGGTTTCCGGTGCGCTTGAAGCTCTGCGGACTGGTGCCGACGAAGGGGCGGGCGATGACCCGGCCGATATTGTAGTCGTCGAGCAGGCGGCGGACGGTCTGGCAGAGCCCGAGCAGCCGCTCGAGCCCGAAGATCTGTTCGTGCGCTGCGATCTGGAAGACGGAATCGGAAGACGTGTAGCAGATCGGCTTGCCGCTTCGCACATGCTCCTCGCCGTAGCGGGCGATGATGTCTGTGCCCGACGCGTGGCAGTTGCCCAGGATGCCGGGAAGATCACCCTCGCGGCAGATGGCTTCGACGAGCTCGGGCGGAAAGGCGTCGCCTTCGGAGGAGAAATAACCCCAGTCGAACATGACCGGCGTTCCGGCAATTTCCCAGTGGCCCGATGGCGTATCCTTGCCGCGCGACACCTCGCTGGCGGCACCAAAGGCGCCATAGACGCGATTGGGTACCGGCATGCCCTTGGGAATGGTGCCCGTCGCAAGCTTTGCCGCATGAATGAGGCCGAGCGCAGACATGTTCGGCAGGCTGAGCGGACCCTCGCGCAAGCCCGCGCGGTCGGCAGCACCCGCGGCGCAGAACTCGGCAATATGGCCAAGCGTGTTTGCACCGACATCACCGAAGGCTTCGGCATCCGGCGCTCCGCCGATGCCGAAGGAATCGAGAACGAAAAGAAATGCACGCGCCATGACGCACCCTGAAAGCGGAAGCGCGATCGCACCGCGCCCCGGAGCTCCTGAACAAGCGCGAAGATGGATCCAAGGCTCCGCGCGGTCTGGCAGGGATAGCGCTGCTCGGTCCGCAATGCAATTGCGTCGCGCTGATCGGCGGTCAGCAGTCAGGGCATTTTATCGGTTGCGTGGAGCGCGAATGAAAATAGGCGGTCTTGGAGAGGTTGATGGTCTTGGCGGAGGCCTGAAGGCTCGGAGCATAGAGCAGGAGCTCGTGCGGAACGGTCAGCTCGGTCCGCACGACGAAGGATTCCTCCACCGCGAACTGGCCGGGGATGGTGACTTTGGTGTTGACCGGGTAGGGAATGCCGCCGTTCTGATCGCGCGACCACAGGACGGTGCCCTCACTGGTGTTGCTCACCTTGATGCCGGTGATCTTCAGCGTGTAGCCGGAGTTGTCGTAGGGCGCCAGGATGCTCTTTGCGACATTCGCGATATTGACGAGGAAGGTCTTGTTGACCTCTGTTTGCTGCGCCACCACGTCGGCGACGGCACTCGCCGCGCGGGTTGTCTTGGTGGCGACCGTGAAGCCGACCGAGAGCTCGAACGCCCCGAGATAGGCCATGACCAGGAGGGGCGCGACAATCGCGAACTCGACAGCGCCAACCCCGCGCCGGTCGCGCCTGAGCGCATGAAGGATGCCGGCAGCCGCCTTGAGGCGCAGGATCTTTTGCATCGCAAACTCCTTCACGGTGAACCTCACTCGCTCTCGTTTCGGAAGGTGGCTGTCGCCACCATGAGGTAATCCCTCGGCATGCTTGCGCCGGCAGGCCGCAAGTTGGTCACGAACGGCCTGACGAGGTCGGTGATGACGCTCCAGCGGTAGTAGGCGCGCAGGACATTGAACGAACCGGGGCCGCCGGGGGCGAAGTTGAAGCCGCTCGTGTCGATATCGGTAGAGTCGGCCTTGCGAGGGATGGCCACCGGAAACTTGGTGAGGTCCGTGACCGCCCGGACGTCCAGGTAGAACTGGGAAGGCTGGGCCGCTTCGGTGGCCGAGCATTTCATGAGCACGGAGATCTCGTCGCAGAAGGCCTGGCGGAATTGTGTTTGCGACATGTCGGTCGGTTTTCCGCGACCGAACGTGATCTGCCCGGTGCGCACCTTGCGCGCCATCGTCTCGGTTGCGTTCGCCAGCAACTGGTCGCCGTAGAAGGCAGCAAAGGTCTCGAGCGAGGCGAATATCACCAGGAAAAAGGGCAAGGCGAGGATGGCAAACTCGATGCTTGTCGTTCCCTTGCGGTCGCGAGCGAAGCGTCGCAGAATGCCTTTTCGCCTGATTTCTTCCCCGCGCGGACGCTTGACTATCTGCTCGATGCTCATTGTGCCGTCCCATCATGTTACGCCAGACGGCCGGCAGATTATGGGGCAACCATTGATATTTCGTTCCCGCAGATCATGTACATTTTAACGAATCGCGGGTTCTGGACCCATAAAATTTAGTTGGTGCTACCTGCGGTTTTGCGTTCGACGTGACGTTCACAATTTGGGGTACAGGAGAGCACGGTGCGGGACGTCTGCTTGTAGACGCGCACGGTGTTGCCTTCATCGATCGACACCAGAATCCGCTCGTCGACGATCGCGTTTCCGTCCTGATCGAGGATGACCAGATTGGTCGTGCCGAAGTTGCGGCCGGTGATGACGATCGTGCGGGCGTCGGCAACCGTGGCATCCGCCACTTCGGCGTTGCCGATGATGACCTTGCTGACCGGGCGGTCGAGTTTGAGCACGCGCGCGTGATCCATATACACGCGCATTGTGTCGTTTTCAGCCGCGATCGCGACCGCCGGGGCGAGCGCGGCGATCGCAAAGGCAAACATGGCGGCTCGGCCCGTCGCAAATGGCAAGGTCATGGCAGGTTCCTGGAGTGGTGCTTGCGCCATACTCCCCTGTCTTGGTGAATGAACCGTTAAGCCCCGAGATGGCTCGGATTCCGGCCAATTCATTTTCTGTTCGTTTACCCAAAAAACAGCGATGCTTCGTTAACCTTCAGGTAACCGCCTTCCTTAAGTCGATGGCAATGCGCCAGGACTAGTTTGAGGCCATCCGATCAACGGCAACAGTTGGCGGAAGTGCTGAACAACAACGTGAAGTAGGAGAATCATCATGAAGAAGATTTTTGCCCGTCTGATGAAGGACGAGTCCGGCGCCACTGCCATCGAATACGGCCTCATTGCCGCTCTGATTTCCGTCGCCCTGATCGCCGGCGCAACCACGCTCGGCAGCACGCTCGATGCCACGTTCGATGGCCTCGGCACCAAGCTGTCGACGAGCACCGCAGGCAAGCTCTAAGCGAGCTGCTCCAAACGGAGGGGGATCCGATGAAGACGATTTTCTGCCGCTTGCTGCGTGACGAGTCCGGCGCGACGGCCATCGAATACGGCCTGATCGCAGCACTCATCTCCGTAGCGCTGATTGCCGGTGCAAGCACGCTCGGCAGCGCGCTTGACACCACGTTCGACGGCGTCGGCTCGAAGATTTCGACGAGCACTGCCGGTAAACTGTGACGACTAAGGTCTCGCAAGGGATCGACGATGGAGCCGCTGCAAAGGCGGCTCCATTGCTATCTGCAGACCTTTCTGCAGGTTGAAGATTGCATACCGTCATTTCGGGAAGGCAGGGACCATGATTGAGGCGGCCATTTTCGTGATCTTTCCCTTTTGTCTGGGGTTCGCGGCGTTTTCGGACCTGCTGACCATGACGATCCCGAATCGCGCTTCTGTCATCCTTGTCGGTGCCTTTTTCGTGGTGGCGCTGCTGGCCGGGCTCAACTTCAGCGAAATCGGTCTGCATGTGCTCGCGGCCATGGCGGTATTTGCCGCGTGCTTCGCCCTGTTTGCCGCCAATGTGATGGGCGGCGGTGATGCGAAGTTGTTGACCGCAAGTGCGATCTGGTTTGGCTTTACGCCGTCTCTGGCCGCTTTCCTTCTCTATGTCTCCATTTTTGGCGGCGCGCTGACGCTCATCGTGCTGGCGTTGCGACGGCAGGAAAATGCGATCCTCGCCAGCGGAATTCCGGTTCCACAGCTGCTGCTGACTGCGAAGAAGATCCCTTATGGCATCGCCATCGCGCTCGGCGGCCTGGTTGCCTATCCATCGTCGCCGCTGATGGAAGCGGCCTTTGCGCGGCTCTCCTAGCCGCAAACTCGCCGGAAGGATGCCGTCACCCTTTCTTGGCTGTCTCCATAAGTAATCTGTTAACCATAATTACACCAATTCCTGATCAATCTGGCCCTAACAAATCTTTGGGGCTCGGAATCGATCATGAAACCCGTTCGCATCATCATCCTGGCGGTGGCCGTGCTTTCGGCTGCGGCGGCCGGTCTACTGGCGATGAAGCTGACGCGCGCCCCGGCCATGCAATCGGCCGAGCCGCTGATCGAGCGTGCGCCGACCATCAACGTACTGGTCGCCAGCAAAAGCCTGCCGGTCGGGTCACGATTGGGCGGTGATTCCATCCACTGGATGGCCTGGCCGAAGGACGGCGTCGTCGACGGCCTGATTACCGATGAAAGCCAGCCGACCGCGATCGATGATCTGAGCGGAGCGGTCGTCCGCCTGCCGATCTTCAACGGAGAGCCGGTTCGGCACGAAAAAGTCGCCGATTCTTCAAGCCGAATCATGTCCTCTCTGCTGCCGGCCGGAAAGCGGGCGGTGGCGACGGAGATCACGGTTGCCACCGGCGCCGGCGGTTTCATCCTGCCAAATGACCGCGTCGACGTGATCATGGTGCGCAAGGGCGACGGCGAACTCTACCTGACCGAAACGGTGCTCAGCAACGTTCGCGTGCTCGCCATCGACCAGCAGGTCGAGGAGAAGGACGACGGGACGAAATCGGTCGTCGGCACCACCGCGACGCTGGAGCTCACACCCGACCAATCGAAGGTCATGACGGTCGCGCAGCAGATGGCCGAACGCATCTCATTGGCACTGCGAAGCGTGGCCGACGCACAGGAATCCGACACGGACGCCGCCGACTATCTGTTGAGCGGCGACGGCCAGCCAAGCATCCAGGTCATCAAGTCCGGCTCGATCGTCAAGAGCGATGGCGCCGCTGTTGGCCAGGCGCAGCAGTAACAGACACGAGCAGTAACCAGGTAAGAACGGGGCACAAGGTGAAACGGAGCGGAAACAAATTTAGGGCGTCTGTCGCAGCCGGCCTATCATTCTGCCTGGCGTTTTCCGGCATGTATCTGCCGATGCCGGCGGAAGCGCTGGCGGCGGCGTCCTCCGTTGTACGGATCGTCGAAAGCGGACCTGGCGTGAAGAAGAAGGTCAGTCTCGGTCTGAACAAGGCCGTGGTCGTCGACCTGCCGTCAGATGCGCACGACATTCTGGTTGCGGATCCGTCGCTCGCCGACGCCGTGACCCGCACGTCACGGCGGGTCTATCTCTTTGGCAAAGCCGTTGGCCAGACCAACATCTTCGTCTTCGGTCCCAACGGTGAGGAGATCGTCAGTCTCGATATCGAGGTCGAGCGCGATGTCGCCAACCTCCAGGCCAACCTGCGCCGATTCATTCCGGAAGCCGATATCAATGTCGAGATCGTTTCGGACAACATCGTACTGACGGGAACCGTGCGCACGCCGCTCGATTCCACCCGTGCCGTCGATCTCGCCAAGGCCTTCCTCCAGGGCGGCGAGGCGACCACGCGCAACATCACCGCCCAGGGCAACAACGGCGACGCGGATATCTTCGCCGAAGACCGTCAGGTCTCGCAGATCGTCAACCTTCTGACGATTGAAGGCGAGGATCAGGTCACGCTGAAGGTGACCGTCGCCGAGGTCAGCAGGCAGGTGTTGAAGCAACTCGGGTTCAACGGGCGCATCGCTGACGGCCAGAGTGGCCTGGCCTTCCGCAACCCGGCGAACCTTGGCAATGCGATCGGCGTCGGTGCCAACGCGCTCATCAGTGGCACGGTCGGTTCGACCCTGTTGGAGAGCTACGTGAACGCGATGGAACAGGCCGGCGTCATGCGCACGCTTGCCGAACCCAGCCTCACGGCCATTTCCGGCCAGGAGGCTAAGTTCTACGTCGGCGGGGAGTTCCGGCTGGCCGGTACGCAAGAGGTGATGGAAGAAAACGGCGAGACCACCGTCGAACGAGAAGTCAACGATGTCGAGTACGGCATTCGGTTGAACTTCAAGCCCGTCGTACTCGGTGCCGGCCGCATCAGCCTCGCGGTCGAGACGGAAGTCTCGGAGCCGACCTACGAGGGTTCGGTTGTAACGGGCAACAGCTTCACAAACATTCCCGGCAACACCTTCCTTGGCATCCGCCGGCGAGAGGCGTCGACCAGCGTCGAGCTCCCTTCGGGCGGCTCGATCGTGATCGCCGGTCTTGTACAGGATAACATTCGCCAGGCGATGTCGGGTGTGCCGGGCGCGGCAAAGATCCCGATCCTCGGAACGCTGTTCCGCAGCAAGGATTTCCAGCGCAACGAGACCGAATTGGTCATCATTGCCACGCCTTACCTGGTCCGCCCTGTCGCCAGAAGCGCGATCTCTCGGCCTGACGACAATTTCAATCCGGCCAACGATCTCGACAGCTACTTTCTTGGCCGCGTGAACCGCATCTACGGGCGGCCGGAGGCGGCGGCTCCGGCAGGGCGCTACCACGGTAATGTCGGCTTCATTTACAAATAGGTCGGGTCATGACGCGTCGAACCGGTTTCCACGAGAATTCTGAAAGGCGGAATGCCATGTCCCTGAGCCCATCCAGCGTCTCCATCCGGCGCATGAGCCACGCGGCCATGCTCGCCGTCGTCGGCCTGTTCCTCGCCAGTTGCGGCACCAGGGACAATCTGGCCACCGGCTCGATCCCGGACGACTATCGCACCCGCCATCCGATCGTTTTGGCCGAAGGCGAGCGCGCCATCGATATCCCGATCGCTTCAGGCGACCGCCGCCTGACTCAGGGCACGCGCGACGTCATCGCCGGCTTTGCGGCCGACTATCGCAATTCCGCAAGCGGCGTGGTGCAGATCATGATGCCGCGCGGAGCGGCCAACAGCAGTGCCGCCCAGGCCGTGCGTAGGGAAATCCGCAGCGTTCTGGTTTCCGTCGGCGTTCCGGCCAAGCGCCTGCTGGAGACGAGCTACGATGCCGGACCCTATGGAGACGCCGCGCCGATCCGGCTGAGCTACGTGGCGATCACCGCCCAGACCGCGCCTTGCGGCACCTGGCCGGAGGATCTGAACCTCAACACGATGGAAAACAAGAACTACTACAACTTCGGCTGCGCCTCGCAATCGAACCTGGCGGCCCAGATCGCGAACCCGACCGACCTGCTCGGTCCGCGCCAGATGTCGCCGATTGATGCGGTGCAGCGTGGCCAGGTGATCACGGATTGGCGCGGAACCGAGAAGAGCGACGGCCCGGTCGTCATCTTCAACTGATACCGGTGGGATGAAGAGATGAACACGATCAACTACAGGATCGAGACCGGAGGCGAGGGGGACGATCCCGCCTTCGATACGGTGCGCACCGGCGATCTGGAACAGGTACGGCCGCTGCCGCGGATCTCGATCCATGCGTTTTGCGAGAGCAACGCTATGCTCAAGCTCATGGAGCGCTGCGGGCAGGACCGGCGCATGGCGAAAGTCAGCCTTCGCATCAACAGCGGCGGCATCGACGCTGCCGCCAACATGTTTGCGACCGTCTCCACGCCCAACCTGATCATTCTCGAGACGTCGACCGAACCGCGCTCGCTGCTGGCGGAGCTCGCGCCGTTGGCGGAGGTCTGCGATCCGAGCACGAAGGTCATCCTCGTCGGCAAGCACAACGACATCGGGCTCTACCGTGAGCTCATCCGCAACGGCATCTCGGAATACATGGTCGCACCGGTATCCATGCCTGACGTGCTGACGGCCGTTTCGGCGATCTTCGTCGACCCGGAGGCCGAGCCGCTCGGCCGCAGCATCGCCTTCATCGGCGCCAAGGGCGGCTGCGGTTCGTCGGTGATCGCGCACAATTGCGCCTGGGGCATTTCCAGCCTTTTCTCGACCGAGACCATCCTGGCCGATCTCGACTTGCCCTACGGCACCGCCAATATCGATTTTGACCAGGATCCGCCGCAGGGCATTGCCGAAGCCGTCTTTGCGCCTGAGCGCCTGGACGAGGTCTTCCTCGACCGCCTGCTCACCAAGTGCTCCGAACACCTGTCGCTGCTGGCGGCACCCTCCATGCTCGACCGGGCCTATGATTTCGAGAGCGGTGCGTTTCATCCGATCCTCGAGATCCTGCAGCGCAGCGCTCCCGTCTCGGTGCTGGACATTCCGCATCTGTGGACCGACTGGACCCGCGCCGTGCTTGGTGAGGCGGACGAAGTCGTCATCACCGCAGTTCCGGATCTTGCGAGCCTGCGCAATACCAAGAACCTTCTCGACGCGCTGAAAAAGCTGCGACCGAACGACAAGCCGCCCCATCTGGTGCTCAACCAGGTCGGCATGCCCAAGCGTCCGGAAATCGCCACGAACGAATTCTGCGAATCCCTGGAAGTCGAGGCTGCCGCCATCATTCCCTTCGACGCCGTGTTGTTCGGCAATGCGTCGAACAGTGGCCGGATGATTGCCGAGATCGACAAGAAGGCGCCCGCGGCCGAAACGTTCTCGCAGCTCGCCCATCTTTTGACCGGCCGGGTGACGATGAAAAAGCCCCGGCGTGGGGGACTTGGCAAGGTGCTTGCCGCCCTCAAGAGAAAATAGCCAATACCTAGGAAAGTCGGATCAAGCAGATGTTTGGCAAACGCGGAAATGAAGGCTTCGGCAAGGGAGGAACCTCGGGTTCCGCCGCACCTCCGCCTATTCCTGCCGCGCAACCGGTGGTGCCCGAACGGGTGGCCGTGCCGGTTCTCGCCGATGCGCCCGTCGCTGCGCCAAGAGTGCAGCCAGCCGCCGCAGCGCCGGCCAAGCGCCGCGCCGTGCGAACGGAAGACTACTACGACACCAAGTCGCAGGTCTTTTCCGCGCTGATCGATACGATCGACCTGTCACAGCTTGCCAAGCTCGACACGGAAAGTGCGCGCGAAGAAATTCGTGACATCGTCAACGACATCATCACGATCAAGAACTTTGCGATGTCGATCTCCGAGCAGGAGGAACTGCTCGACGACATCTGCAACGACGTGCTGGGTTACGGCCCGCTCGAGCCGCTGCTTGCTCGTGACGATATCGCCGACATCATGGTCAACGGTGCCGGCCAGACCTTCATCGAAGTCGGCGGCAAGGTGCAGGAATCGGAAATCCGGTTTCGCGACAATGCGCAGCTCTTGTCGATCTGCCAGCGCATCGTCGGCCAGGTCGGTCGCCGCGTGGACGAATCGAGTCCGATCTGCGACGCCCGCTTGCCTGATGGTTCGCGCGTCAACGTCATTGCTCCGCCGCTGGCGATCGACGGTACGGCGCTGACCATCCGCAAGTTCAAGAAGGACAAGCTGACGCTGGAGCAGCTCGTCCGCTTCGGCTCGATAACGCCGGAAGGCGCCGTTCTCTTGCAGATCATTGGCCGCGTCCGCTGCAACATCGTCATTTCGGGCGGTACCGGTTCGGGCAAGACGACGCTGCTCAACTGCCTGACACGCTACATCGACACCGACGAACGGGTCATCACCTGCGAGGACACGGCCGAACTGCAGCTGCAACAGCCGCATGTGGTGCGCCTGGAAACACGCCCGCCGAACATCGAAGGCGAAGGCGAGATCACCATGCGTGACCTCATCAAGAACTGCCTGCGCATGCGCCCCGAACGCATCATCGTCGGCGAAGTGCGCGGCCCTGAGGTCTTCGACCTGTTGCAGGCGATGAACACGGGCCACGACGGATCGATGGGCACGATCCACGCCAATACGCCGCGCGAATGCCTGAGCCGCATGGAATCGATGATCGCTCTTGGCGGCTATACGCTGCCGGCCAAGACCGTGCGCGAGATCATCTCCGGATCGGTGGATGTGATCATCCAGGCGTCGCGCCTGCGCGACGGCTCCCGCCGGATCACCCACATCACCGAGGTGGTGGGCATGGAAGGCGACGTCATCATCACCCAGGACCTGCTGCGCTACGAAATCGAGGGCGAGGACGCCGGTGGGAAGATCATCGGGCGCCACGTTTCGACCGGCATCGGCCGCCCGCATTTCTGGGACCGCGCCCGCTACTTCAACGAGGACAAGCGCCTGGCAACCACGCTCGACGCGATGGAAAAGAACTAGGAGCCGCGATGTTCGGAATAGACATCACCGTCCTGGCATTGGCCGCCCTCGTTGCCATTTCGGCGGCAGCACTTGCCTATGGCTTGCTGTTCTCGCGCATCGAAACCGAAAAGAAGGCAGAAGGCCGCGTGCGCAAGATCGGCGCGGCGGAAACCGACCGCGCCAAGATCAAGGCAGCGCGAGACCGCATGAGCGAATTGTCGAAGCGGCGCAAGTCCGTTCAGGATTCGCTGAAGGAACTCGAAAAGAAGCAACAGGAACGCTCGGCCAAGTCATCCCCCTCGATGAAGGTGCGCCTGACCCAGGCGGATCTCTCGATCTCCCTGGGACGTTTCTATCTGTTCAGCGCAATTTTCGGCGTCTTTGCCTTTTTCGTCGCGATCACGATGGGTGCGGGGCTGCCAGTCGGCGCCGGCATTGCCTTGATCGCCGTTCTCGGTCTGCCGCGCTGGTTTGTCGGCTTCCTGGTCAAGCGCCGCTGCAAGAAGTTCCTCGAGGAGTTTCCGAACGCGCTCGAAGTCATGATCCGCTCGATCAAGTCGGGTCTTCCCCTCAATGACGCCCTCCGCCTCATCGCCGCTGACGGACAGGAGCCGGTGAAGACCGAGTTTCGCCGCGTGGTGGAATCACAGCAGGTGGGGTTGAGTGTCAGCGAAGCCTGCGCCCGCATGGTCAACACCGTTCCCATGCCCGAGGTGAATTTCTTCGCGATCGTCATTGCCATTCAGGCGCAGGCGGGCGGCAATCTTTCCGAAGCCCTCAGCAACCTGTCGCGAGTCCTGCGCGAGCGCAAGAAGATGAGGGCGAAGGTCAGCGCGATGTCGATGGAGGCGAAGGCATCGGCTTGCATCATTGGCGCCCTGCCGTTCATCGTCACCCTGCTCGTCTACCTGACGTCGCCCGACTACATCATGGTCCTGTTCACCGATCCGCGTGGTCACCTGATTCTCGGCGGTGGTCTCTTCTGGATGAGCGTCGGCATCATGGTGATGCGCAACATGATCAACTTCGATATCTGAGGGCGCCGATGGACAAGGACCTGATCGCGACACTGACCGATCCGAACGTCGTCATCGCCGTCCTGGTTTCGCTGGCCGTGCTTGCGACGTTCTACTCGCTCGTCGTGCCGTTCTTCGAGCGCGGCGACCTTGGAAAGCGCATGAAGTCGGTCGCGAGCGAGCGCGAGCAGATCCGGGCACGGGAACGCGCGCGGCTTGTGGAAGCCCAGAGCGGCCGGGCGAATTTGCGCGGACAGAACAATGCCTCCATTCGCCAGATCGTCGAACGTCTCAACCTGCGCACGGCACTGGTGGACGACAACACGGTGAACCGGTTGAAGATGGCCGGCTACCGTTCGCAGAACGCCCTCAACACCTTTCTGTTCGCGCGCTTCTGCCTGCCTTTCCTGTTTCTGATCGTCGCCATAGCCTACATTTTCGTGCTCGGCAACTTTGCCGACAAACCCCTTATGGTGCGGCTGTTTTTTGCCATCGGCTTCGCCTATCTGGGCTTCTATTCACCGAACATCGTCGTGGCAAACGCCGTCTCCAAACGTCAGACATCGTTGCGTCGCGCCTGGCCGGACGCGCTGGATCTTCTTTTGATCTGCGTTGAATCGGGTGTTTCGATGGAACAGGCGATGCGGCGCGTGGCCGACGAAATCGCGGCTCAGTCGCAGCCATTGGCGGAAGAACTGGTATTGACCACCGCGGAACTTTCATTCCTGCCGGATCGTCGCGTTGCGCTCGACAATCTCGGTCAGCGCACCGGGCTTGATGAGGTAAAGTCGGTGGTCCAGGCGCTGATCCAGGCCGACCGCTACGGTACGCCGATCGCCCAGGCCCTGCGCGTCCTTGCGCAGGAAAGCCGCGATGCGCGCATGACGGCGGCCGAGAAGAAAGCCGCGGCGCTGCCACCGAAGCTGACGGTGCCGATGATCCTGTTCTTCCTGCCCGTGCTGGTCGCCGTCATCCTCGGGCCTGCCGGCATCCAGGTCGCCGACAAGTTCTGACGACCTGGCGTTCTGACCCGCGCACCATTGTGTGGCGGCTTTCGCGTCGCGCACGTCCGTCTGACGAAGAGATAGGTTGGGGAACGCTACTTGCCGATGTGCCCTGCTGCGGCGTGCGTTCACTTGGACGCGCGGAAGATACGCTGGTGCTTTGATTCCGGCAGGGGCTCTAATTCGTCTTGGCTTCGTCGGCCTTGGCCAGCTGTTTCCACGCTCCCTGTTGCGACAGCATGGAACGCAGATAGGCGACGTTCGCTTCGGCTTGTTCGCTGGAGAGCTCCTGGCGAGCGATGGTCTCGGCCTCCTGGAAACGTCCCTGCAGCCCGACGGCGAGTGCAAGGTTCTGGCGCACGCTGCTGTCGGCACCAGGCTGCCCGGCTGCCGATTTCAGATAGGTCTCGGCGGTGCGAAGATCCTTGGTCAAGAGATAGGACATGCCGAGATTGGAAAGCACCGACGGTTCGTTCGGCTTGAGGTCGAGCGCTTCGCGGTAGCGCGTGCGCGCTTCCTGGGGCCGCCCAAGCTGGTCGAGGATGGCGCCCTCGGCCGACTTCAGTTTCCAGTCGGGACGATCGGGTGTCTGGGCGCGGCCAATGGTTGCCAATGCCTGATCGAGCTGGCCGGCTGCGGCCTGCGCCTTGCCGTAAGCACCGAGCACTTCACGGTCCGCCGGGTGGTTGATCGCAACCTGCTGCATGACCGCAAGCGCCTGTTCGTTGCGGCCGGTCATGCGCAGCAGATTGGCGTAGTTGAGACCCGCGTCGCGATCTCTAGGGTTCTTCTCGTAGGCCTGGCCGATGCTTTCGGCGGCTTGCGAAAGCTCTGTCGCCGTCATCGACTGCACCGCCTTCGACGTACTTGGAATAGAGCCGGTGGTCAGTTCCTTCTTCGGCTGGTTGGCGCAGCCGGTCAGCGAAAGCGCCAACAGCGCTATCGCCGCGCCCTGGAGGAGATAAGCGGCTTTCGAGGATGAGGTCGTGCGTATGGCCATGAGTGTCCCCAGCATGCATTCGCGCACCTGAACTTCAGACAACACCGGCGCAACTTTCACTCCAGCAATAATCTGTTAACCCTAACAGAGCGTTAATGGCGCGATTCCATCTCTGTAAGCCGAGGACTTTCATGGCTCCCTATCAGTTCATCGAGCGGCCGTCGCCGTTCAACACCAGCGCCGGCAAGACCCTGCCGATCTTCGCGGTCACGCCGGCGCATATCGAGACGGGGACGATCGACCCGATCGCTTTGGACTGGGCGCGCAAGGCTGGCTTCACCGCCGATGCGGGGGCGGTGCTGTTGATCCCGTCCGAGGACGGTCATCTCGGCGGCGCGCTCTTCGGCCTCGGCAACAATCCCTCGGAAGCGCCGTTCCTGACCGGCAAGCTTGCGCGGGCGCTGCCAGCAGGTAAGTGGCACATCGAAACGGCGCCGCTCACCGCCAACCGGCTGGCGCTCGGCTACGGCCTCGGCTCCTATCGCTTCGAACGCTACAAATCCGCCAAGGGTGAGCCGCCGACCCTTCTGATCCCTGTTGACGCCGATGCGACGGACATCAAACGGCAACTCGCCGGCGTCTTCCTGGCGCGCGACCTCATCAACACGCCGACCAACGACATGGGGCCGGAGGCGCTCGAGGCTGCCTTCCGTGCGCTTGCCACCCACTACAAGGCTGACGTCTCTGTCATCACGGGCGAGGCGCTTTTGACGCAGAACTTCCCGCTGGTCCACACCGTCGGCCGCGCCAGCGCCGAGGCGCCGCGCCTTCTCGAACTGCGCTGGGGCAAGAAGGGGCACAAGAAGGTAACGCTCGTCGGCAAGGGCGTCTGCTTCGATACCGGCGGCCTCGACATCAAGCCGGCTTCCTCCATGCTCCTGATGAAGAAGGACATGGGCGGTGCCGCCAACGTGCTCGGTCTGGCGCTGATGATCATGGACGCCAAGCTCAAGGTCGATCTGCGCGTCATCGTCCCGGTGGTCGAAAATTCGATTTCCGCCAATGCCTTCCGCCCCGGCGACATTTACCGCAGCCGCAAGGGCCTGACGGTGCAGATCGACAACACCGACGCCGAGGGACGCTTGATCCTTGCCGACGCGCTCGCCTATGCCGACGAGGAAAAGACCGACCTGCTGGTCGACATGGCAACGCTGACAGGCGCCGCCCGCGTGGCGCTGGGCCCTGACCTGCCGCCATACTTCACCGACGATGCCGAGCTCGCCCACGATCTTTTCGAAGCGAGTCTTGAGGTCGACGATCCGATGTGGCGCATGCCGCTCTATTCCGGTTACGACAAGGACGTCTCGGCCCGCATCGCCGATCTCACCAACGCGCCCTCTGGCGGCATGGCCGGATCGATCACCGCGGCGCTCTTCCTCCGGCGCTTCGTCACCAATGCCAAGAGCTGGGTGCATTTCGACATCTTCGGCTGGGCGCAGTCGGAACGGCCGCATTCGCCGGTCGGCGGCGAGGCCCAGGCGATCCGGGCGCTCTACCACCACGTCCAGAAGATGGCGAAATAGCCGCGTCGAAACGGCCGGCAAAAAGAAACGCTTGCGTAATGATCCGCCGCTATCGTGGCGGATCAGTTTCACACGCAGGAGCCGCCATTGCCGATCGAGCTTACACCCTCCCAGGCCCTTGGGCTTTGGCACTCGGTGTCGCTCGCCCAGGTTCGCGTCGACAGCCGCGATCTGACCTTGCGCCAGCTGGCGATCCTCCTGCATATCTACCTCGTGCCGCCACCGCACACCGTCCGCGGCCTGGCTGCAACGCTCGGCGTCACCAAGCCGGTCATTACCCGCGCACTGGACACGATGGGCGCCCTTGGTCTCGTCGACCGTGTCCGCGATGAACGCGACCGCCGCAATGTCGTCATCAAAAGGACAGTTGACGGTGCTCTTTATCTTGAGAAATTCGGCGACCTGATCATTGATCAGGGTCGCAAACAGCCTAAGTGAGTAGCCATGTCGACACTTCCCGATCGCCGCCTGAATGCCTATCGAGCCGACCTCGCAGAGAGCCGCCTTCGCGGTGTCGTGGAGGCTGAGCGCTATGTCGAGGGCAGTGTCGCCCGGGTCTCGGTGCCGGTGGCGCCGCTGCGCGCCAGGCCCGATCTTGCCTGCGGCACGGACACCGAGCTCCTGCTCGGCGAAACGGTCCGGGTTCTCGACACGAAGGAGAGTTGGTGCTGGGTGAAGGCCGATCTCGACGGCTATGTCGGCTATCTGCCGGAGTATTGCCTCGCGCCGGTCATCAAAAGCCCGACACACATCGTTTCCGCTCCGCGCACCTTCGTCTATAGCGGCCACGATCTGCGCTTTCCGACCGTCTATCCGCTGTCCATGGGCAGCCGGCTGACGGTTGTCGATGAGCGCGAGACCCGGGGCACGCGCTATTTTCTGCTCGATGGCGGCCAGGCGGTCATCGCCAATCACGTGATCGAGATCGGCAGCGTCGTGCCGGGAGACTATGTTTCTGTCGCGGCCCGCTTCGTCGAGACGCCCTATCTCTGGGGTGGGCGCTCCGGCTTCGGCATCGATTGCTCCGGCCTTGTGCAGCTGTCGATGATGATGGTCGGCAGACAAGCGCCGCGCGATTCCGATATGCAGGCCGCGGGTCTCGGGACGCCGATCGCCCGCGAGGAGCTCAAGCGCGGCGATCTGGTCTTCTGGAAGGGCCATGTGGCACTGATGGAAGACGACGAAACCCTGATCCATGCCAACGGCCACACGATGACCGTTGCGCGCGAGGGGCTTGAGGCCTCGATCAAGCGCATTGGCTGGCTCTACGAGCAGCCTACGGGCCATCGCCGTCCCTGATTGCCGTCAACCGGCGGGCTAGGGAAGCCTGTGCTTGGCGCCGCCGACGCCGTTGATCAATAGCCGGCTACCTTGTCGACCACGTGTTCCAGCGGCTGCCCGCTCTCGAGTCGTGCGATCTGGTGCTCGACATGGCGGAACAGCGCCTTGACGTCGGACGATGCCGCCACATGCGGCGTCACATAGACATTCGGCAAGCTCCAGAAGCGGCTGTCGCGGGAAAGCGGTTCCGTCTCGAAGACGTCGAGCGACGCGCTGCCGAGCACGCCCTTGTCGAGGGCGTCGAGGATATCGGCCTCGACCTGGCTGCCACCACGGCCCGCATTGATGAAAACGGGCGCACCGAAGGGGCCGTTGCGGCTGAGCTTGGCAAACAGGCGCAGATTGAAGATGCCGCGGGTATCCGGCGTCAGCGGCAAGAGGCCGACGAGGAAATCGGTGCGCGCCAGGAAGGCGTCGAGTTCGCCGCCGCCGAAGGTCTCGATACCGGCGACATCCCGCTTGCTGCGCGACCAGCCCACCACCTTGAAGCCCATCATGGAGAGTTTGCGGGCAGCGTCCTGGCCAAGCACGCCCATGCCCATGATGCCGACGGTGATGTCGACCGCCTCCGGCTGGGTCAGGTCCTGCCACTCGCGCTTGGCCGCCAAGGCCTCGTAGGCACGGTGCTGGCGCAGGTGCATCAGGCACTGCATGACGACCCATTCGCTCATGCGCGTCGTCAACGTCTGGTCGACGAAGCGCACCAGCGGCACTTCGGGAAGGCCGGGCAGCGTCAGCACGTGGTCGACGCCGGCGCCACCGGAGAAAACCACCTTGAGATCCGGCGCCCGCTCGAACAGATCCGGTGCCGATTTCCACACCACCGCATAGTCGATCCCGGAGAGATCGCGATTGTGGTGCACCGCATCGGCGCGGTTGATCACCTCGCGATCGGGGAAGGCACCACGAAGTGCCGCCTCCACTTCTTCCGGAATGAACTTCAGGTCGACGATGACGGGGCTTTTTGCGGGCATGACAGGCACCTACTGGCGGATCGCGGTGAGATTGACGGCTTCAAGGTTGAAGGCGGCCGCCATCAGCGCCTTGGTGTAGTCCTGGCTCGGCGCATTGAAGATGCGCTCGGCCGGCCCCTGTTCCACCACCTTGCCCATGCGCATGACGATCATCTCGTTGGCGAGCGCCCGCACGACCTTGAGGTCGTGGCTGATGAACAGATAGGCGAGGTCGTGCTTGCTCTGCAGGTCGCGCAGGAGATCGACCACCTGGGCCTGTACGCTCATGTCGAGCGCCGAGGTCGGTTCGTCGAGCATGACGAATTGCGGCTTCAGCACCATGGCACGGGCAATGGCGATGCGCTGGCGCTGGCCGCCGGAGAACTCGTGCGGATACCGCCATCGGGTCGAAGGATCGAGGCCAACTTCCTCGAGTGCGGCGGCAACGCGCCCGTCGCGCTCGTTTTCCGAAAGCGACTGCTCGTGGATCTTCAGGCCTTCGGCGATGATGTCGGCAACCGACATGCGCGGGCTGAGCGAGCCGTAGGGATCCTGGAAGACGATCTGCATGCGGTTGCGCAGCGGTCGCATCTCGTTGAAGCTGTAGCGGTCGATGTCCTTGCCGACAAAGGCGATGCGGCCTTTCGACGAGATCAGCCGTGTCAGCGCCAGACCCAGCGTCGTCTTTCCTGAACCGGATTCGCCGACGACGCCGAGCGTCTGGCCGGCGCGCAGCTTCAGGTCGATGCCGTCGACCGCCTTCACGTGGTCGACCACCTTGCGCAGGAAGCCGGCCTTGATCGGGAACCAGACCTTCATGTCCGAGGCCTCCATCACGATCGGCTTCGTTGCGTCCGATGGTGGCGGATTGCCCTTGGGTTCCGAGGCGAGCAGATGGCGCGTATAGGCATGCTGCGGATTGGCGAAGATCTCCGCGGTCGGACCGGTCTCGACGATCTTGCCCTTGGTCATCACGCAGACCCGGTCGGCGATCTTGCGCACGATGCCAAGGTCATGGGTGATAAACAGCATCGACATGCCGTGTTCGTCCTTGAGCTTCTTCAAAAGCTCGAGGATCTGCGCCTGCACGGTCACGTCGAGTGCGGTCGTCGGCTCGTCGGCAATCAGAAGCTCGGGCCGGTTGGCGAGCGCCATGGCGATCATCACGCGCTGGCGCTGGCCGCCGGAAAGCTCGTGCGGGTAGGCGCTCAGGCGCTTCTCCGGCTCGCGGATGCCGACCTGGTTCAAGAGTTCGAGGATACGCGTGCGCCTGGCTGCGCCCTCCAGCCCCTGGTGTAGTTCGAGTATCTCGCCGATCTGCCGCTCGATCGAGTGCAGCGGATTGAGCGACGTCATCGGCTCCTGGAAGATCATGGTGATGTCGTTGCCACGCGCATGGCGCAGCTCGGCATCGCTGGCCTTCAGCAGGTCCTTGCCGTTGAAGACGATCTCGCCGCTCGGATGACTGGCCGAAGGATAGGGCAGAAGCTTGAGGATCGAATTGGCCGAGACCGACTTGCCGGAGCCGGATTCGCCGACGAGCGCAACCGTCTCCCCGCGCTTGATCTCAAACGAGATATGGTCGACGGCAACAGAGGTGTTGCCGCCCTGGTGAAAGGCAACCGAGAGGTCGCGGACGGAGAGGAGGGGTTCTGTCATTGTCGCGCTCACCGGAACGTCTTTCTCGGGTCGAAGGCGTCGCGCGTCGCTTCGCCGACGAAGATCAGCAACGACAGCATCAGCGACATCACGCAAAAGGCCGTCAGCCCCAGCCACGGCGCCTGCAGGTTGGACTTGCCCTGGGCGATCATCTCGCCCAGCGAGGGCGAGCCCGGCGGCATGCCGAAACCGAGGAAGTCGAGCGAGGTCAGCGTCGTGATCGAGCCGGAGAGAATGAAGGGCAGGAAGGTCAGCGTCGCCACCATCGCGTTCGGCAGAAGGTGCCGGTACATGATCGTGCCGTTGCCGACGCCGAGCGCGCGCGCCGCGTTCACATATTCGAAATTGCGCGCCCGCAGGAACTCGGCGCGCACCACGCCGACAAAGCCGACCCAGGAAAACAGGAGCATGATGCCGAGCAGGATGAAGAAGCCCGGCGGCAGGATCGCGGCGATGATGAGCAGGATGTAGAGCACCGGCATCGACGACCAGATCTCGATGAAGCGCTGCATCAGGAGATCGGTCCAGCCGCCGAAGTAACCCTGTACGGCACCCGCCGAAACGCCAATCACCGCCGAGGCAATGGTGAGCGTCAGGCCGAACAGCACCGAGATACGGAAACCATAGATCATGCGTGCAAACACATCGCGCGCCTGGTCATCGGTTCCGAGCCAGTTAAGGTTGCCGACGATGCAGTTTCGGTCGTTGAGCTTTTCCGGATAGGCCGAGCAACGCTCCTCCTTGTCCATCAGCCAGAAGGGCTTGGTCGGCGCCGAGTGCGGGATGTTGGAGTTGACCGTCTGGTAGGAATAGCGCACCGGCGGCCAGATCATCCAGCCATTGGCCTCGATCTCGTCGCGTATGTAGTCGGAGCGATAATCCGTCTCGGCAAGGAAGCCGCCGAACTTTTCCTCCGGGTAGTCGATGACAACAGGGAACAGAAGTTCGCCCTTGTAGGAGGCGACGATCGGCCTGTCATTGGCGATCAGTTCGCCAACGAGGCTGAGACCGAAGAGCGCAAGGAAAATCCACAGCGACCAGTAGCCGCGTCGGTTCGCCCTAAAATTCTGCCAGCGCCGCTGGTTGACCGGTGAAAGCCAGCCGCGCGGTCGCGCTGCCGCGGGGCTTGCCTGAGAGGTCGTTGCGTTTGCCATCAGACGTCCCTCCGCTCGAAATCGATGCGCGGATCGACCCAGGTGTAGATGAGGTCTGACAACAGGCTGACGAGCAGGCCCATCAGCGAGAAGATGAAGAGCGTCGCAAAGACGATCGGGTAGTCGCGCTTGACGACCGAATCATAGCCGAGGCGGCCGAGACCATCGAGCGAGAAGATGTATTCGATCAAGAGCGAGCCGGTAAAGAAGGCCGAGATGAAGGCGCCCGGGAAGCCGGCGATGATGATCAGCATGGCGTTGCGGAACACATGGCCATAGAGCACCTGCCGATCGGTGAGGCCCTTCGCTCGCGCCGTCGTGACATACTGCTTCTTGATCTCGTCGATGAAGGAATTCTTGGTGAGCAGCGTCGTCGTCGCAAAGGCTGACAACAGCAGCGTCACCAGCGGCAGCGTCATGTGCCAGATGTAGTCGAGGATCTTCTGCCACCAGGGCAATTGCCAGAAGTTGTCGGAGACGATGCCGCGCAGCGGGAACCAGTCGAAGAACGAGCCGCCGGCAAAGACGACGATCAGCAGGATGCCGAACAGGAAGCTCGGCACGGCATAGCCAACGACGATGATGCCGGAGGTCCAGACGTCGAAGGCCGAGCCATCGGATACCGCCTTCTTGATCCCGAGCGGGATCGAGATCGCGTAGGAGAACAGGAGAATCCAGAGGCCGAGCGAGATCGAGACCGGCATCTTCTCCTTGATGAGATCGATCACCGAGGTGTTGCGGAAGAAGCTCTCGCCGAAATCGAAGCGGAGATAGTTCCACATCATCGTCGCGAAACGCTCGAGCGGTGGCTTGTCGAAGCCGAACTGCTTTTCAAGCTTGGCGATGAATTCCGGGTCGAGCCCCTGCGCGCCGCGATAGCGGCCGCCTTCGTCGCCGCCGGCCTGCATCAGGTCGCCACTGCTGCCCGACAGGCGGTCGGAGCCGCCGGCATTGGTGAGATCGGAGATGACCTGTTCGACGGGGCCGCCGGGCGCAAACTGCACGACGATGAAGGAGATCGCCATGATGCCGAAGATCGTCGGGATCATCAAAAGCAGGCGGCGCAGGATATAGGCACCCATCAGACGCGCCTCTCGATCGACGTGTGGGCGGTGGCCCTTACCCGCGAAGCGTTGGCATGCCGTCTATGGTGTCTCAATCCCAGTGTCTCCTGTGGCTGTCAGCCCCGGATCGGGACTTGATTCAGTGATTCGTTTTTCGCATTTGGAATCGAGACGCCATCGGAGTGCAAGACCTTCATTTGGCAGTGGCATTTTTCGACCACCATGCATCCGGGAAGCCGGTCCCGTAATAGGGAAGCTCCTGGGTGTGGGCGAGGTGGTTCCAATAGGCGACACGCACGGACCGCGAATAAAACAGCGGCACCACATAGTGATGGGCGAGAAGAACGCGATCGAGCGCGCGCGTCGTTGCCACCAGTTCTTCGCGGTTCGGTGCAAAGATGATCCTGCGGATCAGTTCATCGATGGCCGGATCGGCGATACCGGCATAGTTTCTCGATCCCTGTTGGTTGACCGAGGATGAGCCCCAGTAATCGATCTGTTCGTTACCGGGCACCAGTGTCTGCGCCCAGATGCCATAGATCATGTCGTAGTCGAAGCTTCTGACGCGATTGGTGTATTGCGAATCGTCGACGGTACGGATGCGCGCATCGATGCCGATCTTCTTCACGCTGTTGACGAACGGCGTGACGGTTCGCTCGAAAGACGGGTTCGACAAAAGCAGCTCGAAGCTGAAGGGCTCGCCGGTCTTCGTGTTGATCAGGCGATTGCCCTTGAGCTCGTATCCGGCCTGCTTGAACAGGTCGAGCGCCTTGCGCAGGTTGTCGCGCACCTTCTGCGGTTCGCCGTTGACGGGGTTGGTGTAGGGCGTGGTGAAGACGTCGGCGGGAACCTTGTCCTTCAGTTCCTCGAGGATTGCCTTCTCGCGGCCCTCGGGCAGTGCGGAAGACGCAAGCTCGGTGCCCCAGAAATAGCTGTCGACGCGCTGGAAGGCGTTATAGGCGAGGCTGCGGTTCAGGTCCTCGAAGTCGAAGGCGTAGTTCAAGGCCTCGCGCACGCGCTGATCTTTAAACTTGTCGCGGCGCATGTTCGGCACGAAGGCCTGCATGATGCCGGTTGCGCGCAAGGGGTTCTCGATCTCCTCGCGGATGACGCGGCCGTCCTTCATTGCCGGGAAGTCATAGGCCGTTGCCCAATGGCTGGCGCTGTTGTCCTGGTAGAAATCAACGTTGCCGGCGCGAAAGGCTTCAAACTGCACGTTTCTGTCCGTGAAGAAGGCGTAGCTGATCACCCCGAAATTGTATTGCCCGACATTGACGTTGAGGTTCTTGCCCCAATAGTCGTCCCGGAGTTCGAACCGGATCGAGCCGCCGGCCTGGAACGAAGCTATTCTGTACGGGCCGGAGCCCATGACCGGTTCCAGCGTCGTGCGGCTGATGTCGCGCTTGTTGCCCTTGTCGTCCTGACCTTCCCACCAGTGTTTCGGCACGATCGGGAACTGGCCGAGAATGTTCGGCAGTTCGTGGTTGTTCTTCTCATCGAAGCGGAAGGTAACGTCACGCTCGCCGGTCTTTTCCGCAGCGATCACATGGCGGTAGTAGTTGGACAGGAGTGGGTTGTGCTCCTTCACCATGTTGAGAGAGAAGATGACGTCCTCCGGGGTCACCGGTTTGCCGTCGGCCCACTTGGCTTCAGCGCGTAGGCGAAACGTGGCGGACGAAATATCGTCGGGATAGGAGACGCCCTCGGCCAGGAGACCGTAGGCGGTGGTGATCTCGTCCTCGGCGGATTTCAGCAGCGTGTCGAAGACCAGGGACTGGACGCCGGACGCCGCCTCGCCCTTGGAGAGGATCGGATTGAACGTGTCGAAGGTGCCGTTTTCCGAGAGCTTGAGCTCTCCGCCCTTGGGCGCATCGGGATTGACGTAGTCGAAACGGGAAAAGCCCTGCTTGTATTTCAGCTCGCCGATTGATGACGTGCCATGGCGCCAGACGGGCTGTTCTTGGGCATGGGCTGCAGGAGGAGCAAGAAGGATGGCCGAAAGAAGCGTGGCGGCAAGGCCGGGTTTCATGGTCCTGCAGAAATATGGCATCCAGCCCGTACCCCTTTATATTACGATCTTCTTTTCGAGAGCATAGGCGAAATCGGGGCAATTGACAGGCGCCGCCGCAAATCAGGCAAAATTTTTGCGTCACATCCCGGTGATTCACGTGGGCGTGAACCGCAAGGCTGAGGCAATGGCGGGACCTTAGGATAGGGGTTCGTTGAACAGGGCGCGCCGCGCGCCGGCACGATGTTCGCGAGACATGAACGGGACGAAATGACATGGTTGCTCCACTTCGACGTTGCGGCTCAGCGCTTCTGGCGCTGATGCTTGGAACAAGCCTTCTGATTGCCGACAACGCGGCTGCGGACGAGACACCGGCCAAGGCGCTGTTCGGTGCCAAATCGCTGCCAGCCGAGATGGCGCCGAACTCCTATGGTTTCTACGCCAAGGGTTGCCTTGCCGGCGGTGTTGCCATCCCGACGGACGGGCCGACCTGGCAGGCGATGCGGCTGTCGCGCAACCGGCGCTGGGGCCACCCGCAGATGATTTCGCTGATCGAGAAATTTTCGCACGATGCATCCGAGAAGGTCGGCTGGCCGGGGCTGCTGCTTGGCGACATCTCGCAGCCACGCGGTGGTCCGATGCTCTCGGGCCATGCGTCCCACCAGATCGGCCTCGATGCCGATATCTGGCTGACGCCGATGCCGCAGAAAACGCTCAGCTACCGCGAGCGCGAGGATATCTCCGCGACCTCGATGCTGCAGAAGGACAAGTTCCTGACGATCGACCGCTCGGTCTGGACGCCGAAACACGCGCAGCTGATCATGCTGGCGGCCAGCTACCCGCAGGTGGAACGTGTCTTCGTCAATCCGGCGATCAAGAAGAAGCTCTGCGACACCTGGACCGGCGACCGTTCGGACCTCGGCAAGGTCAGGCCGATCTACGGCCATGACTATCACTTCCACATCCGCATCAAATGCCCTCAGGGCGCGACCACCTGCAAGGACCAGGCGGCGGTGCCTGCGGGCGATGGCTGCGACAAGTCGCTCGCCTGGTGGTTTACGGACGAGCCTTGGGCAAAGCCGAAGAAGAAGCCGGGCGAAAAGCCGGTGAAGCCGCGCCTGACGACGCTTGCCGATCTGCCGAAGGCCTGCGCACTGGTACTGAACGGTCCTGCACCGGCGTCTGAACAGGCCGCAACCTTCGGCACGGCTTATCGGGCCGCCGCACCTGCTCCGGCGGAGCAGGGCATAGAGCAGGTCATCGGCGCCGCCGCCGGCGACGTGCCGCCCGCCGATATTCCCGTGCCGGTGGCGCGCCCGACGCTGCAATAGGTCAGTGGGCGCGATCGGGAGGCGGGCTTCCGCCTTCCCAATTCCGCGGCGCTCATGTATAGGGCATTCAAATCGATTTAAAGATTGATGCGAGGCCCGAATGGCGGATCGGAAATGCGTTGCCCTGATCGCTCATGATCAGAAGAAGGACGATCTTGCGGCCTTTGCCAAGGCGCACGAGGCGGTTCTCGCCGAGTGGCGGATCGTCGCGACCGGCACGACCGGGGGGCGGGTCCTGGAGGTCTGCCCCGGGCTCGACATCACCCGCCTGAAGAGCGGCCCGCTCGGCGGCGACCAGCAGATCGGCGCGATGATCGCGACCGGTGAGGTGCAACTGCTGATCTTCTTCGTCGACCCGCTGACGGCGATGCCGCATGACGTGGACGTCAAGGCGCTGATGCGGCTGGCGATCGTCTACGACATTCCGATGGCGCTGAACCAGGCGACGGCCGAGCAGTTGGTCGACTTCAACTCAAAATCATAAACGAGATCGCGCTTACAAATCAGAAGCGGGATGGGGGTCAGAAAACGCAAACACTTTTCCTCCTCCCGTTCTAGCTGATAGACAACGCTATCCCTGCCACGACGATCAGGATGGATCTTGCAATGCCCGGCACCAGCGACAACAGCTTCCCGTTTCCGATCCTGATCGGCGATATCGGCGGCACCAACGCGCGATTTGCCCTCTTGCTCGACGCCTTTGCCGAGCCGAAGCAACTGCCGCCGGTCAAGACCGGCGATTTCGCGACGATCGAGGAAGCGATGCAAAAGAGCATCCTCGACAAGACGTCGGTTCATCCGCGTTCTGCCATCCTCGCCGTTGCCGGGCCGATCCGGGGCGACGAGATCCCGCTCACCAATGCGGGCTGGGTCATCCGACCGAAGGACATGCTCTCGAGCCTCGGCCTTGAGGACGTGCTGATCATCAACGATTTCGAGGCGCAGGCGCTCGCCGTTGCAGCACCTGCCGACGAGGATCTGGTGCAGATCGGCGGCGGCAGCGTGCGTCCGCTGACCTCGCGCGTCGTGCTTGGCCCGGGAACGGGTCTGGGCGTCGGCGGGCTGGTCTTTGCCCAGCACACCTGGTTCCCCGTGCCGGGCGAAGGCGGCCATGTCGACATCGGCCCGCGCACCGAACGCGATTTCCAGATCTGGCCCTTCCTCGAGCCGATCGAGGGCCGCATGGCCGGCGAACAGATCCTGTGTGGCCGCGGCATCATGAACCTTTATCGCGCCGTCTGTGCCGCTGATGGCGTGGATCCGGTGCTCAACGATCCGGCCGAAGTGACGACCAGCGCGCTTGCTGAAAGCGATCGGGCGGCGATCGAGACGGTATCACTGTTCTGCACCTATCTCGGCCGCGTTGCCGGCGACATGGCGCTCATCTTCATGGCCCGCGGCGGCGTGTTCCTCGCCGGTGGCATTTCGCAGAAGATCCTGCCGGCGCTGTTGAAGTCGCCATTCCGTGCGGCTTTCGAAGACAAGGCGCCGCACACGGCCCTGATGAAGACGATCCCGACTTTTGCCGTCATTCATCCGATGGCGGCACTGTCGGGCCTTGCCGCCTTTGCCCGCACGCCGCGGGATTTCGGTGTTGCAACGGAGGGACGCCGCTGGAGAAGCTGAGAGCCCAGCGCGCGCAAAGACTCGCCAAAGCGACAACAAAGCACTATAGAGCCCCGGAAAGGTCGGGCCGGGCAACGGCTCTTCAGATTGGGTCCAGGGAAGACGGGCTTTTTGAGCGCCAGCAATAGAAAACAGCACGCGGTTGACTCCGAAACGATCAGCGGGGTCCTGAAGCGGGTCATTGCAGAAAACGGTCGCGACCACATTCGCGGTTACGCTTTTGCCATCGCCTGCCTGGCTGTCGTCGCTGTGACGACAGGCTTTACCGCTTCGATCATGGAAACGGTGATCAACGAGGCCTTTGCCAACAAGCGGGCGGATATCGTTGTTCTCGTCTGCGTTGCAATCCTCGGTGCCTTCGTCTTGCGCGGTTTCGCCACCTACGGGCAGGCTGTGGCGCTGTCGAAGATCGGCAACAACATCGTCGCGCGCTACCAGCGCCGGCTCTATGCCCATCTGATGGCGCTCAGCGTCGGCTATTTCAACGAGACACGGTCGGCGCAACTGGCGGCGCAGGTCAGCCAGAACGTCAGCGGCATTCGCGACGTTCTCAACCTGACCGTCACCTCGATTGCCCGCGATCTTCTCACCCTCATCGGTCTCATCGGCGTGATGTTCGCCAAGGACTGGCTGCTGTCGATCATCGTCTTTGTCGCGGCGCCACCGCTGCTTTTGGGCCTGCGCTACATCTCAAGGCGCTTGCGCTCGGCAACGCGCGAGGCGATCGAGGTCAACAGCCGGGTTCTCGGCGCGATGCAGGAGACGATCCAGGGCATTACGATCGTGAAGGCCTTCACCATGGAGAGCGAGCTGCGTGGCAAGGTCGAGGCGATCATCGACCGCGCCGAAAATCGCGCAAACCGCATCGCCCGGCTCAGCGAGCGCACAGCGCCGATGACCGAAACCTTCGCCGGTCTCGCGATTTCCGCGGTGCTTGCCTATTCCGCCTTCCGTGCGATCTATGCCGACGTGCCGCCTGGTGCCTTCTTCGCATTCGTGGTCGCGCTGTTGATGGCCTATGATCCGGCGCGCCGCCTGGCACGCCTGCAGGTCTCGCTCGAGCGCGCCGTTGTCAACGCCCGCATGGTCTACGAGATTCTCGATACCGTGCCGCACCAGCGCGACAAGCCGGATGCCAAGGAACTGGCTTTCACCGATGCGGCGGTCGAGCTGCGTGATGTCCGCTTCCAGTACGCCAATGGCGACGAGGTCCTGAAGGGGGTCAGCTTCATTGCCGAAGGCGGCAAGACGACGGCGCTGGTCGGCCCGTCGGGGGCCGGCAAGTCGACGGTCATCAGCCTCATTCCACGATTCTATGATCCGCTCTCCGGCCAGATCCTGATCGATGGCCAGGATATCGCCGACGTCACCAAGCAGTCGCTGCGCAAGGGCATCGCCTATGTTTCGCAGCAGCCCTATCTCTTCGAAGGGTCGATCCGCGACAATATCCGCTACGGCCGGATCGATGCGACCGATGCGGAGATCGAGGAAGCCGCAAGGCTTGCCTATGCCCATGACTTCATTCTGGCGCAGCCACAGGGCTACGACACGCCGGTCGGCGAGAACGGCATGACGCTCTCCGGCGGCCAGCGCCAGCGCCTGTCGATCGCCCGCGCGCTCGTGCGCAACGCGCCCATTCTGCTGCTCGACGAGGCCACTTCGGCGCTCGACACGGAATCGGAAGCCGCCGTACAGAAGGCGCTGGACCACGCCATGAGCGGTCGCACGGTGATCGTCATCGCCCATAGGCTGTCGACCGTCGTCAATGCCGACAAGATCATCGTGATGAAGGATGGGTCGGTCGTCGAGGAGGGCACGCACGCCGATCTTGCACGACGCCCGGACGGTCTTTACGCTCGCCTCCACAACCTCCAGGGCCAGTCTCCCGAGGGCGAATCCCCCGAAACGCCGGCCGGCGTCGAAATCTAGAAGCGGACGAGAAGGAAGTCACCGATGGGCGCAAACGATATGAAGCTCGTGGTGGTGGGCGCGGCAGGCCGCATGGGGCAGACGCTGATCCGGACCGTGCACGCGATGGAGGGCGTTCGTCTGCATGCGGCGGTCGAGCGGCCGGGCTCTCCTTTCATCGGCCGCGACGCTGGTGAACTCGCCGGTCTCGGCCCGATCGGCGTTCCGGTCACTGAACAGCCGCTTGAAGCTTTCGTCGAGGCCGAAGGCGTGCTCGACTTCACGGCGCCGGCCGGCACGGTCGAGTTTGCCGGGCTTGCCGCCCAGGCCCGCATCGTACACGTCATCGGCACCACAGGCTGCTCGGCCGACGATGACGCAAAGATCCGCGCCGCCGCACGCCACGCCCGCGTCGTCAAGTCTGGCAATATGAGCCTCGGCGTGAACCTGCTCGGCGTTCTCACGGAAAAGGCCGCGCGTGCGCTGAGTCCCGCTGCCTGGGACATCGAAATCCTCGAAATGCACCACAAGCACAAGGTGGACGCGCCGTCGGGAACGGCGTTGCTTCTCGGCGAAGCTGCGGCAAAGGGGCGCGATATCGCCCTTGCCGAGCATTCGGTGCGGGTGCGCGACGGCCATACGGGCCCGCGTCCGGTCGGTTCGATCGGCTTTGCCACCCTGCGCGGTGGTTCCGTCATCGGCGAGCATTCCGTCATCCTCGCCGGCGAAGGCGAGCAGGTGACCCTGTCGCACAGCGCAACGGATCGCTCGATCTTCGCGCGCGGCGCTGTTACGGCCGCGCTCTGGGCCCGCAGCCAGAAGCCCGGCTTCTATTCCATGCTCGATGTTCTCGGGCTCAACTGACCTTCTCACTCTCTCAAGTCTCAAGGGGAATTCGATATGAGCGGCACCCTCGTCCTCGTCCGGCACGGCCAGAGCGACTGGAACCTGAAGAACCTGTTTACTGGCTGGCGTGATCCGGACCTGACGGAACTTGGCGTCGCGGAAGCCAAGGCTGGCGGCAAGGCGCTCGCCGATTACGGCATCAAGTTCGACATTGCCTTTACCTCGGACCTCATCCGCGCACAGCGCACCTGCCAGTTCGTGCTCGACGCTGTCGGCCAGTCGTCGCTGGAAACGATCCGCGACCAGGCGCTGAACGAACGCGACTATGGCGATCTCTCGGGCCTCAACAAGGATGATGCCCGCGAGAAGTGGGGCGAAGAGCAGGTGCATATCTGGCGCCGCTCCTACGACGTTCCGCCTCCGGGTGGCGAAAGCCTGCGTGACACCGGCGCCCGCGTCTGGCCATACTACCTCACCGAAATCCTGCCGCGTGTGCTCTCGGGCCAGAAGGTGCTCGTCGCCGCCCATGGCAACTCGCTGCGCTCGCTGGTCATGGTGCTCGACCGTCTGACCAAGGAACAGATCCTGAGGCTCAATCTCGCGACCGGCGTGCCGATGGTCTACAAGCTCAACGCCGACTCGACGGTCGCTTCCAAGGAAGTGCTGGGCGACATGTCTGGCGCCCATTGAGCCCAACGAATGCAGAACTTAAAAGGGGCGCTCGGCGCCCCTTTTTGTTTCTGGACTTTAGCCGAAGCGGCTTTCATCCCGGTCTTGTACAGCTTCCAAACTCAGCCTGGGCCGCCTTCCGTCTTGCCGGCCTCCCAGCCGAGAATGGCGCGCTTGCGCGTCAGTCCCCAGTGATAGCCGGTGAGGTCGCCGCTCTTGCCAAGCGCCCTGTGGCAGGGGACGACGAAGGAGATCGGGTTGCGCCCGACGGCGGCACCCACCGCGCGTGAGGCCGTCGGCTGGCCGATCTGCCCGGCAATGTTCGAATAGGTCGTGGCGCAGCCGAGCGGGATCTTCAACAGCGCCTGCCAGACCCTGATCTGGAAATCGGAGCCGATCAGGAAGATGCGAAGCGGTTCGTTCGCGCGCCAGCGCGAGGGGTCGAAAATACGCGCGGCATATTGCGCGGTTGCGGCGCTGTCCTCGATGTAGCTGGCGTTCGGCCAACGATGCGCCATGTCCTCGAAACTCGCCTGCTCGCCGCCGGCATCATTGAAGGCAAGGCCCGCCAGTCCCCGGTCGGTGATCATGACCAGCGCCGTGCCGAAGGGCGAGGGGTGATAGCCGTAACGGATGACGAGACCCGCGCCGCGTGCCTTCCATTCCCCCGGCGACATCGCCTCGTGGGTGACGAAAAGGTCATGCAGCCGGCTTGGTCCCGACAGCCCGACCTCGATGCTCGTCTCCAGCAGCGGCATGTCCTCCTGGCGCAGCAGCCGCTTGGCATGGTCGAGGGTCACCGCCTGCAGGAAAGCCTTCGGCGACAGCCCGGCCCAACGGGTGAAGACCTTCTGGAGTTGCGTCGGCGACTGCTTCAGCCGCCGCGCCACCGTTTCGAGCGACGGCTGGTCGCGATAGTCCTCGGTGAGCATTTCGATCACGCGGCTGACCGTATCGTAGTCGGTGCCTTTCGGCGTGATGTCGGTGGGTACGGATGTCGCAATGTTCATGGCTGTTCTCCTGTCATGCACAGGTAAGCATTTGCCGGTCACTGCAGCCACCCGAAACTTGAAAGAACGCGACGTTCCGGCGCGCGTGGCCAATGGCCGATCGATCCCAAAGGTGGGGCGTCAGCGGCGGCGAACGGTGGCAAGCGCGCCGGAAAGGGCAAGCGCGAAGGTCTCACGGTCGTCGCGATTGAGAAACGAGCCGATATCGGTCCGTCTGCCGCCACCGCTGATCGTCATTGAGACAATGCCGATCTCCTGATGCCGGGCGACGTTGAGGCGCGCCCAGAACGGATTGAAGCGATGTTCGGTCATCCGCCCTGATGGCGTGTACTTACGCACGGCAACGCCGGTCCTCGAGACGCTGACTTCTTCGCGGCTGAGTGCCGAGTGGTTGTTCAGCCAGAAGGCGCCAAACAGCAGCAGGTAGTCGAGGCCGAAGAAGAACACGATCGGCCAGGCGCCGATGACCAGAAAGACGAAGGCGTGCACCAGGCTGAGCAGCCCGGCAATCAGGAAGAGGACCTTGACGCCGCGCCGTCCGAGGGAACGGTGGGGCGTGAGCTCGGCTGAAAAGACCGGCGTGTCCTCAGAAGGGGCGGTGGCGTTGCCATTGTTCATGACCATTGACTATAGATGCATCATGAAAAACGTGAAGCCGAAACTGCCTGTCAGCGCCGCAAAACCCAAGACGAGCCGCCGCGCCACGCCGCGGGTCAAGAGCCTCTACAGCCAGGACGAGCTGAAGGAGATCTTTCGCCGCTTCTCGATCCAGCGCCCCGAACCGAAGGGCGAACTGGAGCACGTCAATCCATTCACGCTTGTCGTTGCCGTCGCCCTCTCGGCCCAGGCGACCGATGCCGGCGTCAACAAGGCGACGCGGGCGCTTTTCGCCATCGCCGACACGCCGGAGAAGATGCTGGCGCTCGGCGAGGAGAAGGTCAGGGATTACATCAAGACCATCGGTCTATTCCGCAACAAGGCAAAGAATGTCATCGCGCTCAGCGAAAAGCTGATCCGGGATTTTGGCGGCGAGGTGCCGTGCACGCGCGAAGAGTTGGTGACGCTGCCGGGTGTCGGGCGCAAGACCGCCAACGTCGTGCTCTCCATGGCTTTCGGCCAGTCGACGATCGCCGTCGATACGCACATCCTGCGCATCGCCAATCGCCTCTGTTTGGCGCCGGGCAAGACCCCGGACGAGGTGGAGGACAAGCTGATCAAGATCATCCCCGATGAGTATCTCTACCATGCCCATCACTGGCTGATCCTGCACGGGCGCTACTGCTGCAAGGCGCGCAAGCCCGAATGTGAGCGCTGCGTCATCGCCGACATCTGCAAGTCGCCGGAAAAGACCTGCGACATCCCGGCGCCGCTGGTCGAACTCCCGCCCCAGGCAATCGCTGCAGTGAGCTGAGAAGGCGCGTCGGGTGTCGCCTCATCACTGGCGGCATCAGGTTGAGACCATTCGGTCGATCAGCGTTCCGATCGTTTCCGCATAGAGTTCTGTCGAGGCGCCGTCGGCAATGTCGAGTGCCGCACGATCGAAGGCGGCCGAGAGCAACGAGGCCAGGGCCGCGAGCTTTTCGGGTGCAACGGCGGCTGGCGCCATCGCTTCAGCGATACCCTCTTCGAGCGTCCTTTGCGCATTGGCTGCGTCGATGGCCATCATCTCGTGTTTGCCAAGAACGGCGGGACCATCGAGCAGGAGCAGGCGAATCCGCCCCGGGTGGTTCATTGCGTCGAAGTAGGCGCGGGCACCGACCTTCAGTGCCTCGCGTGCCGTGAGACCCTTGGCCGTTGCCTGCTCGATCGCGGCCGCCACGGCTGTCGCCTCCCGTTCCGCCACTGCCCGGAACAAAGCCTTCTTGTCCTCGAAGTGGTGATAGAGCGCGCCACGGGTCAATCCGGCGGCCGAGACGATGTCGGGCGTCGAGGTATCCGCGTAGCCGCGGCTGACGAACAGACCGCGGGCGGCATCAAGGATCGCAGCGCGCGTCGTATCGGATCGCTCGCGGTTGGTGCGGCGGGAGGTTTTCTGTTGCATACATGCAGCCTGTATGTTAATTAAGGATACATACAGATTGTATGATAATGCCAGAGCGAGGAAAAGCCATGAAATCGACGAGCTACTATCCGGTGATCATGACGTCAGACGTCGCCGCCACCGCTTCGTTCTACATCCAGCATTTCCGCTTTGAGGCGCTCTTCACCAGCGATTGGTATGTGCATCTGCAGTCGGCCGAAGATGAGCATGTGACTTTGGCCGTGCTCGACTATCGCCATGAGACCATTCCCGAGGAAGCGCGCGCGCCGACCCGGGGGCTGCTCTTGAACTTCGAGGTCGAGGATCCCGATCGCATCTACGCTGAGGCGATTGCCGCCGGCCTGCCGATCCTGAAGACGCTGCGCGACGAGGATTTCGGCCAGCGCCACTTCATCACCGCCGACCCGAACGGCGTGCTGATCGATATCATCAAGCCGATTCCGCCGACCGCCGAATTTGCCGCGGCCTATGACGAAAGCGTGCTTCCAACGGAATGATGGCGTTCAGGCGCGTGTTTTGTCTTCCAAATGGCCGGAAAACCGGTATTAACGAACACCGGCCATCACGGAGACCGGACGAGGTTCATGACAAAATACGACGTGCTGACGATCGGCAACGCCATCGTTGATATCATCGCGCGCTGCGACGACGCTTTTCTCAATGAAAACGGCATCATAAAGGGCGCGATGAACCTGATCGATGCCGAGCGGGCGGAGTTGCTGTATTCGCGCATGGGCCCGGCGGTCGAAGCGTCCGGCGGCAGTGCCGGCAATACGGCGGCTGGCGTTGCCAGCCTCGGCGGCCGTGCCGCCTATTTCGGCAAGATCGCGAGCGATCAGCTCGGCGAGATTTTCGCCCACGATATCCGTGCCCAGGGTGTCTATTTCGAGACCAAGCCGCTCGAAAATACGCCGCCGACCGCGCGCTCGATGATCTTCGTTACCGAGGACGGCGAGCGTTCGATGAACACCTATCTCGGCGCCTGCGTCGAGCTTGGCCCTGAGGACGTCGAAGCCGACGTCGTCGCCCAGTCCAAGGTCACCTATTTCGAAGGTTATCTCTGGGATCCGCCGCGTGCCAAGGATGCGATCCGCGAGACCGCCCGGATCGCCCACGAAAACGGCCGCGAGACCGCTATCACCCTCTCGGACAGTTTCTGCGTTCACCGTTATCGCGACGAGTTCCTCGAGCTCATGCGCTCCGGCACGGTCGACATCGTCTTTGCCAACAAGCAGGAAGCGCTGGCGCTCTACGAGACCGAGGACTTCGACCTGGCGCTCGAAAAGCTGTCGAAGGATTGCAAGCTCGCTGCCGTGACGCTGAGCGAAGAGGGCTCGGTTGTCGTGCGCGGTGAAGAGCGGGTCCGTGTCGGCGCGACGCCGATCGCACAGGTGGTCGACACGACCGGTGCCGGCGATCTCTACGCCGCCGGCTTCCTGCACGGCTACACCACTGGGCGGTCGCTCGAAGACTGCAGCAGGCTCGGCAATCTCGCAGCCGGTATCGTCATCGGCCAGATCGGACCGCGCCCGATGGTGTCGCTGTCAGCGGCCGCCAAGCAGGCCGACCTCGCCTGATCGTTCCGTCCGGAAAAACTTACGAAAAGCGGCGCGGCCTTACTTGAAGGCCTCGCCCGGATAGGCGCCCCAGATCTCGCTCTGGGCGATCCAGCCTTCGACGCCCTGCGTCTCGACATGGCACCAGTCGCCATTGCATTCGCCGACATGCACGATGACACCCGGCTCCATGCGAGCAACGATCGCCGCCGTGCTCTGCGGGTCACGGCGCAGATTGACGAAGACGCCTTCGCTCTTGCCGCGCATCCACGGGGCGGCAACCGCAGTGCGGTCACCGGAGAGCAGCGCCTGGTTGACCCAGCCTTCCGTGCCGTCGGCATCACGGATGCGGCGCCAGTTGTCGTATTCCTGAATGATCTCCACCGGCACGCCGGGCTTCATGTAGCGAAAGGCGACCGCATAGTCGACGCTCGGGCCAATCCTGAGGTTGACGCTCTTGGACTTCAGGCTCACGAAGCGCGGCAAAGGCAGTCCGCTGGCGCCCTTGGCGGCTTGAGCGTAAGCCGCAGATGTCATGATCCCGGCACCAAGGCAGGCGGCGATCAACGAGAGCGAGAATCTGGAAATGACGTGACGCATGACGAAGCCCATTTTCCGTGGCACTAGCTTTTGCAGGCGCAGTTCACTTGAGGCCCATGGGACGGGCTGAAATCGCGGGGATGACGGCGCGAGTTTTGTTTGTCTTCCCGGTCGGGTCTGGTAGAAATTGCGGCTACAGGGAAAAGTATCACCCAACTTGGTTAAAGACCCGTCAACAAGGCCCATCGCAGCAATGACAAGCAAGAAGAAGCCCACGGTCTACATCACCCGCAAACTGCCGGACATCGTCGAAACGCGCATGCGCGAGCTGTTCGATGCGGAGCTGAACATCGACGATACGCCGCGCAGCCAGCCGGAACTCGTCGCGGCGGTGAAGCGCGCCGACGTGCTCGTGCCGACGGTCACCGACCGCATCGACGCGGCCCTGATCGAACAGGCCGGCCCGCAATTGAAGCTGATCGCGAGCTTCTCCAACGGCGTCGACAACATCGATGTCGATGCGGCCGCGCGTAAAGGCATCACCGTTACCAACACGCCGAACGTGCTGACGGAAGACACCGCCGACATGGCGATGGCGCTCATCCTCGCCGTGCCGCGCAGGCTCGCCGAAGGTGCGCAGATCCTGACGGATCGCAAGGGCGAGTGGGCCGGCTGGTCGCCGACCTGGATGCTCGGCCGCCGCATTGCCGGAAAGCGCATCGGCATTGTCGGCATGGGCCGCATCGGCACCGCGGTCGCCCGCCGCGCCAAGGCCTTTGGTCTTTCGATCCACTATCACAATCGCCACCGCGTGAAGGCGGAAACCGAAGAGATGCTCGAGGCGACCTATTGGGACAGCCTCGACCAGATGCTCGCCCGCGTCGATATCGTTTCGGTCAATTGCCCGTCGACGCCTGCGACCTACCACCTGCTTTCGGCCCGCCGGCTCGCGCTGATGCGGCCGGACAGCTACATCGTCAACACCGCTCGCGGTGGCATCATCGACGAGACGGCGCTGATCAAGTCGCTGCGCGAGGGCAAGATCGCTGGCGCCGGTCTCGACGTCTTCGAGAACGAGCCGGCCGTCAACCCGAAGCTGATCAAGCTTGCCGGCGAAGGCAAGGTCGTGCTTCTGCCGCATATGAGCTCGGCGACGCTCGAAGGGCGCATCGACATGGGCGACAAGGTGGTGATCAACATCCGCACCTTCTTCGACGGTCACCGTCCGCCGGACCGCGTGCTCCCCGGTCGCGACTGATCGCGCCTTGCGGCGGAACGCATTCGTCATGCGGCTTCCCTGACGCCGATCAAGAACAGGTCGAAAGTCAAGTCAGAGCGTCTTGCGCATCTCGATTGCCGTTGGCCGGGTGAAGCCCGGATGGCACTTCGTGCCAGTTTCGGTAAAACCCCAGGCAGCAAAGGTGCGGTGATTGTCGACGAGTTCGACGCGGGTCAAAAGCCGGAGTGCAGGAAGCTTGAGCTCTCGTGCGGTCGCTTCCGCTTCTGCCAGGAGCTGTCGGCCGATTCCCTTACCCTGCGCCTCCGGTGAAACGGCGAGCTTGCCGATATAGAGACAATCGATCTCCGGCTTGCAGAAGATGCAGCCGACAAGACGTCCTCCGTCGCTGACCGCGAAGGCGATCTCGTCAGCGATCTTCTGCCGCAGCGATTCGACGCTCAGCGCATGAGCCGACGACGGTGGAGCAATCCGACCGTCCATATAGGCGAAGGCGTGAAGGATCAGCGCCAGCAACTCGTCATGCCGGTTGAAAGCTTCATCGATGCGAAGGATCTGCATTGCCGAGCCCCCCAAGCGATTCCAGGAAAACTGCGAAGCGATTTTCCGCCCGGAAAGGGGTTATGTCTATGACCGCCGACGGTAGCGGATGGTGTTGAATTGCGCCGAGAGCGCATCATACATCAAGAGGCGTCCGACCAGCGGCTCGCCGAAACCGGCGATCACCTTGATCGCCTCCATCGCCTGCAATGTGCCGATGACGCCGGTGAGCGCGCCGACGATGCCGGCCTCGGCGCAGGAGGGCACGACACCCGCCGGCGGCGGCTCGGGAAAGAGATCGCGATAGGACGGATTGGGCCGCCCATCAGCGCTGGCGAGGTAGGGCATCAGCACCGTCAGCGAACCATCGAAGCGGCCGACCGCGCCGGTTACCAGCGGAATGCCGATAGCTGCGGCCGTATCGGCTGCGAGATAACGCGTGTCGAAATTGTCCGAGCCGTCGATCACCAGGTCGTATTGCCGGAACAGCGCCTCGGCATTGTCAGGGTTCAGCCGCAGCCTGTGTTCGTCGACACTGACATGCGGGTTGAGCGAGGCGATGGCTTCGGCCGCCCGCTCGACCTTGGGTCGATCGATGTCCTCGGTACGGTGAATGATCTGGCGCTGCAGGTTGGAAAGCGCGACCGTGTCGTCATCGACGATGCCGATCCGGCCGATGCCAGCGGCAGCGAGATAGACGAGCACCGGTGCACCGAGACCGCCGGCGCCGATCACCAGCACGCGCGCGGCCTTCAGCCTCTGCTGGCCCGCACCGCCGATTTCCGGCAGTACGATATGGCGGGCGTAGCGGGCGATCTCCGATCGATCGAGCTTGTTCTCACCGCTCATGGCAACATCCTCCTCATCCCGCTCGGCCGGGCGGCCGATATTCTGCTTACCCCGTCACGCTGCCGTGCGAAACGGTCAGGAACCGGCCGCGATCGCCAAGAGCGTCGAACATCGCGCGGTCCGTCCCGGTCATGAAGGCCTGGCCGCCGAGCCCGTCGACGAGGTCAAACAGCGCCGCGCGTCTGTTGACATCGAGATGCGCGGCAATCTCGTCAAGTAGCAGCACCGGCGCGTGGCCGGTCATGTCGCCGACGAGACGCGCATGCGCCAGCACCAGGCCGACGAGCAGCGCCTTCTGTTCTCCGGTCGAACACCGTGCGGCTTCCATGTCCTTCTTGCGGTGGCGCACGAGCAGGTCGCTGCGGTGCGGCCCGTCGAGCGTGCGGCCGGCGGCAGCGTCGCGCGGCCGTCCGTCGCGCAGCATCGTCAGATACTGTTCTTCCAGATCGTAGGCCGGGCGATGGCTTTCGTCGTCGAGAAAGCCGGAGAGCGCCAGCCGGGCCGAGGGAAAGACGCTGTCATCGACATTGCGCTCGACCAGCGCGGTCAAAAGGCCGAGCATCTCCTGCCGCGCCAGCGCCATGGACACCCCGAGGCCGGCCATCTCCTTCTCGATCGCCGTCAGCCAGGCCGGGTCCGGGCGGTAGTCGCCGAGCAGCCGATTGCGGCTGCGCATCGCCCGGTCGAACTCGCTGGCGCGCCGGCCATGTTCCGGATCGAGCGAGAGCACCAGCCGGTCGAGGAAGCGGCGGCGATCGGAAGAAGATCCGGTAAACAGCCCGTCCATCGAAGGCGTCAGCCACAAGACGCGCAGGTGGTCCGTCAACTCGTCGACGGTTGCAGCCGGCGTTCCGTTGAGCCGCAGCCGGCGGGATTGGCCTTCCGCAGCACCGGCAGTACCGGTGCCGATCTCGACCGGGCCCTCCATGCCCTCGACCTCCGCAAAGACGGAGAAGCCGTCGCTCGCACCGACCCGGGCGACATCGGCATAGGCCGCGCGTCTCAGCCCCCGTCCAGGCGACAGGAACGAGACCGCCTCCATCAGATTGGTCTTGCCGGCGCCGTTGTCGCCGGTCAGCACCACATGGCGCTGGTCGAGCTCAAGCGACAGCGCCGCATAGTTGCGGAACTCCGTGAGCTTCAGGCGGTTGAGAAAGACCTTGTGTGGCATCGGCGGTCCGGATTCGACATTGGGCGCCAGCTAGGACGAAAGCGCCTGTCAAGGCAAGGCGAAATGGCCAGCGCGTCGATATCACCCGGGATCGGTCGATATCGGCAGGGGAAAGGCGGAAAACCCCTAGGATCAGGTGCTTTTCTTAGGCGCCGCGGTCAAATATGACAGTTTTATGACAATCCATGAATGGACATATTTCTGATGCTGGCCTGGTTCCGCAAACTGCTTCCCCGCGAGGATCGCTTTTTTGATCTCTTCGCAAAACATTCGCGCGCTGTTGTCGGTGCTGCCGATGCGCTCGACAAGCTGCTCGCCGGTGGCGAGGATATCGAGAAACACTGCGACAGGATCGTCGCGCTCGAGGATGAGGCGGATCATATCACCGCCGAGGTGCTGCTGGCGGTTCGCCGCTCGTTCATCACGCCTTTCGACCGCGGCGACATCAAGGATCTGATCCAGTCGATGGATGATGCCATCGACATGATGCACAAGGCGGTCAAGACGATCCGGCTCTACGAACAGAAGAGCTTCGATCCCGGCATGCGCGAAATGGGGACCACCGTCGTCAAGGCGGCCCACCTGATCGCAGAGGCCATTCCGCTGCTCGATCGTATTGGTGCGAACCACGCGCGGCTCATTGCGATCGCCGAAGAGATCACTCGCATCGAGGGTCGCTCCGACGAACTGCACGACCAGGGCCTCAAGGACCTGTTCCGCCGCCACGGCGCCAGCAACCCGATGGCCTATATCATCGGCAGCGAGATTTATGGCGAACTGGAGAAAGTCGTCGACCGCTTCGAGGACGTCGCCAATGAGATCAGTGGCATCGTGATCGAGAACGTCTGATGGATGCGACGCTCGCCTTTCCGTTGCTGGTCGGACTGATCGGCATCGCGCTGTTCTTCGACTTCCTGAACGGGCTGCACGATGCCGCCAACTCGATCGCGACGATCGTCTCGACGCGGGTGCTGAGACCGCAATACGCGGTCATGTGGGCAGCCTTCTTCAACTTCATCGCCTTCCTGTTCTTCGGCCTGCATGTGGCCGAGACGCTCGGCAAGGGGATCATCGATCCTGGCATCGTCACGCCGCTGGTGATTTTCGCCGCGCTGATGGGCGCGATCGTCTGGAACATCGTCACCTGGCTCTTCGGCATCCCGTCGAGCTCGTCGCACGCGCTGATCGGCGGCCTGGTCGGTGCCGGCCTTGCCAGCACCGGTTTCAGTTCCATCGTCTGGACCGGCCTTCTGAAGACGGTGGGCGCAATCTTCATGTCGCCGGCGATCGGCTTCTTCCTGGCGCTTCTGCTGGTGCTGATCGTCTCCTGGATTTTCGTCCGCCAGACGCCGTTTGCAGTCGATCGTACCTTCCGCGTGATGCAGTTCGTCTCGGCCTCGCTCTATTCGCTCGGCCATGGCGGCAACGATGCGCAGAAGACCATGGGCATCATCGCCGTGCTTTTGTTCTCGCAGGGCTATCTCGGCTCGGAGTTCTACGTGCCGTTCTGGGTGGTGATCACCTGCCAGGCCGCGATCGCGCTCGGCACGCTGTTCGGCGGTTGGCGCATCGTCCACACCATGGGCTCGAAGATCACCAAGCTCAACCCGATGCAGGGCTTCTGTGCCGAAACCGGCGGGGCGATCACGCTCTTTGCCGCCACATGGCTCGGCATCCCGGTGTCGACCACGCACACCATCACCGGCGCCATTATCGGTGTTGGAGCGGCCCGCCGCGTCTCGGCGGTACGCTGGGGCCTTGCCGGCAACATCGTCATCGCCTGGTTCATCACCATGCCGGCGGCAGCCGCGATTTCGGCGCTCAGCTACTTCGCCATCGATCTGTTCTTCTGATCAAAGCGGACACCGTCTCCCACCCTTCGACAAAGGCGGGAGACGGTGTCAGTTCTCCACGCGCGGCGCCGGCATATCCCGCCCAGCTTGATGCAATGTCAGCTTTTTCGCACGCGTTCCTTCGACGGTAAAACTGATCTGCGCATCGACGAGTTTCGCAAAGAAGCGGTGTTCTGCTTCGGGGAAGATCTCGAGCCGGTCCTGGCCCGTGGCCTGTGCAAACAGCCTGTCCGCATCGCGAAAGATCGTCAGATCGAAACCGGGCGCTAACCGGTAGGTGCCGAGGTAGGCATCATAGATTGCCGGATCGACCGCGATGACGGCTCGGCGCACAGGCGCCGGTGCAAGAGGGACGTTTCGATTGAGCAGATGTTGGCCGATATCGTCGACGCCGACTTCGGTCGACGTGTTCGAGAGCGCCACGACGCCAACGCCCGTCGCGGGACGGTAGCCGACGAAGGATCGATAGCCGCCGGTGCCGCCATTGTGCCAGATGACCCGATCGTCACCCTTGCCCGTGACAATCCAGCCAAGCGCCTGCTCGTTTTGGTCGTCTCCGAGGGGGTGCCGGGTCGTGAGCAACGCGGCGAAGGCTGGCGTCAGCGGTGAAGGCGTCCGTCCCATCGCCGCTTCCAGGAAGACCAGCAGATCATCGGCGGTGGAACGCAGCGCGCCCGCACCCTGCAGGCTTGCCAGATCCCAGTCGCTGACCGGCTCCAGAGCCGCGTTGTGGCCCGTCGCCTGCCGTCCCGACCAGGCCGGCTGTGGTGTAATCGCAGTGTCCTTGAGGCCGAGCGGGGTCGCGATTCGGCTCACGACGAGATCCTCGTAGGAAAGGCCTGCCTTTAGGCCGAGCAGGTGGCCGAGCAGGCCCGCGCCGAGATTGGAGTATTCGTGCGCAAGTCCGGGCCGATGGACCGGCTGATGGCTGGAAAGGAAGGCGTAGAGCTTGTCGGCGTCGTAGTCGGCATAGGGGTTGTCGTTGTCGGCCGGAAGCAGATTGCCCGGCAGTCGCGGCAATCCGGACATGTGCGTTGCCAGGTGTTCCAGCGTGATGGGCGCCTGCTTTTCCGGCATCTTCACATCAGGCGGAAGCAGTGAGGAAACGGGCGTATCCAGGCGCAAGGTCCCTTTTTCTGCCGCATCGGCGAGAAGCAGCGCCGTGAACACCTTGGTCACCGAACCGATCTCGAAGATGGTGCGTCCGTCGACCGGGCGCGGATCACCCTTGGCCGGATGGCCATAGGCGATGACGCGTCGGCCATCGGCATCGATGATGCCGACGACGATGCCGATTGACTGCTTTTGCTCGTCGATGCGCTCGGCAAGAATCTTTCGAATATCTGCATCGGTCGGAGCGAAGGATGGAGGGTTCGCATGAGCGGTGGTGCCAAGCGCCATGAGGAAGATCCAGTTGAGAACGAGGTGCCGCATGGTGAAAATATAGGAGACCCATTTGGGGTTGTATGGGATGCCAAGGCAATGCCAGCCGCTTTCGGTCAAGATCGCGTCAAGGGCTGACTGAAGAACGGCGAGGGCAACATCCCCGGCAACGATTGCGCCGAGGTTCCGTGAGCGGTTCAGGGATCCCAATAGGGTGGATCGCCGAAGGTTTCCTTCAGATGTTGTGCGATCGCCCTCAGCTTGGCGGAGGCGCGCCGTCCCTCCCGATGCGCCATGTAGATGAATTCCGGCCCCGGACGCAGCCCGACATCGATCTCCCGCAACTGTCCGTCCCGCACGGCAGGGCCGGCGATGAAGGCCGGCAGAAGGGCGATGCCCAGGCCGGCTGCGGCAGCGTCGTGCATCATGTCGCCGTTGTTCATGCCGAGTGCCAGACGCGCCCGCACGACCGTCGCGCCCGATGGCCCCTCGAACCGCCAGTCGGAAACACCGCGATTGGTGTAGAAAATCCCGCGATGGCCGTCGAGTTCGGCAAGCGACGTCGGCGTGCCGTGACGGCCGAGATAGTCGGGAGAGGCCACGAGCAGGCGCCGGCTTGTGGCAAGCTTCCACACCATCAGGCGGGAATCGGCGATGACGCCATGGCGCACGATCGCGTCATAGCCCTCGGAAGCGGCGTCGACCCGGCGATCGTCGAGGTCGAGCGTGAGCTCGATCTCGGGATGTTGCGCCAGGAACGGATAAAGCGCCGGTCCAAGATGGCGGCGGCCGAAGCTGACCGGTGCGGCGATCCTGAGCGGACCTGTCAGCAATCCGCGACGTTCGGCCAGGTCGCTGGCGGCGGCTTGCACTTCGCTGACGATCCTTATGGCGCGCTCGCGAAAGGCAATGCCGTCCTCGGTGAGCGTCAGCTTTCGCGTCGTGCGGTGGAGCAGGGTGGCGTTCAGCCCGCGCTCCAGCTCCGCCACCCGTTCGCTGACCACCGATTTTGACAGCCGCAGCCGCCGCGCCGCCTCGCTGATCGAGCCGGCTTCGGCAACGGCGACAAAAGCGGCAATGCCTTCGATCTTCATCATCGTTCGGAGTTTCCGAATTCGAGTTCCAGGATTGGAAGACTAATCCGAACGATGATTTTCCGCCATATCTGTCTGCATTCGAGGACGGCAGATCCAACAAGGTGAAGCGTCCTCCTCATCAACCCAACGAGAGGACCTTCATCATGTCACGTTTGCAGAACAAGACGGCACTCATCACCGGCGGCACCAGCGGCATCGGCCTTGAAACCGCGCGCCAGTTCATCGCCGAAGGCGCACGCGTCGCGGTTACCGGAACCAACCCGAAGAACATCGCCGAGGCCCGCGCCATTCTTGGCGATGGCGCGCTGATCATCGAGGCCGATGCCGGCAATGTTGCCGGCCAGGCCGCCGTCGCCGACAAGATCCGCGCCGCCTTCGGCACGCTCGATGTCCTGTTCGTCAATGCCGGCATTGCCAAGCTGCAGCCGGTCGAACAATGGGACGAGGCAAGCTTCGACCGCTCGCTCGCCATCAACCTGAAGGGGCCGTACTTCCTCATCCAGGCGCTGCTGCCGGTGTTTTCCAAGCAGGCTTCGATCGTGCTCAACACCTCGATCAACGCTCATATCGGCATGCCGACGTCGAGCGTCTATGCCTTGACCAAGGCGGGCCTGCTGTCGCTGGCAAGAACGCTCTCCGGTGAACTGATCGGCCGCGGTATCCGCGTTAACGCCGTCAGCCCCGGTCCGGTTCGCACGCCGCTCCATGACGGCCACGCTCCCACCGTCGAGGCGAACAAGCAGGTTGTGGACGCGATTGCCGCGCAGATCCCGCTGGGTCGTTTCGGTCACGCGAGCGAAATCGCCAAGGCCGTCGTCTTCCTCGCTTCCGACGAGGCAACCTTCACGGTCGGTGCAGAACTGATCATCGACGGCGGCATGGCAACGCTTTGATCGCCTCTTTCCGGGCCTTGCAATAGAAGACGCAAGAGCCGTGTCCGACAACGCCGCATATCTGCCCGGATGTGCGGCGTTGTCGTGACGATATCCGCCGGCCTGCCGCCCGCCCGTTGGCATCGAAGGCGGCAAGGAGTATATTTCCTCGGTCTAATGGAAGCATCCGTTCGAAAGAATTCCGCGAAAGGCAAACACCGATCAGATCCCGGGAGGTGACGATGACGAGTGTGAAATGGATGTTGAAGGGGCGCGAATTCGTTCATTGCAGTTGCGCCTATGGCTGTCCCTGCCAGTTCAATGCTTTGCCGACGAAAGGCTATTGCAGTGCCGTGGGCGCCTTCGAGATCGAGGAAGGCTACCATGGCGACACGCCGCTCGATGGCTTGCGCTGCGGCATGATCGCCGCCTGGCCGGGTGCGATCCACGAGGGGCGCGGGCAGGTGGTACCGATCATCGATATCCGCGCCTCGGCCGAGCAGCGCGGCGCGCTTCTGCGCATCATGAGCGGCGAGGATACCGAACCCGGCGCGACCTTCTTCCAGGTCTTTGCCACCACCTTCGAAACCATGCACGATCCGGTCTTTGCCGAGATCGATTTCAGCGTCGATGTCGGTGCCCGCACCGCGCGGCTGAACGTGCCGGGCTGGATCGTCGCCCGCGGCGAGCCGATCCTGAACCCGGTGACCGGCGCGGCCCACCAGGCCCGCATCAATCTGCCCGAAGGTTTCGAATACGATGTCTGCGAAGTTGGGCGCGGATGGGCCGATACGACAGGGCCTTTGACGCTGGCACTTGCCGATTCCCACGCCCATTTCGCCACGATGCATCTGACCGGAAGCGGCGTGGTTCACTGACGCCGATGGCAGACACGGCACTCGAGACCCTGCTCAGACGCGACCGCGCCATCGTGGTTGCCGCGCTCGCCGCCGTAACGGTCCTCAGCTGGCTCTACATCCTCTGGCTGGCGTCGAGCATGGAGATGATGGCCGCTGCCCCGGCAGCGGGCGGGATGGATATGGGCGCTGACATGTCCGGCATGGACATGCCGATGGATATGCCAATGGACAGGCCAGGGGGCGCGGGTGAGGGCTCGACGACGTCCATCGGTGTTGCCGGTGCCCACCCCTGGAGCCCGGCGACATTTGCCTATGCCTTCGTCATGTGGGCAGTGATGATGGTCGGCATGATGGTGCCTTCGGCAACGCCGATGATCCTGCTATATGCCCGGGTCGGGCGGCAGGCCTCACAGCAGGGCAAACCCTTCGCGCCGACGGGCTATTTCGCCGGCGGCTACCTTGCCGCCTGGACACTTTTTGCAGTCTTCGCAGTCCTTCTGCAGTGGTTGCTTGACCGCGCCTTGCTGCTGACCCCGGCGCTCTCGAGCGCAAGCCAGGTCCTCAGCGCCTGTATGCTGGTTGCCGTCGGCCTGTATCAATGGACTCCACTCAAGGACCGCTGCCTCAGCCAGTGCCAGTCGCCGCTGCACTTCATCCAGAACCATGGCGGCTTCCGCGGACAGCCCGGCGCTGCCTTCGGCCTTGGCTTTCGCCACGGGCTTTATTGCGTCGGCTGCTGCTGGGCGTTGATGGGGCTGCTGTTTGTCGGCGGGGTGATGAACGTGCTCTGGATAGGCGCGATTGCCGTCTTCGTGCTCGCAGAGAAGGTGATCCCCCACGGCCGGCTGTTGACCCGTGCCGCCGGCGTGGCGCTCGTGGTTGCCGGGCTATGGCAGCTTGCGGCCATCTTCTGATGCAATGACGCCGCGCAACCGTATCCGGCGCGCGGCGCTGAAGGAGCCGAATGGCTCTCGGACTTAGTCGCTCAAGGTGTCGAAGAAATCCTTCATCCGGGCAAAGAAGCCCGTCGATTCCGGATTGTTGTCCTTGGACGAGATCTGCTCGAACTCCTGCAGCAGCTCGCGCTGGCGCTTGGTCAGCTTCTGCGGCGTTTCGATCTGGATCTGGATATAGAGGTCGCCGGATTGCGCCGAGCGCAGCACCGGCATGCCCTTGCCCTTCAGACGGAACTGCTTGCCGGCCTGGGTGCCTTCCGGAACCGTCACGCGCGACTTGGTGCCGTCGAGCGTGGTCACGTCGAACTTGCCGCCAAGGGCCGCCGTCGTCATCGAAATCGGCACGCTGCAATAAAGGTCGGCGCCGTCGCGCTGGTAGAACTCGTGCGGCCTGACCGAAAGGAAGATGTAGAGGTCGCCGGACGGTCCGCCGCGAAGCCCCGCTTCGCCTTCACCGGAAAGCCGGATGCGCGTGCCGTCCTCGATGCCGGCCGGAATGTTGACCGAGAGCGTGCGCTCTTCGGTAACGCGGCCCTGGCCATGGCACTTGCCGCAGGGGTCGGTGATCGTCTGGCCGCGTCCGCCGCAGGTGGGGCAGGTGCGCTCGATCGAGAAGAACCCTTGAGCGGCGCGCACACGGCCGGAACCGTGACAGGTGCCGCAGGTCTTGGGGCTGGTGCCGGGCTTGGCGCCGGAGCCGGTGCAGACGTCGCAGGTGATCGAGGTCGGAACGCGGATCTGCGCGGTCTTGCCGGAGAAGGCTTCCTCGAGCGAGATCTCCATGTTGTAGCGCAGGTCCGCGCCGCGTTCGCGGCCGCCGGACGAGCGCCGCTGGCGCCCACCGCCCATCATCTCGCCGAAGATGTCCTCGAAGATGTCGGAGAAGCCGCCGGCAGCACCGGCGCCGCCGAAGCCGTTGCCCATGCCACCCTGCTCGAAGGCGGCGTGACCGTAGCGGTCGTAGGCCGCGCGCTTCTGCGGGTCCTTGAGCGTCTCGTAGGCTTCGTTGATTTCCTTGAAGGTCTTTTCCGCTGCGGCGTCACCGGGGTTCTTGTCCGGGTGATACTTCATCGCGAGTTTGCGGAAGGCGCTCTTCAGCTCCTTCTCGTCGGCATTCTTGGCAACCCCAAGCGTTTCGTAGAGATCACGTTTCATTCGTCGAAGATTGTCCTGTTCGCAGGCGTACCAGCGCGGGGGCTCGGCGGCTGCCCAATTACCTTGCCACCGATTTAGTAAACCTTGAAGCGCGATACCATAGCCCTAAGGGCAGAGGATGCGGTTTTTTGTCGGAAAAGTAACGTTTGCGGCGGGTCTGGGCGTCCGTTGTCATCCCTGCTCGGAAAGCTGGAGCCTGCGGGCAACAAAAAAGCCCGGGCGAACCCGGGCTTTTCGTCTGTTTGAAGGGCGACTTAGGCCGAACGCTTGCGGTCGTCCTCGTCGTTGACTTCTTCGTAGTCGGCATCGACGACATCGCCGTCACGGGCAGCGTCAGCGGCTGCGTCCGCATGGGCGGCTTCCGTCTGCTGCGCTTCGTAGATCGCCTGGCCGAGCTTCATGGAGACTTCCATGAGGGTGTTGGTCTTGGCCTTGATGTCTTCGGCATCCGGCTCAGAGGCTTCAACAGCCGTCTTCAGCGCGGCAATCGCGTCGGAGATCGCCTTGCGGTCGGCTTCCGAAACCTTCTCACCGTAATCCTTCAGCGACTTCTCGCTGGAGTGGATCAGGCTTTCGGCCTGGTTCTTGGCTTCGACACCCTCGCGACGCTTCTTGTCGGCCTCCGCATTGGCTTCGGCGTCCTTGACCATCTTCTCGATGTCGGCGTCGGAGAGACCGCCAGATGCCTGGATGCGGATCTGGTGTTCCTTGCCGGTGCCCTTGTCCTTGGCCGAAACCTGCACGATGCCGTTGGCGTCGATGTCGAAAGTGACTTCGATCTGCGGCATGCCGCGCGGTGCCGGCGGAATGCCGACGAGGTCGAACTGGCCGAGCAGCTTGTTGTCGGCGGCCATTTCGCGCTCGCCCTGGGAGACGCGGATCGTCACGGCCGACTGGTTGTCGTCGGCGGTCGAGAAGGTCTGCGACTTCTTGGTCGGGATCGTCGTGTTGCGTTCGATCAGGCGGGTGAAGACGCCACCGAGCGTTTCGATGCCGAGCGACAGCGGGGTGACATCGAGCAAGAGAACGTCCTTGACGTCGCCCTGCAGAACGCCGGCCTGGATGGCAGCGCCCATGGCGACCACTTCATCCGGGTTCACACCCTTGTGCGGCTCCTTGCCGAACAGCTGCTTGACGGTTTCCTGGACCTTCGGCATGCGGCTCATGCCGCCGACGAGAACGACTTCGTCGATCTCGGCAGCCGAGACGCCGGCGTCCTTGAGGGCCGCCTTGCACGGTGCGACGGTGCGCTGGATCAGGTCGTCGACCAGGCTTTCGAACTTGGCGCGCGACAGCTTCATCGTCAGGTGCTTCGGACCGGAAGCGTCAGCCGTGATGAACGGCAGGTTGATTTCGGTCTGCTGCGACGAGGACAATTCGATCTTGGCCTTTTCAGCAGCTTCCTTCAGGCGCTGAAGAGCGAGCTTGTCGTTCTTCAGGTCGATGCCCTGTTCCTTCTTGAACTCGCCAGCCAAGTACTCGACGAGACGCATGTCGAAGTCTTCGCCGCCGAGGAAGGTGTCGCCGTTCGTCGACTTCACTTCGAAGACGCCGTCGCCGATTTCCAGAACCGAGATATCGAAGGTACCACCGCCCAAGTCGTAAACGGCGATCGTCTTGCCGTCCTTCTTGTCGAGGCCATAGGCGAGCGCTGCCGCGGTCGGCTCGTTGATGATGCGCAGCACTTCGAGGCCCGCGATCTTGCCGGCATCCTTGGTTGCCTGGCGCTGGGCGTCGTTGAAGTAGGCCGGAACGGTGATGACGGCCTTTTCGACCTTTTCACCGAGGTAGGATTCGGCCGTTTCCTTCATCTTCTGAAGGATCATGGCGGAGATCTGCGACGGGGAGTAATCCTTGCCGTGCGCTTCGACCCAGGCGTCGCCATTGTCAGCCTTGATGATCTTGTAGGGCACCATGCCCTTGTCTTTTTGCGTGGTCGGGTCCTGGAAGGTACGGCCGATCAGGCGCTTGATCGCAAAAAGGGTGTTTTCCGGATTGGTGACCGCCTGGCGCTTGGCCGGCTGGCCAACGAGACGTTCGCCGTCTTCGCTGAATGCCACCATCGAGGGGGTCGTGCGCGCGCCCTCGGCATTTTCGATCACCTTCGCGTCTTTTCCGTCCATGACGGCGACGCAGGAGTTGGTCGTTCCCAAGTCAATACCAATAACTTTAGCCATGTCGTTCTCTCCTTGCAGCGGACTGTCGGAACCCGGTCAGGCATTCGTGGGACAGCCCCTAACGGGATGGTCTTTGGATTTCTTCGCAGCCGAGACTGCGCCGATGCGGCGTATATAAGGACCGGCGTTTCGGACTGCAAGGCATTCTGCGGGGCGTTTGGGGGCAAATGCAAGCCCGGGAATTGCCTAGCGAGAAATGGCCCATGCAACGCGGGCGCTGCGCAGCAGGCTCCGCCGGTCAAAAAAGGCTTGCGCCGGTCAGCCGCCGGTCAGGATGTCGAAAAGCGTGGTGCGGCGTGTGGTGCCGGTTGTCTCGCCGACATCGGCTGGCGGAACCAGCCCACCATTGCCCTGGTCTGAACTCTGCCCGCCCCATTGATCGCCGCCCTGGTCGATCGGACGCTGCCCGACCGAAACCGCGCCGTCGACGCCGACAGGCGCATCCGGGAAGGCTTCCGGATCGCCGGACATCAGGTCGCCCGGCGGGGAGCCGGCGCCTTCGTCGAAGACTGGCTGCACGCCTGTCGTGCCGAAGAGCGGTGAGGGTGAAAGGCCTTCGTGCGCGGCCATCATGTAGTCGTGCCATGCCTTGGCCGGCAGACCGCCACCCGTCACCTTCTTCATCGACTTGCCGTCGTCATTACCGAACCAGACGCCCGTCGTGAGGTTCGAGGTGTAGCCGACGAAGAGCGCGTCGCGGAAAGACTGCGTCGTGCCGGTTTTGCCGGCCGCCTCCCAGCCCTTCATCTGCGCTTTCTTGCCCGTACCCTTGGTCAGCACCCGCACCATCATCTGGTTCATTTCGCTGACGATGGCCGGATCGAGCACGCGCGGTGGGTTGTCGTAGGTGTTCTCGTAAAGCACCGTCCCGTCGGCCTTGGAAATGCGGCGGATCACGTGCGGGGTTGCCTTGAAGCCGCCGTTCATGAACGGCGCATAGGCCGACGTCAGCTCGACGAGGCTGACTTCAGAGGTTCCGAGCGCGATCGAAGCGTTTGCCTGCATCTCGGAATCGATGCCGAGACGGTGGGCGACCTTGACGACGTTCTGCGGTCCCACTTCCATCACCAGCTGCGCGGCGATGGTGTTGAGCGAATTGGCAAGTGCATCGGCGATCGTCACCTCGCCACGGTATTTCTGGTCGTAGTTTTCAGGCGTCCAGTTGCCGATCCGGACCGGCCCGTCATTGCGGATCGACATCGGCGTGCGGCCGATCTCAAGTGCGGCGGCGTAGACGAAGGGCTTGAAGGCGGAACCCGGCTGGCGCTTGGCCTTGGAGGCGCGGTCGAACTGGCTCTCTGCATAGTCCTTGCCGCCCACCAGCGCCCGGATGGCGCCGGTGCCGTCGATCGAGACGAGCGCGGCCTGCGAAGCGTCGAGCTTCTTGCCGTCGGCGTTAAGCGTCGCGCTGATCACCTCCTCAGCCTTCTTCTCGAGGTTGAGGTCGATGGTCGTATCGATGATCAGGTCTTCCTTGATCTCGCCGATCATGCCGGGAAGCTGGTCCATCACCATGTCGGCGACATAGTGTTCGGCGCCGGACCAGTAGCTCTTGGCCTTGGTCGGTGTCTGCGACATCGCCGTCTTGATTTCGCTGTCGGTGATGTAGCCTTCCTCGCGCATGGCACCGAGAACGACCTGGGCACGCTCTTCCGCAGCTTTCGGGTCGCGGGCCGGCGACAGGCGGGAAGGGGCCTTCAGAAGACCGGCGAGCAGCGCCGCTTCGCCGAGGTTCACGTCGCGCGCTGATTTGTTGAAATAGCGCCGTGACGCGGCCTCGACGCCATAGGCGTTGGAGCCGAAGAACACCCGGTTGAGGTACATCGCCAGGATCTGGTCCTTGGAATATTTCTGCTCGAGCCAGAAGGCGAGCAGCACTTCCTGCACCTTGCGCTCGAGCGTGCGCTCCGGCGACAGGAACAGGTTCTTGGCAAGCTGCTGCGTCAGCGTCGAGCCGCCCTGGACCATGCGGCCGGTGGTGACGTTGGTCAGCATGGCACGGGCAAGACCCAGCGGGTCGATGCCGAAATGCGAATAGAAGCGCCGGTCCTCGATGGCGATGACCGCCTGGGGAATGTAGGGCGACATGTTCTCGAGCGACAGCGCTTCGCCGCCAGTGGTGCCGCGATTGGCGATCACGTCGCCGCTGACGGCGAGAATCTTGACGTTCGGCGGACGCTCGGGGATCGACCAGCTTTCGGCACTCGGCATACGCGCGCCGTAATAGAGCACCAGGCCGCCAACACCCATCGCACCCCAGATGCCAAGCACGATGCACCAGTAAAACAGCGTACGGACAAGGCCAATCAGGCCGCCACCACCGGAGCGGCGCCGGCCGCCGCTACCGCGCTTGGCTGTCGTCTTCTTCTTCCTGCTATTGCCCGAGGACTTGGCTCGGGATGGCTTGCGGCTCGCGGTTACGCGGTCACTGGCCTCGACGCGGAAATCATCGTCATCGTCCTCGTCCCCGCCGAACGAGGGCTCGATCCGCTGTCCTGACCTGCCGCTTGTTGCCATGCCGTTTGATCTATCCCTCACCGCTTTGCGGTGGCCCTTGGCGCAACCATTGCGGCCAATCGATTTCGACGGCGGTCACGGCGTCGAACGCCCATCCGCCACGGCGACCCGGTGAACTTTAAATGCGGCAATTTAAGGGGGAGTTAAGAAGCGAAAGGTGAAATACCCATGGTCTTCAACAGCTTGCCTGCGGGACCTTGCCGCGCGCTGCTGCTCGTGGCATGGCCTGTGCCGACACCACTCCTTGCGATGTTGCCGTCGTTATCGTCGTCAAGAGGACGTCGTCCCAGAAGCACATCAGCGTGTCAGATGCGTCGATGAGCGAAAATCGCAGGCGCTCTTCTACTCGATGGCCGTGCGCAGCGGGTTTCCTTGACCAACTCGATCGGCGGCATCGGCGACGGTTGATTTGCGTTGCACAAGCGAGCGCCCTTGCGCATCGACTTCACGTTTTTGTGCAATGCAAAAAACGGACTTGAAAATGGTGCGTCGCATAATTATTATATGACTTATCGAAGCGCTGCACCTCCTCCCGCGGCGCCCGATGCGGATCGGTGGCACTCCTCCTCCCAGTCACCGATCAAGTTTGAGAGCCCCGTGCACCTCCTCCCGCGCGGGGCTCTTTTCATGTCTCGAACACGTCCGCGTTTCCTTGTATGTGGCGGTTGTCCGTGCGGAATTGGCAGCGCGGCACTTCTCGCAAGGTTCGGCGCGTTATGACGTCTCAGGCTTCCCCAGCACCCAGATCCTCCAAGACAAACGGTTATGTCTTCACGTTGCTCGCGATCGTCATCTTTTCGATCCAGGACGGCATCTCCAAGCACCTGGGCGCCATCTATCCGCCCGTCTTCGTGGCGATGATCCGCTATTGGGCCTTTGCGCTGTTTGCGATTGCGCTTGCCGCGCGCACCCGAGAGGGCCTCCGGGCCACGGCGGCAACCAGGAGGCCTTGGCTCCAGATCGTGCGCGGCGTGTTGCTGCCGACCCAGATCGTCATGGTGATCACCGCCTTTACCTGGGTCGGGCTTGCCCATTCGCAGGCAATTCTCGCGGCAACACCGCTGTTCGTCGCGCTTCTGTCGATGCCGCTTCTCGGCGAGCGCGTCGGCTGGCGGCGATGGCTGGCGATATCGGTCGGCCTTTGCGGCGTGTTGTTGATTCTGAAGCCCGATGACGGCACGTTCGACAGGACGTTTCTGCTGCCTCTCGGTGCCGCCGTGTTGTTTGCGCTTTATGTCATCGTCACCCGCCTCGTCAGCCGGCAGGATTCGGCGATGACCAGTTTCTTCTACAGCGGCGTCGTCGGCGCCGCTGCGATCAGCCTGGTCGGCCCGTTCTTCTGGGTGACGCTCGCGCCTGCCGATTGGGGATGGATGCTGCTCTTGTGCATCACCGGTTCCTCCAGCCATTATTTCCTCATCCGCGCCTATGAGGTTCTGGATGCCGTGGCCGTTCAGCCGCTCACCTATCTGCAACTCGTCTTTGCCTCGATCATGGGCGTGACGATCTTCAGCGAGACGCTGACGGTCAACATGATCGTCGGTTCGGCGCTGGTGGTGGCTGCCGGCATCTTCACGGTATGGCGCGAACGCGTCGTCGCCCGCCGTCGTGCGGGGTTGCCGCCCGCCTGATCGCCAGGCGCCCTCCTATCGATAATCCGGCGAATCCTGCTATGGCTTCGCCCTGTTGTTGTGCTCGGGTGCGAGCCCGGTACAAGGAGGGATGCCATGACGCTCAGATCCATCGTCTTTGCTCTCGGCGCACTGGCGGCGATGAGCGCGAAGGTCCTGGCACAGGATAGTGTCGCCTATGTCGACGATCGCTCCGACGGTGCGGCCGTTGTCCGCTCGCTCTACAATGCCATCAACCGCAAGGAGTATGCGCGCGCCTATGCCCGGACCGTATCGGTCGAGGTGAAGATCGGCAAGGCCAAGACCGAGGCCGGTGCGGGCAGCATCTATTCCGTGGTTCCGGTGGCGGTGAAATCGGTCGAGAAGAACGCACGCATCCGCTTCTTTCCGACTGCTACGTCACCCGCATCATCAATCCTTCGCTGCAGGTGCCGCCATTCACGCCCTACCAGATCGAAGCTGCCCGTTTGCGGGAGGTGAAGGGACCCCTGGAGCAGGCGTTGCCTGCGGTCTGCAACGCACCTTGAAGCGGGATGAGGTGGCGCTGCTTACGCTACCCGCCGATGTGCATCAGTTTCGCCCCGGTCATGCCCCGGGATCGTGGCGCTGTGCCACGAAACGCGCGCGCTCGAAGACCAGGATCACCACCAGCGCCAGCACGAAGGGAATGACGAGGTAGAGCAGCCGGAAGATGGCAAGGGCAGCGAGAACGTCGGCGGGGTCCATTTCCGGCAGCGCTGCTATGAAGATCAGTTCGAGCACGCCGAGCCCACCCGGAGCGTGCGAGAGCAGCGCGGCCGAGAACGACGCGAGGAAGATCCCGAGAATGACGATATAGCCCGGGTTTCCGGCTTCCGGTAGCGCGAAGTAGATGATGCCGGCGGCGCCGATCAGTTCGACCGGTGCGATCACCAGCTGGCGGAATACGATCTTCGGTTTCGGATAGTGAAGCTGGAACCAGCGCGTGCGGAACGATGGCAGTCCGACGAGGCTGCCGATGACGTAAAGGCCGATGACAACAAGGATCAGCACGCCCGTCGTCAGCGACATTTCCACCGGCAGGAACTCGGCGAAACGTTCGATGATGTCGGGCCTGACCAGAAGCACGATCGCCGAAAGCATCAGGGTGCCGAGCGTGAAGGTGAACGAGCAGAAGGCGACGAGCACGCCGACTTCGCCTGGCGACAACCCCTTGGAGCGATAGGCGCGGTAGCGCACGACCGCGCCGGAGAACACCGAGGCGCCGAGATTGTGCGACAGCGCGTAGGTCGTGAACGAGCAGAGCGTGATGAACCAGATCGAGATGCGATGGCCGAGATGGTCGAGCGCCAACCGGTCATATGCGGCAAGTGCGGCATAGGCGACCAGTGTCGAACCGATCGCCAAAAGCCAGCTCTTGAGCGAGATCGCGTTGAAGCTCGCGAGGAATTCGTCGAGCGAGAGGCCGCGAAGCTCGTGGTAGAGCGCATTCACCGAAAACAGGATCGCCAGCAGTCCGACGACGGGCCAGAAATATGCGCGCAGCCTGTTCATGCCGGCGTCGCGATGGTCTTGAAGCAGAGAGGAAGGCGGTCGTTGGGCGCTCTTGTCGCGGTCGTCGCATCAAGGCTCCGATCGGACATGTCCTGTTTGCGGTGCTGTTTTGTAATAACTTTACGCCCGCAGCGCGCAGCTTCGGTCCTTACCCTTGCCAACGATCCACATTCCCTTTGTGATTTGTTTCACAAAAAGGAAGCACCTGAGACCCCGCAGGTCAAGGATTGACGGCCAACCGATGAGGGAGAAACGACCGGGAAACGGTAAAGCGTGAACCTGGGATCGCGTGAAGGAGAAGCGTGTCGGCATCTTCGCCGCTACGCGTCCGGCCGCAGTCGTCTGCGCCGCTTGAAACAGCCGCGGCGGAGGTCTCCCGCCGCGGCCCTGCCGGCCTTAGGCGGCCAGCGCGTCGAGGATCCGGATCCAGGAGCGGATGCCCTTGTGATAGGACTGCAGTTCGTACTTTTCGTTCGGCGAATGGATACGGTCGTCAGAGAGGCCGAAGCCGACGAGCAGCGATTCCATGCCCAGCATCTTCTGGAAATCGCCAACGATCGGGATCGAGCCACCCATGCCGATGATGACGGCAGGCTTCGGCCATTCGTCGGAAAGCGCTGTCTTTGCGGTGTTGAGCAGGCTCGATTCATAGGGCAGGTGAATGGCCGGCGAACCACCATGGGCATGGAATTCGACCGAGCAATCTGCCGGCACCTTGGAGCGGACATAGGCGCGGAACGCCTCGCGGATCTTTTCCGGGTTCTGGTTGCCGACAAGGCGGAAAGAGACCTTTGCCGAGGCTTCGGCCGCGATCACCGTCTTGAAGCCTTCGCCGGTGTAGCCGCCGGTAATGCCGTTGACCTCGGCCGTCGGGCGGGCCCAGGTCAGCTCCAGCACCGAGCGGTTCTTTTCGCCCGACGGGATCGACAGGCCGATTTCGCCGAGGAATTTCTCGGCTGTCTGGCCGAGTGTCTCCCACCCGGCCTTGATCTGGGCCGGCGTCTCCTCGACGCCCTCGTAGAAGCCGGGCAGCGTCACGCGGCTGTCTTCGTCGTGAAGGCCAGCGAGAATGGTCGTGAGAATCCGGATCGGGTTGGCGGCAGCGCCACCGAAGTAGCCCGAATGCAGATCGCGGTCGGCCGCCTTGATGATGACTTCCTCGCCGACGAGACCACGCAGGCCGGCGGAGATGGCGGGGGTGTCCCGGTCCCACATGCTGGTATCGCAGACCAGCGCATAGTCGGCCTTGAGTTCAGCGGCATTGGCCTCGAGGAAGGGCTTCAGCGATGGCGAGCCGGATTCCTCTTCGCCTTCGAACAGAATGGTGATGCGGCAGGGCAGGGCGCCATGCACGTCCTTGTAGGCACGCACGGCCTCGACGAAGGTCAACAGCTGGCCCTTGTCGTCGGCGGTACCGCGCCCGGTGATGACCTTGCGGCCGGGCTCGATTTCCTTGATGCCGGGCTCGAACGGATCCGTATCCCAGAGATTGAGCGGGTCGACGGGCTGGACGTCATAGTGGCCGTAGAACAGCACATGCGGCGCATCCGGCTTTGCGCCGTCGTGATGGGCAACGACCATCGGATGGCCGGGCGTGTCACGCACCGCGGCGGTGAAGCCGAGTGCGCTGAGCTCTGCCACCAGCCATTCGGCCGCCTTGCGGCAATCCGCCTTGAAGGCCGGATCGGTCGAGATCGACTTGATCCGGACGAGGTCGAAAAGCCGGTCGAGGCTCTTTGGCAGGTTGGCGTCTGCGCGTTCAAGTACAGGGGTGATATCTGCCATCATGCATATCCTTGGCTTCAGGTTTTGCCGGAACCTACTGCAAGACGCGGCAAACCGAAATCGATTTGCGCGCAAAATCCTGCGACGGGCTCCACGGCGACACATGCACGTCACATGTGCCGGCTCGCTCGGCGCAATCGCTCTGGTTTAGTGCCTGAGCCGGCCGACCTTAAGCCAATTCTTTTGATGGAACGATCAGGGCAGGAGATCTCAGGCGCGTCCGTCGCCGCGCGCCGCGCTGGCAAGCGCCATGCGCATGTATTCGAGCATCAGTTCGCGTTCGAAGTTCCTGAGGCCTGCGAGCAGAGACTGATCGGCTGCAAGCGCCGCCTCCTTGGCAGCTGCCTCCATCTCCTTGGCTTTCTCGGTGAGGAAGATCTGTTGCGAGCGCTTGTCCTGCGGGTGTTTGCGGCGAACAATCAGCCCGTCGCGCTCCATGCGCGCAAGCGTATTGGCCATCGTCGCCTGTTCGATATCCAGCCGATCGAGCAGCTGCTTCTGCGTCAGACCTTCTTCGGTCCAAAGTTCCAGCAGTATGGGAAACTGACCGGGCGCGAAGCCAAGCTTCTGGCCGCGCTCGTGCAGGGCGCGGGAAAAGCTCTTGGCCAGCAGGCTGGCCAGGTAGGTCGCAGATTCCATACGATTGAAGGCCATGCCTATCGGTACGCCCGAACCGCCATGAACACAAGTTACAATGCAGGCGATGAACCTTGGGGATGTGGGACTCACCCGGATGTGAGTGGACTTGATCACGGGGCGGGCCGGACAGCAAAAAACCGCCACGTCGCGGAGGCGGCGCCGTGGCGGTTTCTTGAAAACGGGACAAAGGCCCGGAGAGGGGGATAAGGCCTTTGTCCTCATCTGGTGCGGGCGGGGGACAGGCCAATCACCAGAAGACGGCATCACTCGGTGCCGTTGACTAAGATTTGAGGAGTCAAATGTGGCTTTTCAAGGATAGCCGGTCAGAATCGCGCATTACAAATACGTAAAGTTTGCGTGAAAGCCGGGCCCGTCTCAGATCTCACCCGAGCGCCGGTTCCGCAAGGCAAAAAAAGACCTCGACGAAGCCGACCGCGAACGCAATCGGCAGGGCTGATTTCGCGAGTTCGCCGGCCGTCCGATCCGGCGTGTTGCACATGACGACAATGAAGCCCGCGAAGACCAAGGCGCGTGCGATCCTGTGCTCGATGTTTTGCCAGAGCGGAGAGGACGAGCCATCCGCTCGCCTGAAATGGGCCTCGAGGCCGGCCAGGGCAAGCCGATAGAAAGGCGTAAAGACTGTCTTGATGATGACGAGGAATGCCGGTTCGGCCGGCAGCCAGGAAACGAGGAAGCAGAAGCCGGCAAAGCCTGAACCAAGAGGATAAAGCTGCAGGCGTCGCGCATGACCTGCAGCATATAGGCCTCTGCGGTGACAAGTGGAGATTGTAGTGCTCGGCGGGAAAACCGCAATGGACCTTTCGCTTGCCCCGCGCTATCCATTTGCCCATGAAAAACGGTGATCATCTCTTCCTCGTCGACGGCTCCGGATTCATCTTCCGGGCGTTCCACGCCATCCCGCCGCTCAACCGCAAATCCGATGGCCTGCCGGTCAACGCGGTATCGGGTTTCTGCAACATGTTGTGGAAGCTGCTCACCGATGCGCGCGACACTTCTGTGGGCGTCACCCCGACGCATTTCGCCGTCATCTTCGACTATTCGTCGAAGACCTTTCGCAACGCGCTCTATGACCAGTACAAGGCCAACCGCACGGCGCCGCCGGAAGATCTCATCCCGCAATTCGGCCTGATCCGCCATGCCACGCGCGCCTTCAACCTGCCCTGCATCGAGAAGGAAGGTTATGAGGCCGACGATCTGATCGCCACCTATGCACGGCTGGCCGAGGCGGCCGGCGCCGGTGTCACCATCGTCTCCTCCGACAAGGACCTGATGCAGCTCGTCACCACCAACGTATCGATGTACGACAGCATGAAGGACAAGCAGATCTCGATCCCCGAAGTGATCGAGAAATGGGGTGTGCCGCCGGAAAAGATGATCGACCTCCAGGCGATGACCGGCGATTCCACCGACAACGTTCCCGGCATTCCCGGCATCGGCCCGAAGACCGCGGCGCAGCTGCTGGAAGAGTACGGCGACCTTGAGACGCTGCTGGCCCGTGCCGGCGAGATCAAGCAGGCCAAGCGCCGCGAAAACATCATCGCCAATGCCGATCTCGCGCGCCTGTCGCGCCAGCTCGTCGAGCTGAAGACCGATACGCCGCTCGATGTTCCGCTCGAAGAGCTGAGCCTGGAGCCGCAGAACGGACCGAAGCTGATCGCCTTCCTGAAGGCGATGGAATTCACGACGCTCACCCGCCGTGTCGCAGCGGCGACCGGCACGGACGCTGACGCCGTCGAAGCCGCCAGCGTACCGGTGGAATGGGGTGCTGACGCGCGTGGTCCGGACCTCGACAAGGGGGATGCTGCGCCGGCCGTCAGCGAAGCCTCGTCCGTAAAGGCGGTCGCCCGTGGCGACGCGGCCGAAGCCGCCGCTGTCCTGTCGCGGGCGAAAGAACCGGATGCGGCAGATGCCACGCCTCAGGCGCTGGCCGCGGCGCGCGCGGACATCTTCGCCAAGGCCCCGATCGATCACAGCAGCTATGTCGCGATCCGAGACATCGCCACGCTCGACCAGTGGATCTCGGCGGCGCGCGAGGCAGGCGTTGTCGGCTTCGATACGGAAACGAACTCTCTCGACGCCATGCAGGCCGATCTCGTCGGCTTCTCGCTGGCGATCGCCGATCACAAGACTGACCCGACCGGCGCCTCGATCCGGGCAGCCTACGTGCCGCTGATCCACAAGACCGGTGTCGGCGATCTGCTCGGCGGTGGGCTCGCGGAAAACCAGATCCCGGTCGCGGAAGCCTTGAGCCGGCTGAAGCGGCTGCTCGAGGATCCGTCGGTGCTCAAGGTCGCGCAGAACCTGAAATACGATTACCTCGTGATGAAGCGCCACGGCGTCACTGTCGAAAGCTTCGACGATACGATGCTGATGTCCTATGTGGTTGACGCCGGCAACAACTCGCACGGCATGGACTCGCTGTCGGAGCGCTGGCTGAACCACAAGCCGATCGCCTACAAGGACATCACCGGCAGCGGCAAGTCGTCGGTGACCTTCGACTATGTCGATATCGACCGGGCGACGGCCTATGCGGCCGAGGATGCGGATGTAACGCTGCGCCTCTGGCACGTATTGAAGGCGCGGCTGGTCGCCAAGGGGTTGACGCGCGTCTATGAGCGGCTGGAGCGGCCGCTGGTTGCCGTGCTCGCGCGCATGGAGGATCGCGGCATCACCATCGACCGGCAGATCCTGTCGCGGCTTTCGGGCGAGCTCGCGCAAGGGGCCGCCGCGCTCGAGGACGAAATCTACAAGCTCTCCGGCGAGACCTTCACGATCGGATCGCCGAAGCAGCTGGGCGATATCCTGTTCGGCAAGATGGGTTTTGCCGGCGGTTCCAAGACCAAGACCGGGCAATGGTCGACCTCGGCACAGGTGCTCGAAGACCTTGCCGCCGAAGGCCATGAACTGCCGCGCAAGATCGTCGACTGGCGGCAGCTCACCAAGCTGAAATCCACCTATACGGATGCGCTTCCGGGTTTCGTTCACCCGCAGACCAAGCGCGTGCACACGTCCTATGCGCTCGCCGCCACCACGACCGGGCGCCTGTCGTCTTCGGATCCGAACCTGCAAAACATTCCGGTGCGCACCGCCGAGGGCCGCAAGATCCGCACGGCCTTTGTCGCCACGCCGGGCCACAAGCTGCTTTCTGCCGACTACAGCCAAATCGAACTGCGCGTGCTCGCCCATGTCGCCGACATTCCGCAGCTTCGCCAGGCCTTTGCCGACGGCGTCGACATTCACGCGATGACCGCGTCGGAAATGTTCGGCGTGCCGGTCGAGGGCATGCCGGGCGAAATCCGTCGCCGTGCCAAGGCAATCAACTTCGGCATCATCTACGGCATCTCCGCCTTCGGTCTCGCCAACCAGCTGTCGATCGAGCGGTCGGAAGCGGGCGATTACATCAAGCGCTACTTCGAGCGCTTCCCGGGCATTCGCGACTACATGGAAGGCACCAAGGCGTTTGCCCGCGAGCACGGCTATGTCGAAACCATCTTCGGCCGTCGCGCGCACTATCCCGATATCCGCTCGTCGATCCCCTCGCACCGCGCCTTCAACGAGCGCGCCGCGATCAACGCGCCGATCCAGGGCTCGGCCGCCGACATCATCCGTCGCGCCATGGTGAAGATGGAGCCGGCGCTCACCGACGCGAAGCTTTCGGCCCGCATGCTCCTGCAGGTCCATGACGAACTGATCTTCGAGGTCGAGGACGCCGAGGTCGAAAAGACCATTCCGATCGTCGTCTCGGTTATGGAGAACGCCGCCATGCCGGCGCTCGACATGAAGGTGCCTTTGAAGGTCGACGCGCGCGCCGCGACCAACTGGGACGAGGCGCACTAGACGAGCTACGATTTCATGGATTTCGTGAGGGAAACCTCTCAGAAAACCTCGCAAATCCGATGCGGTGATTCTTGCAACGCCCGAGAGGACGACGCTCCCTCGGGCGCCTTTGCGTCAGGATGATAGAAAGCAGGCGCGGTTACGGCCGGAACGATTGCGGCCACGCTTAACTCCCCTTAGGCAACGATCGGGAGGGGGACAGATCTCCGTCCGCAACGGCTGCAATCGGAGGAGATCATGGCGCCGAAGACCTTTATCCTTGTGCTTTCCTGCGACGACAAGCCCGGCATTGTCGCAGCCGTTACTACCGAACTCGCCACGCTTGGTGCCAACATCGCCGAGAGCAACCAGTTCTGGGACACCAGGACCAACAGCTTCTTCATGCGCATCGCCTTTCAGGTCGAGGCGAGCGTTCAGGAGGGTGATATCGAGCGGGCGCTCCGCCCGGCCGTCGAGCGTTTCCAGATGCGCACCACGCTTGCGGACGCGGCGGTGAAGCCGAAGATCCTCGTTCTCGTCTCCCGGTTCGACCACGCGCTCCTGCACCTCCTCTACCAGATCCGTGTCGGCTGGCTGAACGCCGAGGTCGTCGCCATCGTCTCCAACCATGAGGATAGCTGGCGCACCGCAGAGGCCGAAGGGCTCGCCTACCACTGTTGGCCGGTCTCGAAGGACAACAAGGCCGAACAGGAGGAAAAGCTTCTCGGATTGGTTCACGAGACGGGCGCCGATCTGGTCATCCTCGCCCGCTACATGCAGGTCTTTTCGGACAAGCTGTCGAAACGCCTCTATGGCAAGGCGATCAACATCCATCATTCCTTCCTGCCGAGCTTCAAGGGCGCCAAGCCCTACCACCAGGCGCATGAGCGCGGGGTGAAGCTGATCGGCGCGACAGCCCATTACGTTACGCCCGACCTCGACGAGGGTCCGATCATCGAGCAGGAGACCGAACGCGTCAGCCATGCACTGACGGCCGAGGATTTCGTTGCCACCGGGCGTGATATCGAAAGCCGCGTGCTGGCGCGCGCAGTCAAGCTGCACCTCGAGCGGCGCGTCATGCTCAACGGTCACAAGACGGTCGTTTTCAGTTGAGGGTGGTTGGTCTGGCAGCCATCGGCCGGGCCCCGCAAGGCGCCGGCCCATTCGCTAGGGGTGTGCCGCGGCTGCCACCGGTGTGACGGTCGGCGCGTGTAGGCTCGCAAAAAACCGTCTCAAGCCATCGCGTCCTTCGACCTTCAGGTCGAAACGGCGGCCGAAGAGCAGCCACTCCGTACAGAGCCCGAGCATCATCCAGTGCAGTGCTCGCGTTGCCGACGCCGGCGTCCAGCTGCCGTGCATCTGTCCCTTGGCGAGCGCCCGCGAGAAGGCGAGTTCGAGCAGGACATTGTGGCGTTCGTCCAGCTCCTTTTGCCGGGTCAGAACCTCGCTCAGTTCGCCGTCGTAATTGGTGCGCAGCATGATCGTGAGAATGCGCTGGCGCTGCTCGTCGGCGGCCAGAACATCGAGCCAGTCGCCCATGGCGCTTTCGAGGATGGAGAGCGTGTCGGCCGCTTCCGCTTCGATCTCGCGGGCGACCATGTCTTCCTGCGGCAGGGGCACGGCGTCGTGCAGGGCCAGGAAAAGGTCGGTCTTGTTGGCGAAGTGCCAGTAGATGGCGCCACGCGTCACGCCCGCGGCCTTGGCGATTTCCTCGAGCGTCGTGTTGGAGACGCCCTTTTCGTAGAAGACCCGCTCGGCGGCGCAAAGAATCTTCTGCCGGGTTGCTTCTGCATCGGCCTTGGTTCGGCGCATTCCTTCCTCCTCATGCGACGGCCCGCCTGCATCAGGCGGGCCGTCCAATTTCATCTTACTCGGCTGGCGTCGCGTTTTCTGCGGCTGTCGGTGTGTTTTCCACCTTCTTGCGACCGAAGATCTTCGTGACGAAGACGAAGAACACCGGAACGAAGAAGATGGCGAGCACCGTTGCCGAGATCATCCCGCCCATGACGCCGGTACCGATGGCGCGCTGGCTGCCGGAGCTGGCACCGGTGGCGATCGCCAGCGGCAGAACGCCGAGCGTAAAGGCCAGCGACGTCATCAGGATCGGCCGGAAGCGCAGGTGTGCGGCCTCCAGCGTCGCCTCGACCAGCGACTTGCCCTGCTCGCGCAGTTCCTTGGCAAATTCGATGATCAGGATCGCGTTCTTCGCGGAAAGGCCGATGATCGCGATCAGGCCGACCTTGAAGTACACGTCGTTCGGCATGTCGCGCATCATCACGGCGAGAACCGATCCAATGACGCCGAGCGGCACCACCATGATCACCGCCACCGGGATCGACCAGCTCTCGTAGAGGGCGGCCAGGCACAGGAACACCAGAAGGCACGACAGCGCAATCAAAAGCGGTGCCTGGGTGCCGGACTGGATTTCCTGCAGCGACTGGCCGGTCCACTCGTAGCCGAAGCCCGCGGGCAGCTGGCCCGCCAGACGCTGCATCTCGGCAATCGCGTCACCGGAGGAATAGCCGTGCGCCGCTTCGCCGCTGATGCGGACCGATGGGTAGCCGTTGTAGCCGATCGTCTGCGTCGACGCCTTCACCCACTCAACGGTCGCGAAGGCCGACAGCGGCACCATGCCGCCATTGGCGTTGCGGACGTTGAGGTTGAGGAGATCGGCGGTCTGCATGCGCTGACCCTCGTCCGCCTGCACCGTCACGCGCTGCATGCGCCCGGCATTCGGGAAGTCGTTGACGTAGGACGAGCCGAGGTTGGTCGAGATCGTCGAGTTGATGTCGGCGAAGGTCACACCGAAGGTGTTGGCCTTCTCGCGGTCGATGGTGACGCTGACCTGGGCCGCGTCCGGCATGCCCTCGAAGCGGACGCCCGTGAGCACCTTGCTTTCGGCGGCCATGCCGAGCAGCTGGTCGCGGGCCTGCGACAGCGCCGCTTCGCCGAGACCGCCGCGGTCCTGCAGGCGGAACGAGAAGCCGCCGGTGGTGCCGAGGCCCTGGATCGCCGGCGGCGACAGCGCAAAGCTGATCGCATCCTTGATCTGGCTCATCGCCATCGTCGCCCGCATGGCGATCGACTGGGCCGCGTTGTCGGCGTCGCGTTCCTTCCAGTCCTTCAGCGTCACGAAGGCGAGCGCTGCGTTCTGGCCGGTGCCGAAGAAGGAGAAGCCGTTGATCGCGATGATGCGTTCGACCGCCGGTTCCTGGCCGAAGATCTTCTCGGTCTGTTCAACCACTTCGGTCGTGCGGTTGCCGGTCGCTTCCGAAGGAAGCTGCATCATGACGATGACATAGCCCTGGTCTTCGTCCGGAAGGAACGACGACGGCAGCTTCATGAACAGCCAGCCGAGGCCGGCCAGAACCGCCAGGTAGACGATCATGTAGCGGCCCGACCGGTTGACGAGACCCTTCACCATGCCGCTATAGCCGTGCGAAGTCCGGTCGAAGGTCCGGTTGAACCAGCCGAAGAAGCCGCGCTTGGCGTGATGGTGGCCCTTCGGCACCTGTTTCAGGAAGCTGGCGCAAAGTGCTGGTGTCAGCGACAGCGCGAGCAGCGCCGAGAACAGGATCGACACGACCATCGTCAACGAGAACTGGCGATAGATCACGCCGACCGCACCCGGGAAGAAGGCCATCGGGATAAACACCGAAGCAAGCACCAGCGTGATGCCGATGACGGCGCCGGTGATCTGCTTCATTGCCTTTCGCGTGGCTTCCTTCGGCGTGAGCCCTTCCTCGGACATGATGCGCTCGACGTTCTCGACGACGATGATCGCGTCGTCGACGAGAATGCCGATCGCCAGCACCATGCCGAACATGGTGAGCACGTTGATCGAGAAGCCCATCGCCAGCATGACGGCGCAGGTGCCGAGCAAGGCAACGGGAACCACGAGCGTCGGGATGATGGTGTAGCGGATGTTCTGCAGGAACAGGAACATCACGATGAACACCAGTGCGACGGCCTCGACGAGGGTCGAAAGAACCTTCTCGATCGAAACCGCGACGAACGGCGAGGTGTCGTAGGGGATCGAATATTCGAGGCCCTGCGGGAAGAACTTCGACAGTTCGTCCATGCGTTCCTTGATCGCCGCCGAGGTCGACATGGCGTTGCCGCTCGGCGAGAGCTGGACGGCGATGGCCGCGGACGGCTTGCCGTTCAGTCGCGTCGAGAAGGCGTAGCTTTCGCCACCGATCTCGATGCGGGCGACGTCGCGCAGGCGAACGGAGGAACCATCAGGATTGGCGCGAAGAACGATGGCGCCGAACTCCGCAGCACTCTCGAGCTGGCCCTTGACGACGACAGGCGCACTGATCTGCTGGGTGATCGGGTTCGGCTGCGCGCCGATCGAGCCGGAAGCGATCTGGGCGTTTTGCGCCGTGATCGCGTTCGTCACGTCCGCCGCGGTCAGGTTCAGACCCAGCATCTTGTCCGGATCGAGCCAGACGCGCATCGAGCGTTCGGTGGCAAACAGCTGCGCGCGGCCGACGCCGGGCACACGCTGGACTTCGCTGAGCACGTTGCGGCTCAAGTAGTCGCCGAGACCGATCGCGTCCATCGAGCCGTCGGTCGAGGTCAACGCGATGATCAGCAGGAAGCCGGAGCCGGCTTCGTCAACCTGGACACCTTGGCGCTTGACGGAATCGGGCAGGCGCGGCTCGACGCGGCGAACACGGTTCTGGATGTCGACGGCGGCCTGGCCCGGATCGGTGCCGGGGGCGAAGGTGGCGCTGATTTCGACCGAGCCGGAGGCGCTCGACGTCGATTCGAAATAGAGCAGGCCTTCGACGCCGTTGAGTTCGTCTTCGATCAGTCGCGTGACGCTCTGATAGGTGTCCTGCGACGAGGCGCCAGGATAGCTCGTGTTGATGGAGATCTGCGGTGGTGCGACATCAGGATATTGCGAGACCGGCAGAAGCGGGATCGCAATGATGCCGGCAACCATGATGAAGATCGCCACCACCCAGGCAAAAATAGGCCTGTCGATGAAAAAACTGGGCATCAATCAAACTCACTTTGTGGCTTCGGCAGGCTTCTCGTCGGCGGATGCCGTCTTCTGAGCCGCTTCGGCAGTCGGCTTGCCGTTCGGGTCCCAGTCGGTCGGCTCGACCGGTGCGCCGGGGCCGATCTTCTGGAAGCCTTCGACGATCACTTTCTCGTCGGCCTTGAGGCCGGAGGTGACCTGCCAGCGCGTACCGACCGTGCGGCCGAGCGTGACATTGCGGAACTCGACCTTCTTGTCGGCGGTCACGACATAGACCTGCGACTGGCCGGCATTGTTGCGCTGCACGGCCTGCTGCGGAACGGTGATCGCGTCCTTCTCGACGCCCTGCTGAACCAGGACACGCACATACATGCCCGGTAGCAGGTCGTTGTCGGGGTTCGGGAACTCGCCGCGCAGCGTCACCTGGCCGGTCGTCGCGTCGACGGCGGCTTCGGAAAAGAGCAGCTTGCCCTTATGCTCGTAGGCCGTGCCGTCGTCGAGCAGGAGCTGGACCTCGGCCTCCTCGTCGCCGCTCATCGACTTGCCTTCCTCCAGCGCCTTGCGCAGTCGGATGAGGTCGGTCGCCGACTGGGTGAAATCGGCATAGAGCGGATCGAGCTGCTGGATCGTCGCGAGATTTTCCGAGCTGTTGGCGCTGACGAGCGCGCCTTCGGTGATCAGCGCACGGCCGATGCGGCCGCTGATCGGTGCCGTCACGTCGGCATATTGCAGGTCGAGCTTGGCGGCCGCGAGCCCGGCCTGGGCAATGGCGACGTCGGCGTCGGCAGCGGCAAGCAGCGCGGACGCATCGTCGAACTGCTGCGCGGCAACCACGTTCGCCTTCTTCAGCTGCTCCTGACGGTCCGCCTTCTGCTGCGCCTGCTGACGCACGGACTGCGCGCGCCGCAGTGTCGCCTCGGCCTTTTCGACCTGCACGCGGAAGGGTGCGGGGTCGATGCGATAGAGCACGTCGCCTTCATTGACCTTGGAGCCCTGCTGGAAGACCCGTTCGACGACGATACCGGAGACGCGCGGGCGCACTTCCGCGACGCGTGTCGCGGTGATGCGGCCGGGCAGCTCGTTGGTGATCGGCAGCGTTTCGGCCTTGGTCGTGAAGACGGCGACGGCGGACGGTGGGAATGCGGCAGCGGCCGGCTGTGCTTCCTCTTTCTGGCAGCCGGAAAGAAGAATCACAGTTGCCAAGGCAGCGGCCAGTGTCGGTCGGTTCATGCGCATAGCGATGTCCATATTCGGTGGCCGCAGGCAGCCGATGCATCGTGCAAGGGGCTCGTGCGGTCCGGAAGTGAAGGGGAGCGGAACCGGCATCAGGTTCGGCAGATACCGGAAAGCTAATATACAAACACAAATGTATGTTAAATTTCTTTGCAGCGCAACAGCATGATGCGGTGCGCGGAATCAAAAAATAGTTCAGCCGCCACAGAGGGTTAGGCCCATGGCGGCTGAATTTCACAGAGCTGTGATGGGGCGAACGCCCGTAAATGGCTCAGGCGAGAATGCGATCGTCGGCGCCGAAACGATGCATCGCACCGACTGTCGGCGTCGCATAGACGATGTCATCGGGTGCGTAGCGATGTTCGCCGAAGAGGCGGACCGTAATGGTCCCTACCTGCTCGGAATCGATATAGACGATGGTGTCGGCGCCCAGATGCTCGACGTGAACCACCTTGCCCTTCCAGTGGCCGCTCTCGCGCGAAAGCGCCATATGCTCCGGCCGGATGCCGATGGTCTTGGCGCTGCTATCGCCGAGACGCGCACCGTCGATGAAGTTCATCTGCGGCGAGCCGATAAAGCCGGCAACGAAGACGTTGGCGGGCCGGTTGTAGAGGTCCATCGGCGAGCCGATCTGCTCGATTTTTCCGGCGTTCAGGACGACGATCTTGTCGGCGAGCGTCATCGCCTCCACCTGATCGTGGGTCACGTAGATCATCGTCGCCTTCAGGCTGCGGTGCAGCCTTGCGATCTCCAGGCGCGTGTTGACGCGCAGCGCCGCATCGAGGTTCGAAAGCGGCTCGTCGAACAGGAAGAGCTTCGGTTCGCGTACGATGGCGCGGCCGATCGCCACGCGCTGGCGTTGGCCGCCGGACAGTTCGGCCGGGCGACGGGCGAGGTAAGCACCGAGCGACAGCATGTTGGCCGCCTTGCTGACCTTGTCCTCGATCTCCGCCTTCGGCGCGCCCGCCTGCTTGAGGCCGAGTCCCATATTGTCCTTCACTGTCAGGTGCGGATAGAGCGCATAGGACTGGAACACCATGGCGATGCCGCGCTTGGCGGGCGCCACGTGGCCGACTTCCGTACCGTCGATCTGCACGCTGCCGGAGGTCGCGTCCTCGAGGCCGGCGATGGTGCGCAGCAAGGTCGACTTGCCGCAGCCGGAGGGGCCGACGAAGATGACGAATTCGCCATCCTTCACCTCGAGGTCGATGCCCTTCAGAACCTCATGGTTGCCATAGGCCTTGCGGATGGATTTGAGTTGAAGCGATCCCACCTGGTTGCCCCCTTTAGAGTTTGACTGGTCTGCCGGTGCGCACGCTTTCGTCTGCGGCAAGGCAGATGCGGAGCGACTGGACGGCATCGTTCATGTGACGGTCGAGATTGATGTCTTCGCGGATGGCCTTCAGCACATAGGCCTGCTCGCGGTCGCAGAGTTCCTGGTGGCCGGGCTCGCCGTCCATCTTCAAGTCCTCGTCGGCCTTGAGGAAACGGCCGTTCGGGCCGGTCTCGGCGCTGTGCAGACGGATCACCGCGGTCTTGGTGTGCATGTCGATGTCGTCGGACTTGGCGTTCTGGTCCATGACGATCGAGACCGAGCCATTCGGCGACATCACGTCCTTCACGAAGAAGGCGGTTTCCGAGATCATCGGCCCCCAGCCGGCTTCGTACCAGCCGGCAGAACCGTCCTCGAAGATCACCTGCAGGTGGCCGTAATTGTACATGTCCGGCGCGATCTCATTGGAGAGGCGCAGGCCCATGCCACGCACTTCCACGGGCTTCGCGTCGGTGATCTGGCACATGACGTCGACATAGTGCACGCCGCAATCGACGATCGGCGAGGTCGTCTTCATCAGCGACTTGTGCGTCTCCCAGGTCGGTCCGCTCGACTGCTGGTTCAGGTTCATGCGGAAGACATAGGGACCGCCGAGCTTGCGGGCTTCGGCGATCAGCCGGATCCACGAGGGATGGTGGCGCAGGATATAGCCGATCACCAGCTTGCGGCCGTGCTTTTTCGCTGCCGCAACCACCCGCTCGGCGTCGGCAACTGTGGTTGCAAGCGGCTTCTCGACGAAAACGTCGGCGCCGGCTTCAAACGCCAAGACCGCAAAGTCGGCGTGGCTGTCCGAATAGGTACAGATCGAGCAGAGATCCGGCTTCAGTTCGGCAAGCGCCGTTTTGAAATCTGGATGGATCGTGTAGCCACTCAGTTCTTCCGGCAGCGGCACCTTCGAGCGGTTGACGAGGCCGACGATCTCGAAGCCGGGGTTGTTGTGATAGGCGAGCGCATGGCTGCGCCCCATGTTGCCGAGCCCTGCGACGAGGACTCGGACGGGTTTGCTGCTTGCACTCACTTGACTGCTCCTGCCGTGATGCCGCGGATCAGCTGCCGCGAGAAGATGACATAGAGGACGAGGACCGGAAGGATGGCGAGCGAGAGTGCCGCCAGCACCGCGTTCCAGTTGGTGACGAACTGGCCGATGAAGATCTGCGAGCCGAGGGTCACGGTCTTCGTCGCTTCGGCCGGTGCGAGGATCAGCGGGAACCAGAGGTCGTTCCAGATCGGGATCATGGTGAAGACGGCGACCGTCGCCATGGCCGGCCGGACCAGCGGCAGCACCAGGCGGAAGAAGATCGAGTATTCCGACAGCCCGTCGATGCGCCCGGCATTCTTCAGGTCATCCGAAACCGTTCGCATGAACTCCGAGAGAATGAAGATCGCCAGCGGCAATCCTTGCGCCGTATAGACCAGGATCAGCGCCGTCAGGGTGTTGACCAGGTTGGCGGCGACCATGCCCTGGAGAATGGCGACGGTGCCGAGCCGGATCGGGATCATGATGCCGATCGCCAGATATAGGCCCATCAGCGTGTTGCCGCGGAAACGGTATTCCGACAGCGCGAAGGCGGCCATTGCCCCGAAGAGCAGCACCAGGGCGATCGAGACGATCGTGACGATGAAGCTGTTCTGGAAATAGGTGGCGAAGTCACCCTGGCCGAGAACGGTCTCATAGCCGATCAGGCTGAAGGTCTGTGGCGTCGGGATCGTCAGCGGCGCCCGGAAGATCGCGTTGCGATCCTTGAACGAGTTGATGATCGTCAGGAACACCGGGAACAGCGAGATGAGCGTGTAGGCGATCAACGCCACATGCACGAAGCCGGTGCGGAGAATGGAATCGCGTGCTTTCGACATTTCCGGTCTCCTCAGAACTGGTAGCGGCGCATGCGGCGCTGGATGATGAAGAGGTAGAGCGAGACGCCGGCGAGGATGATGAGGAACATCACCGTGGCGATCGTCGCGCCCATGGAACGGTCACCGAGCTGGAGCTGGAAACCGAAGAAGGTGCGGTAGAGCAGCGTGCCGAGAATGTCGGTCGAGCCGTCGGGGCCGGCAAGCGCACCCTGCACCGTGTAGACGAGGTCGAAGGCGTTGAAGTTGCCGACGAAGGTCAGGATCGAGATGATGCCGATCGCCGGCAGGATCAGCGGCAGCTTGATCTTCCAGAACTGGCTCCAGCCGGTGACGCCGTCGCATTCGGCCGCCTCGATCACCTCATCGGGAATGTTGAGTAGCGCGGCATAGATCAGCATCATCGGGATGCCGACATATTGCCAGACCGAGATCAGCGACACGGCGATGAGGGCCGAGCCCGGCTTTCCGAGCCAGGGCGCAAACAGTGATTTCAGGCCGACGAGATCGAGCATCCAGGGCGACACGCCCCAGATCGGCGACAGGATCAGCTTCCAGATGAAGCCGACGATCACGAAGGAAAGCAGCGTCGGCAGGAAGATCGCCGTGCGGTAGAAGGTGACGAAGCGCAGCTTCGGGATCGACAGCATCGCGGCGAGCGCCACCCCAATCGGGTTCTGCACGCACATATGGATGATGAAGAAGATGACGTTGTTCTTCAGTGCGTTCCAGAAGTCGTGGGACCAGCGTTCGTCACCGAACAGCGTCTGGAAATTGGCAAGGCCAACGAAGGTCGACTGGCCGTCGACGGTGTTGAACAGCGAGAGCCGGAGCGTTTCGATCAAAGGCAGGATCATGACCGCCGAATAGATCAGGAAGGCCGGCAGCAGGAAGACGAGGATGTGCCAGCGTTTCGGCCGCCTTGCGGTCGGCTGTCCGTCTTTTACTGAAAGAGCGTCACTCATTGGTCCATCCGTTTCTAAGAGACCGGTTCCCCAGACAATCACGATGTCGATCACGATGCGCACCGACGTCACACGGCCGGTCTTGCCGTATGTCATCTGCCCCTCGAGGGCTCCTGACGAAGGTTAAGTCTATCGCGTTCTTTTGCAAACGACTGCGTCGGTGGCCTCCCACTCTGGGAGGCCGATGACGCTTCGGCTGGGGGAGTGCCTCATCCGGCATGTCGCCCCGCCCGGTCCCTACCGCATCCTCGCAACCATATGATCCGAGGCGCTCCTTGCGCGTCCAGGACGTGCAGTGGCGTAGGGCCGACCCTCCCCTCATCGAGGGGAGGGAACCTGTTGCGCTTACGTCCGTCTTACTTCGCCGGCTTGTACCAGCCGTCGAGGCCCTTCTGCAGCTTTTCGGCGGCAACCTCAGGCGTATCCGTGCCGTTGATGACGTTGGCCGATTCGACCCAGGTCTCGTTTTCGAGGTTCGGCGTGCCGCGCGACAGGATCTGGTAGGTCGAGCGGATCGTCGGCTTGCACTTTTCGCGCCAGGAGACGAATTCCTGGGCGAGCGGATCGGCCATCTTCACCGCGGTCGAATTCAGGCTGAAGAAGCCCGGCAGCGCGTTGGCGTAGATCTCGGCGAATTCCGGCGAAGCGATCCAGGTCAGGAGCTTCTTGGCTTCTTCCGCATGGGCGCTCTTGGCGTTGAGGCCGACGCCGATGTCGTTGTGGTCGGAGATGTAGCAGGCGTCACCGGCGTTCTTTACCGGCGGCGGGAACGCGCCCATCTTGAACTGGGCCTGGGTGTTGAACAGGCCGATTTCCCACGAGCCGGCCGGGTAGATCGCAGCGCGGCCGAGCGTGAAGAGGTTCTGGCTGTCCGGATAGGTCTGGGCTTCGAAGCCGTCGCCGAGGTAGTCCTTCCACTTGGCAAGGACGCGGTAGGGCTCGACCCACGCTTCGTCGGTCAGTTTCTCTTCGCCCTTGATCAACTTGGCGCGGCCTTCTTCACCCTTCCAGTAGGTCGGGCCGATGTTCTGGTAGCCCATGGTGGCGGCTTCCCAGAGGTCCTTGGTGCCCATCGCCATCGGGATGTAGTTGCCGTCGGCCTTGATCTTGTCGAGGGCCGCGAAGAATTCGGCTTCCGTCGTCGGGATCTGGATGCCGAGCTGGTCGAAGGCGTCCTTGTTGTAGATGAAGCCGTGGATGACCGAGGCCATCGGCACGCAGAAGGTCGCAGCACCGTCGTCCGTCGTCCAGGCGGACTTGGCGACCGGCGAGAAGTTTTCCATGCCCGGCAGCGCCGTCAGGTCGGCGAGGTGCTTCTTGTTGTAGAGTTCGAGCGAGGCGTCGAACGGGCGGCAGGTGATGAGGTCGCCTGCGGAGCCAGCGTCGAGCTTGGCGTTGAGTGCTGCGTTGTATTCGGTCGGAGCGGTCGGGGCGAACTTGACCTTGATGCCCGGGTTCTTCGCTTCGAAGGCCGGGATCAGCTTTTCCTGCCAGATGGCGAGGTCGTCGTTGCGCCAGCTTTCGATCGTCAGCGTCACGTCCTCGGCGTGCGCGAGACCGGCCGTGCCAAGAATGCTCGAAGCGAGCAGCAGGCCTTTGATTGTGGTACGGGTCATGCAGGTTCTCCCTTTTTATAGGCGCCGCTTCGGCGCAGTTTGGATCCCGGAAATGTTCAGGCCGAGACGATGTCGATCGCCCGGCGCAGATTCTGCTTGGCGTCTTTGAGTGCGGCCTCCGCCGTTGCAACGTCCTTCGCGCCCGAAGCGAGAAGGATCGCGACCTTGACCGAGCCTGAGGCCGTGGTGATCAGTCGGCCGGCTTCGGCCGCGCTGATGCCGGTAATGTCGGTGACGATGCGGATGGCGCGGCCCTGCAGTTTGATGTTGTCGGCGCGCAGGTTGACCATGTGGCCGTCGAGCACGTGGCCGAGATGGATGCCGACCAGTGTCGAGAACATGTTGAAGGCGATCTTCTGCGCGGTGCCGGCACCCATGCGGGTCGAGCCGGAGATCACTTCCGGCGGCGTCTGCAGCAGGATCGAAACATCGGCGTCCCTGAAGAGTGCAGCACCCGGATTGTTGGCGACGGCGATCACCTTGGCGCCGCGCTTGCGCGCCTCGTCGGCGGCGGCAAGAGCATAAGGTGTGGAGCCGCTTGCGGAAACGGAAACGAGACAGTCGCCTGCGCCGATACCCGCCTTGCGCACGTCCTCGCGGGCAAGGTCGATGTCGTCTTCATAGCCGCCGGCGAGATCGCTGAGGCTGGCAGCACCACCGGCGAGCAGGATGGCGATCTGATCCTGGGCTATACCGTACGTGCCGGGAAGTTCGAGCGCATCGGCCATCGCCATCAGTCCGGAGCTGCCGGCACCCGCATAGGCGAGACGCCCGCCGGACGAAAGGCTTTCCGCCGCGATGGAGGCGGCTGCAGAAATGGACTCGATGGCGCCGTCGACGGCCCTGGCGGCGGCCTGCTGGCCGGCTGCGAGCAGTCGCAGCGCCAGTGCTGGATGCATAAGATCCAGGCCCTTGGCGTTGTCGTGACGCTCTTCGGTCTTTGCTGACGGCATGGGGCGTGTCTCCTCTCGGTTGAAATTAATGCCAAAAAAATACCAATTGTCCAGCGGAATTTAACTTTCACCGCTCGAAAAACCTGATCATCTAAATTAGCGCTGAAATTTCAATGGATTGCGATGAAATCGAAACTGCAGATGGATTCGGACTTGGTTATTGGTATTTTTTTGGTATCTTTAGTGGGCGGAGGTGCTCATGACATATTACCTGATAGGAATCGATGGCGGCGGAACGAGCTGTCGCGCGGCTGTGGCGTCAGTGGATGGGCACATTCTCGGGCGCGGCAAGGCCGGTGCAGCCAACATTCTGACGGATCCGGAGACCGCGCTCGCCAATATCAGCGAAGCCAGTCGCGCCGCTTTTGAGGAGGCCGGCCTCGATCCTGAGGGCATCGCATCCGCAAAGGCGATTGTCGGCGTCGCCGGCCACAATGTCGGTGACGCCGTTCACTACGTAAAGCGCCGCCTGCCGTTTGCGGTCGCGGATATCGAGTCCGATGGCCTGATTGCGTTTCAGGGCGCACTCGGCAATCAGGATGGCGCGGTCGCCATCCTTGGTACCGGCACCATCTATATCCTGCGCCAGGGTGAAACGGTCAGCTATGTCGGCGGCTGGGGCTTTACGATCGGCGATCATGGCAGCGGCGCCCGCATCGGCCACGCGCTGCTGCAGGAAAGCCTGCTCGCCTTCGACAATATCCGCGAAGGCTCCCCCGTCACCGCCTCCGTCATGGCCGAGTTCAACGATGATCCGCGCGATGTCGTCGACTTCGCGCGTCTCGCCAAGCCCGGCGAGTTCGGTCGCTACGCGCCACGCGTTTTCGAAGGGGCGTCCAATGGCGATCCGGTTGCCGTGCGCATCCTGAAGGCGGCCGCCGCTACCGTGGACGAGGCACTGGATGTTGTGGTTGCCAGGGGAGCCGAGAGGCTCTGCCTGCTCGGGGGGCTCGCGCCGCTCTATCGCCCTTGGCTCGCCGACCGGCACCAGGCGCTTGTCGTCGAGGCGGAAGCAGACGCGTTGACCGGCGCGGTTGCGCTCGCGGCACAACGCTTCGGCGCGCAGGCGAGGACAGGCGCATGACGCACCAGCTCGCATCCATCCTGCCGCTTGAGGGCCTCCAGTCCGGTGGTTCGGGCCCGCTCTACCTGAAGCTTCGGCAATCGCTCGAAGACGCGATCCAGTCAGGCAAGCTCAACCATGGCGACGCCCTGCCACCCGAGCGCGATCTGGCCGACTACGCCAATATCAGCCGCGTCACCGTGCGCAAGGCAGTGGACGATCTGGTGCGCGATGGTCTGCTGGTTCGCCGCCACGGCTCCGGTACCTTCGTCGTCAAGCCGGTCTCCAAGGTGCAGCAGTCGCTGTCGCGGCTGACCTCGTTTACCGAAGACATGGCGCGCCGTGGCCTCAACACCCATGCGCGCTGGCTCGAGCGTGGCCTGTTCCATCCTTCACCGGATGAAATGATGGCGCTCGGCCTGCCGGCTGATGCACTGGTTGCCCGCCTTGGCCGCCTGCGTATCGCCGACGACATGCCGCTTGCCATCGAACGCGCCAGCATTTCGGCGGAATTCCTGCCGGACCCGCAGGCGGTCACCTCGTCGCTTTATACCGCGCTCGACAAGACTCGGTCCCGTCCGGTTCGCGCCGTCCAGCGCATCTCGGCCTGCAACATCAAGGACCCGGATGCCTCGATGCTCGGCGTCGCCGTCGGCTCGGCCGGCCTTTCCATCGAACGCGTCTCCTATCTCGCATCGGGCCGCGTCGTCGAATTCACCCGCTCGCTCTACCGGGGCGACGCCTATGACTTTGTCGCGGAACTGACGCTGTCGGAATCCTGACCGACGGAACCGCCAAGAGAGGAATTGACCATGCAGACCAACATGCGCCGAGAAATCGACGAGATCCCCGAAGCCGCCCAGCGCCTGCTGGAACGGTCCGCCGATCAGCTCAAGGCCGCGGGCGCGGCGCTCCGTGCCAAGGACCCGGCCTTCCTGGTGACGATCGCCCGCGGTTCCTCCGACCATGCCGCACTCTTCCTCAAGTATGCGATCGAGCTGCAGGCCGGTCGCCCGGTCGCCTCGCTCGGTCCGTCGCTCGCCTCCATTTATGGCGCCAAGCTGAAGCTTGGCGGTGCCGCGGCCATCGCCATCTCGCAGTCCGGCAAGAGCCCGGATATCGTCGCCATGGCGCAGGCCGCGACCGATGCCGGCGCGGTCTCGATCGCGCTCACCAACACGCTGCCCTCGCCGATCTCTAAGGCCTGCACCAACCCGCTCGACATCCTCGCCGGCCCCGAAATCGCCGTTGCCGCCACCAAGTCCTACGTCAACTCGATCGTTGCCGGCCTTGCCGTGCTTGGTGAGTGGACCGGAGACGCAGCACTTCAGCGCGCGGTCGCAGACCTTCCCAATCAGTTTGCCAAGGCGGTCAAGCTCGACTGGCAGGCCTTTGCCGACGATCTCGGCGAAGCCGAATCGCTCTACGTGCTCGGCCGCGGCCCGGCGCTGGCGATCGCCAGCGAAGCGGCGCTGAAGTTCAAGGAAACCTCGGGCATGCATGCGGAAGCCTATTCGGCCGCCGAAGTGCTGCATGGTCCGGTGGCGCTCGTCGGCGCCAAGTTCCCGGTTTTGACGCTTGCCGCCCGCGATGCGGCCGAAACCTCTGTCGCTGGCATCGCCGACGGTATGGCGGAAAAGGGCGCGGTGGTTCATGTTACCTCAGGCCTTGCTGCCAAGGCCAAGCGCCTGCCGTTTGTCGAGACCGGTCACCCGATCACCGACGCGCTGACGCTGATCCTGCCGTTCTACGGCTTCGTCGAGGCCTGGTCGCGCTCGCGCGGTCTGAACCCTGATGCGCCAGCGAGCCTGAAGAAGGTAACGGAGACGAGATGAGCGAGAGGAAGGCAATCACTGGTGCCCGCCTGTTCGACGGTGTCGAATGGCACGACGGCTGCGCCCTCGTGATCGAGGCCGGCCGCGTCAAGGCGGTCGTGGCCGCTGCCGATGTCCCCACCGATGTGGAGAGGATCGACGCCCATGGTATGCTGCTCGTGCCGGGCTTCATCGACCTGCAGGTGAATGGCGGCGGCGGCGCGCTTCTGAACGAGCAGTCGACCGTCGAGGGCATCCGCCAGATCTGTTCGGCGCATGCCAAGTTCGGCACCACGGCGCTGTTACCGACGCTGATCACCGATACGCGTGAGGTCAGAACCGCAACGATCCAGGCTGGCCTTGAAGCGAAGGCGCAAAACGTGCCCGGCTTCCTTGGGTTGCATCTGGAGGGACCGCACCTCTCGGTCGCGCGCAAGGGCGCACACGACCCGAAGCTGATCCGCCCGATGGACGACGCGGATCTCGCCGAAATGCTCGACTGCGCCAAGGCGCTTGGCGTGCTGATGGTGACGGTGGCGCCGGAAAACGCCACGAAGGAGCAGGTTCGTGCGCTGGCGGATGCAGGCGCCGTCGTCAGCCTCGGCCATACGGATGTCGGCTATGAAACCGCCGTCGCCTATGCCAAGGCAGGTGCCCGCACCGTGACGCACCTCTTCAACGCCATGAGCGGCCTCGGCCACCGTGAGCCCGGCGTCGTCGGGGCGGCACTCGCCACCGGCACGCTGCATGCGGGCCTGATCGCCGACGGCTACCACGTCGAGCCGGCCTCCATGGGCGTGGCGTTGCGCGCCAAGGTGGGACCGGGCCAGATCTTCCTGGTGACCGACGCCATGTCGCCGATCGGCACCGACATGAAGAGTTTCCAGCTCAATGGCCGCGAGATTCTCCGCGAAGGCGGTCGTCTGACGCTTGCCGATGGCACGCTTGCAGGCGCCGACATCGACATGCTGTCGTCGGTCCGCTTCGTGCACGAGAAGCTCGGCCTGCCGGTCGAAGAAGCCCTGCGCATGGCCTCTGCCTATCCGGCCGACGCCATGGGCATCGCCACCCACAAGGGGCGGCTGAAGCCTGGAGCGGACGCCGATTTCGTGCTTTTGACGCCGGAGCTCGGCATGGGCTCCACCTGGATCGGCGGTACGCAAGTCTACGCGGCCTGAGCATTGCGCCACCAAATGAAAAGCCCCGGACAGCGTAACGCTTTCCGGGGCTTTCTATTTTCAGGTGACGTTCGTGTCAGCGCGCCGAGAGCTTCGCCTTCATCGCCCGCACGGTTGCCGTATCCGTGCGACGGCGGTCTGCCGAAACGAAGCCCATGTCGATGAGCCGTTGATCCTGAGCCGGCTCACGAACGGAGCAGGAGGAATGCACTTCGCTAACGGCTGCGCGATCCAACACGGCGTCGACGGTATCCAGGGTGACGCCGGATCCGGGCATGATCGACAGCCGGCCCTTGCCGAGGTCGACGATTTCACTCAACCGTTCAAGTGCCTGCGGTGCGCTTCGCGCTCCGCCTGAGGTGAGGATGCGCTCGAAGCCGAGCTCGACGGCAACCTCCATCGCCTCGGCGAAATCCGGAACCAGATCGAAGGCCCGGTGCAGTGTCATGCCGAGCCCGGCTGCATGGCCGGAGAGCTTGGTGAGCATTGCGCTGTCGAGCCGGCCATCGGCCAGCGAGGCGCCGAGCACCACACCTGCAAGACCGGTCGCGCGCGCCGCGTCGATGTCGCGCCGCATCACATCGAGATCACGGGTCGAAAAGACGAAGTCGCCGGGCCGCGGCCGGATCATCGCATAGACGGGGACGCGCGGCGGTCCAGCCAGCGCCATCAATCCGGGATTAGGGGTCAGGCCGCCGACGGAAAGCGCCGAGCAAAGCTCGATGCGGTCCGCCCCGCCATCGATTGCCGCATGAAGCCCGTCGGCATCATCGACGCAGACTTCGAGCTTGAGGTCGCTCATGCTTTTTCCTCTCCGAGGCCAAGCAGTGCCGCGCCGATCAGCCCGGGTTCGACCTGGCATTCGCCGCGCACCACCAGCGGCCGGTTGAAGTGTCTGAGAATCCGGCTACGCACCGTCTTGTCGATCTCGGCGAGCAATTCTTCGGAATTGGAGAGGCCGCCGCCGACCGGCACGATCGTCGCGCCGGTAATGTTGATGACGAGCGAGAGCGGTGAACTGACGAGATCGACGAGAAGGTCGACCGTGCGCTTCGCTTCCGCGTCGCCTGCCTGCCAGGCCTCGATGATCTCATGACTTGAAAGCGTCTTGCCATGGGCGGTCTGGTGCAATCGCTCCAGTCCGCGGGCACCGCCAACCGTGTCGACACAACGACGCTGGCCGCAGCCGCATTCGTAAGGAGGAATGGCGATCGGTGGATTGCCGGCGTCCGCGGCGATCGCCGGACCATGGCCCCATTCCCCGGCAAAGCCGCCGTCCGCATTGATCAGCCGGCCGTCGATGACAAGGCCGCCGCCGACACCGGTGCCGAGGATGGCGCCGAAGACGATGCGGTGGCCGCGCCCGGCGCCCGCGCCGGCTTCGGCAAGCGCAAAACAGTCGGCATCATTGGCGATCCGGACCGGCAAGTGCAGAGCCGCTTCGAGTTCGGCGACCAGTTCTCGCCCATCGATGCAGGGAATGTTGGCGCATTTGATCCGCCGCGTTTCCGGGTCGATGACGCCGGTGATCGAGATCGCCACGCAATCCGGGTGGCCGCCGGCTTCGTCGAGCACCGACTCAAGCACCTGGACGAACTGGCGAAAGTTGTTGAGCGGGGTCACGCGGCGCGGCAGGGGGAAGATCCGCTCACGCGAATGGACGATGGCGCCCTTGATCGCCGAGCCGCCGATATCGAAACCGACGATCATGCTTCACCCCTGATGATCGCTTCGGCCGAAAGGGCGACGGAAAGCAGCCGGTCGTCCTGGTGGTGCGGTGCTGCCAGCTGGAACCCGACGGGCATTTCGGCTGCCCCAAGGCCACAGGGGATGGAGACGCCGCAGAAATCCAGGAAATTGCCGATCGAAGTGTTGCGCAGCGTCCGTGCATTGATCTTGAAGAACAGTTCATCATCTTCGAGAAGCGGTGCGATCGGCGGCGCCACATGCGGTAGCGTCGGATGGGCGATCAGCTCGTTCGGCCTCAGGCTTTCCACGGTCTCGTGGATCAGCTGGTCGCGGGCGTCGAGCAGGGCAATGTAGTCGGGCATGGTGATCTTCTCGCCGAGCCGTGTGCGGGCAACCACGCGCTGGTCCATGGCGTTGGCTTCAGGGCCGGCCAGGCGCTGGCGGTGAAGCGCGTAGGCTTCGGCCGTGACCAGCGCGCCGTGGCGAGCCATGAGACCGAAAATCGCGGAGAAGCTTGGGAAGGCGCGCCGGCTGATGGTGACGCCGGCCTTTTCAAGCCGCTTGATCGCATCTTCGAAGGCCTCGACGACCTCCGGCTCGGCGTCATCGAACACCACCGTCTCGGGGATCACCAGCGCCACACCTGTGAGATCTGCGCGGCGCACGGTCGGGGCTGTGAGCCCATGCATGGCGGCATCGACCCAGACGGCATCCTGGACCGTGTGGCAGAGTGGACCGAGCGAATCGAGGCTCTCCGCCAGCGGGAAAACGCCCTTCATCGCATAGCGGCCGCGCGTTGCCTTGTAGCCGACAATGCCGGTCATCGCGGCGGGAATGCGCACGGAGCCGCCGGTGTCGGTACCGATGGCGGCCGGCACCAGTCCGGCTGCGACCGCGACCGCAGAACCGGACGACGAGCCGCCGGGGATGCGCTCGACGTCGGTGGCGGCCGGGTTTCGCGGCGTGCCGTGATGCGGGTTGATGCCAAGGCCGGAGAAGGCAAACTCGCTCAGATTGGTGCGGCCGACATTGACCATGCCGGCAGCCGCAACCGCGGCGACAACAGGCGCGTCGCGGGTCGCCGGCGCATTTGTCTCAAGCACTGTCGAGCCGGCCGTCGTGACGCTGCCGGCAACGTCGAACAGATCCTTCCACGCAACCGGAAGGCCATCGAGCAGGCCGAGCGAGCGCCCGGCCCTGAGGCGTTTCGAAGCCGCTCCCGCATCTGCCATTGCGCGGTCGCGCGTAAGCTCGACGAAGATCGCGTAGTCGCCATGGGCCTCGATGGCGGCAAATGTCTCCTCGGCGAGTCCGACGGGGTCGAGCTTGCCCCCTTGCACGAGCACAGAGAGGCCAGCGAGTGTTGTTGGTCTTGTCATGTCATCCTCCGCACATCGCCGCTCTCCAGCGATCCCGCATGTTCAGTAGAATATCGCCGCCCTCGGCGTTTTCCATGCTTCGCATAGGCCGACAGGATGAATCTTGCATAAAGACGCGCCACAGGAGCGGCTTCGCTTGTCGCCGCCCGTGTTGCTGCCTACATGCCTCATCGAACCGACTGCATGTTTCCTGAAGCATATTCGCCTTAGGGACTAAAACATGCAGCAATTCAAAGTGCTACAGCGGCTTTGCGCGTCTGATAAGACGCGCGGCGCCTTGGGCCGACACTGGAGAGTGACGATGATACTGGACGCAGCGCGGCTTTCGCTGGCCAACCTTTTTGCGCCCGACACCCGTTCGGTCTTCTGGAAGGTGCTGGGGCTGACCTTGCTGGCGCTTGTCGCCTTGTGGTTTGCGGTGCGCGAACTGTTCATCTGGCTCGCCTTGCCGTGGATCGACACGCTGATGCCGGGTACGCCCGCCTGGGCCGGCTGGCTGACCTTCGTGCTTGGCATCTTCGCAAGTCTCGGCCTGGCACTGGCGCTTGCGCTGCTGCTGGCGCCGGTAACCGCGCTGATCGCCGGCTTCTTCCTCGACGACGTTGCCGAGGTGATTGAGACACGGGACTACCCGAACGAGCCGACGGGCCGGTCTTTGCCGCTCGCCGAGGCGATCAGCGGCTCGCTGAAGTTTCTCGGCGTCGTGATCCTTGGCAACCTGGTCGCGCTGTTTCTGCTGCTGGTACCGGGCGTCAATCTCGTCGCCTTCTTTCTCGTCAACGGCTACCTGCTGGGGCGGGAATTTTTCGAGTTTGCGGCCATGCGCTATCGCGCGCCGGCGGAAGCGCGGCTGTTCCGGGCGAAGCATCGTTCGACCGTCTTTCTTGCAGGCCTCTTGCTCGCGGCCTTCCTGGCGGTGCCCTTCATCAACCTGCTGACCCCGCTTTTCGCCGCCGGCCTGATGGTGCATCTGCACAAGCGGCTCTCGGCGAAGGACCCCGGATTCATGCTCGCAGGTGGTGCCGCGGCAAAGACGTGAGAGGCGCTTGCTTGACAGGAGGCCGGCCGTAGCTTTTCTGCCGGCAAGATCTCAAGGCGTCGCGCTGATGTGCTGGCGCGTGGCAGGACGGAGTTTCAGGATATGAGCAGGACGGACGAACGGATCACCCATCTCGAGGAAACGGTGGCCCACCAGGCCAAGATCATCGAGGAACTTTCCGATCAGCTCGCCGAGCAATGGAAGGTGGTGGAGCAGACGCGCGCCAAGCTCGACCGCCTGACGGAGCGGTTCCTGACCCTTGAGGAGCAGTCGCTCGACGCACCGGCGATCACCCGGCCGCCGCATTATTGAACCGGGCCAGAGCAGTCCACGGCGCGGTTTCCCACCCGCAGCTTGTTGGTGCAGGCGCACAAACGAAAAAAAGGCCGCCGGTCTGATGAACCGACGGCCTTTCTGTTACCTGAAGCTATGCCTTAGTAGGGGCAGGCTTCGTCGCTCATGTAGTCGTGGACCTGAACCTTGCCGGCAATGATTTCGGCTTTCACCTTTTCCACTGCGTCGAGCATTTCAGGTGTGACCAGCGCCTTGTTGTTGTCGTCGAGCGCGTAGCCAACGCCATCTTCCTTGAGGCCGAGGTTGGAGATGCCGAACTCGAACTTGTCGTTCTTGGCTGCGGTGAAGGCGTCGTAGACGGCAACGTCGACGCGCTTCAGCATCGAGGTCAGAACCTTGCCCGGCTGCAGGCCGTTCTGGTTCGAGTCAACGCCGATGCCGAGCTTGCCGGCATCTGCTGCTGCTTGCAGAACGCCGACGCCGGTGCCGCCGGCAGCGTGGTAGACGACATCCGAGCCCTGGTCGATCTGCGACTTGGCGATTTCGCCGCCCTTGACCGGGTCGTTCCAGGCGTCCGGCGTGGTGCCGGTATAGGCTTCGAGAACCTTGACGTCAGCACCGGTCGACTTGGCGCCACCGACGTAGCCACAGGCGAACTTGTGGATCAGCGGAACGTCCATGCCGCCGACGAAGCTGACGGTCTTCGACTTGGAAGCGAGACCGGCGAGAACGCCGACGAGGTAGGAGCCTTCCTGTTCCTTGAAGACGACCGACTTGACGTTTGGCTTCTCGACGACCATGTCGATGATCGCGAACTTGATGTCCGGATACTCAGGCGCGATCTTTTCGAGCGAAGCCGCCCAGTTGAAGCCGGCCATGACGATCGGGCTGTTGCCGTCGCTGGCAAAGCGACGCAGCGCCTGTTCGCGCTGGGCGTCGTTGGCGATTTCGAACTCGCGGTATTCGACGCCGGTTTCCGTCTTGAACTTCTCGGCGCCGTTATAGGCAGCCTCGTTGAAGGATTTGTCGAACTTGCCGCCGAGATCGTAGATGATCGCCGGCTTGATGTCGGCGGCCAGAGCCGTCGCGGACATCATCGAAAAGGCAAAGAGACCGAGAATGGTTTTTTTCATCGTGCAGCCCTGTTGTCGCTATTGATCTTATTGGGTCCTCCCGCCGGCCCCTGACGGAACCTGTCTGCGGAACCCACCCCCTTCTCCTTGGGGCTAGGGTGGCGCATCCTTGCACGGTCACGGCAAAAAAACACCCAAAATTTTTCAGATGGTAAAAATACCAGTCACACCAGCCGGAGCCGGTAAGGCACCGGTTCTCTTGCGCTTTTAAGATCGGTAGCCGGCGCCGTAGCGATCGGGCACGGCTGTGGCAAAGGCGAACAAGGTTGCCTTAGGGCACAACTTCCGCAGGCACGGAAAGAGGCTAAGAGCCGATCGGGCAGCTCGCCCCGGTGCCGCGCAGACCGCAATAGCCGCTCGGGTTCTTTGCGAGATATTGCTGGTGGTAGTCTTCGGCAAAGTAGAACGGTCCGGCACTGGCGATCTCGGTGGTCACCTTGCCGCCATGGCCTGAATGCTTGAGCGCCGTCTGGAAGGCGTTGCGTGCCGCCTTGGCTTCCACAAGCTGCACGTCGTCATAAGTGTAGATCGCCGAGCGATAGGTCGTGCCGATATCGTTGCCCTGGCGCATGCCCTGGGTCGGGTCGTGTTCCTCGAAGAAGGTCTTGAGCAGGGTTGAGAGCAGAACCGTTTTGGGATCATAGACGACGAGCACCACTTCGGCATGGCCGGTGAGCCCAGTGGTCGTCTCCTGATAGGTCGGGTTCGGCGTCAATCCGCCGGAGTATCCCGCGGCCGTCACGTGGACACCGGGGATCTTCCACAGCAGCCGTTCGGCGCCCCAGAAGCAGCCCATGCCAAGCAGGATCTTCTTGGTGCCGTCGGGGTAGGGGCCCTTCAGCGGCCGGCCGGAAACGAAATGCGTCTCGGCCGTCGGGATCGCCTCCTCGCGGCCACGCAGTGCCGTTTGCGCGTCCGGCATGACCGTCTTCTTGTTGAACATGTCGATCAGAAACATCACCAAACCCCTTTCGTCGGCGCCGAAAGCCGCGCCGCAAAAATTACGCGGCGAATCGGCCCGCCGCCGGTCGCTTCTTGTATCCGGCCATCCACAGCACGAGTGCCAGCAAGGCCAGGACCGCAAAGGCCGGCTGCATCAGGATCCAATGCAGGATCGAGTGCCAGATCGTCGGCGCGGCATCGCTTCGCTGCGCGAACTGGATCCAGCTTGCCGTATCGGCGCCAAGGGCCTCCAAATCGTCGCCAAGCGAGGTCATGACCAGCTCCGATGCGGCAACCGACTGGATGGCATCGACAGCGCCGGCAAGCACGGCGGCAAACAGCACCACGGCACTCGCCAGCCTCAAAAGAAACCGCATCGGTCTTCATTCCCTTCATTCACTGGCTGGCACCTCGTTGTCGGCAGGGCGCGGGATTCGGCCGGCATCATCTTCGATCGCAGTGGCTTCGGACAAGGCCCGCGGCGAAATTATGCGGGTCAATCCGGGCGCTGCCGCCGGGTGGATGGGCCGGGAAAAGCGCGACAGGCGTCCTGGCGCAAGAGATAGGCGCGTCGTCGGCCACGCACAATGGGGACCGCGGACTGTTCCGTTTCACAAGATGTCAACAATCTGTCAGAAAGCAGTTGATCCCGGGCAAATCATCGGTATATAGACGCGCGTCCGCCGGTTCACGCCGGTCGACACGAAGGGCCTCGCCCTTCCCATCCAGCCGGATTGACCGTCGGCTGCTGACGGATGGACAGGTGGCCGAGTGGTTGAAGGCGCACGCCTGGAACGCGTGTATACGTGAAAGCGTATCGAGGGTTCGAATCCCTCTCTGTCCGCCATCACTCCACTGTCCATCCCGACGTGCGTTGCACAGCATTTTCGTCACTCGCCTACTACGTATTTCCTTGGGACTTCGAATATCCGCTACCCGCGGCGTCGACAATGAGCCATCCATCGTTGCACGCACGCGACACGATCGGAGCCGGCGCCGTCAGTGCTTGCGCGACAGGATGGCGACGAGCGCGAGGCCACCGATCTCTGAGACGTGCTCCAGCGCCACGGTCATGTCGCGGAAAGCTTCCTCGCCGTCCTTCGCCCAGAACGGGTGGGCGATCGGGATCGTCAGCACCGTGAATTCGGCAAGCGCGCCGGACGCAAGCCAGACGCTGCGGTTGAGGATGATCATCAGCGATGCACCAATCTGAAGGATCAAGGTCGCCGTGTTGACGAGCCAACCTGGCGACAGACCGAAGCCCTCCATCATCACGGCATTGGCGTCGAATTCGAAGAGCTTGGCGAGTCCGCTCGACCAGAAGACGAGGGTGAGCAGCACACGAGCAAGGATAGCGAAGGCGCGTGCATCGAGGATGTTGGCGATCATACCGGGCATGTCTTACTCACTGCCGCCGTGCCGGGAGGCGGTCACAGGCATCTGCAGCTATTGTCATAATTGGATCGTCGCGCTTCATATCGGCCCCATTCGTTGCTGAACCGATGGGGTTATCGAAGCTCAACCATGGTTGAGGTCAAGCGAAGGCCGCTGTGACAAATTGGCTGAAAACGTCGGCAGAGTCAGGCCTAGATAGTTAGCTGTTGCGCTAAGTATATGCCTATGATACTTAGCCTTATGGAACAGTATTCGGACCGATTGGACACGATCTTTCAGGCGCTGGCCGACCCCACCCGCCGCGCCGTGCTCGCGCGGCTCGGCGGCGGGCCGGCGAGCATCAGCGATCTTCACAGGCCCTTCGACATGGCGCTGCCGTCCTTCATGAAGCACATCCACTTCCTGGAAGGCAGCGGGCTCATCCGCACGCACAAACAGGGCCGGGTCCGCACCTGCGCCATCGAGAAGGTGCAGTTTGCCGTGGTGGAAACCTGGCTTTCCGCGCAACGCGCCGTCTGGGAAGGACGCGCTGACCGTCTTGAGCGATTCGTGATGGAAAACGAGGAGGAATGACATGACCCGTTCGCCCAATCCCGAACTCGACCTGACGATGGCGCGCATCATCAAGGCGCCGCGTTCATCCGTCTGGCGCGCCTGGACCGATCGGGCACGTTTCGAGAAGTGGTGGGTTCCAGCACCGGCCAAATGCCAGGTGGTCGAGATGGATCTGAAACCGGGCGGCGGTTTGGTGACGAGGATCAGCGAAGACGGCGGCGACTTCGTGCCGCATCTCAATGCCTGTTTTCTCGCCGTCGACGATCTCTCGCGCATCGTCTTCACCGACACGCTGGTGGCCGGCTGGCGTCCGGCAGACAACGCCTTCATGACGGCCGTGATTACCCTCAGCGACCATGCAGCAGGCACGCACTATGCCGCCCATGTCATGCACAGGAGCAAGGCGGATCGCGATCTGCACGAGGAAATGGGTTTCCATGACGGCTGGGGCACGGTCGCCGAACAGCTCGCGCGGCTGGTCGAGGAGACGCACTAAGGGAGGCGGCGATGCGCAAGATCGTCCTGCAGATGATGACGACGCTCAATGGCCGGCTGGACGATCCGCTCGCCTGGATGGGCACGGTCGTCGACGATCAGTATCGGGCGATCGATCGGCTCTATGCCGGCTACGACACCGTGCTCGTCGGTCGCACCACCTATGAGGAGATGGTTGGCTACTGGCCGGCCGCCCTCGAGGATAAGGAGAACGGCGAAACCAACCGCGTGATGGCAAGACGCATGCACGATTACCGCAAGATCGTGTTTTCCCGTTCGGCCACGCAGGCGATCAGCGCCTGGCACAATGCCGAGCGGGCCGTGGTGCCCGATGAGGCGGCGCTACGACGCTACCTGACGGAGCTGAAGGCTGAGCCCGGAGCGGACATTCATCTGTCGGGCGGCGCCAGCCTGGCGCAGACGGTGATCGGGCTGGGATTGGTCGATCGCTATCACTTCTTCGTCTATCCGGTCGTTTCGGCCGGCGAGCCGTGGTTCAAGTGGCTCGGCGAAAAGACCGAGCTGCAATTGATCGGCACCGAACGCTACGACAACGGCGTCGTCGGCCTCCACTATGAAGCGATGCGCGGCGCAAAGGCCGGGCGGCCGAAGAGTTTCTCCGACCTCATCGCCTAGGTCTCAGCCTCCAGCGTGCAGTGCTGAGAGCAATCGATCGTAAGTCGGCGCAAGCCTGCGCAGTGTTTCGGCGGCCATCCTGTCGTTGCGAACGACCAGCGGATACTGCAGCGCGCCGATAAGCCTGGCCTGCTCGTCTGCAATCGCAGCGGCCTTGCGAAAGCCGGCGCCTGTCAGCGAGGTTGCGGCGTCGGCGGCGCGGCGGGCGCCCACGCGAACGGCGAAGTGAATGAGGTGGCTGCGCAGGCTCTTGCCACAGCCACCCTCGAGACGCGCGGCAAGGGCCTCGGCGGCGTCGGCATTGCCGAGGCTGCCCTCGGGCACGGGGCGGTCCGTTTCCATCGACAGCCAGTGGATTGCGGCCGGTATGGAGGCCCTGATCGCATCGATTTCCGAGACGTCGGCGATGCGGGCAAATGCCGATCGCATCGTGAAGGGCTCCCCGTAGGTGAGTGTCGTTGCCTGCCATGCCGTCATGAAGTCGCCTGTCGGCAGGCAGGCATAGGGATGGCCTTGTGGGTCGTGCATGAGAACGCGCTCGTCATCAAGGGCAAGAACCACCACATAGTGGTCGGCCTCGATCGGCCCGGTCATGCCCGGCTGATGTCGCAGATGTCCCATCTCCACCGGACCGACCCAGACCGGGCCGTCCTTCAGCGTCGAGCGCAGGCGGGAAAGCGCGTCTTCGGCATCCCCTCCCTTGCTGACCTCACATGTCCAGCCGAGCGCCTTGAGCGCGCCGTCGAATCCGGCCTCCGGATCCCAGCCATAGGGATCAAAAAACGGCAAGGTCCCGCCGATGAGCTGCATGCCAAACGGACTGCTGGTGGCAAACTCGATGACGGCGGTCGAGGGTGCCTCATCGCCGAACATCATGGCGAAGGAATTGGCATAACAATAGGGGCCGGAACCCACATAGGGAAAGTGCTGCATTGAAAGAATCCTTGGATCGTTGGACCAGAGTGTGCGTGGTTTGGGCGAAGCGTGTCGTTCTAAGTCACGATGGGGTAGGCGACATCGAAGCGGGCGCCATCGCTGCCGGGGTAGATTTCGTAGGGACTGCCGAAGCAACTGAGATCGACGCTTTGCTCGAACCAAGCCTCGATCGCGTCGTAGACGCGAAGCACGCTCGGAAAGGTTTCGTACGCTTCGAACACAGGCAAAAACGCCTCGCGTCCCGGCGGCTGTAGCCGGATGCGCAGGTCGCCCGATGGTTCGAGGCTGCCTTCATAACTGATCGCGACCTCGATGTGGCCCTTGCCGTCGTGATTGACGGGTTCGTGGAAGTGCAGCGTCATCGGTCCCCCGTCACGCTTGCCACTCTCAGCGAGATAAGTGCGGATCTCCGCTTCCGTACTTTCCGTGAAGGCATCCAGCGCGTCGACGGTCACATGGCCCTGCCGATAGACGATCTTCGAAGGCGCGACGTCTCGCACCCGCACCGCGGCGACCAGCGGATCACTCCCGCCATTCGATTGTCGGGCGATCGCCTCCACCAACTCGTTGTGCTGCTCGAGCCGTTTGGTCTGCGCCTCGAGCCACGCGCGCAACTCGGCGAGGCGCACGTCGGGCTCAAGCTCGATCAGCCGCGCGATCCGGGCAATGGATAGGCCCATTCGCCGAAGCCTTGCGATCAGCCGCGCACGGCCCGCCTGCTCTGCGGCGTAATAGCGATAGCCGGTCGTCGGATCGACATAGGCGGGAACCAGCAGGCCCTGCTCGGCATAAAGCCTGAGGGCCTTTGGCGACAGTCGTGTGGCGGCGCCGAAGCGCCCGGCGAGAAAGTATGAATCGGTCATGGGGCAAGTCTGGGGCCTGCCCCATGGGCGAGGTCAAGGGCCTTGTTTGGCGAGCGGTATGCGAGCGACCTGTCTGCCGTGTGGCGATCCCCGGAAGCAGGGCGTCCTGCTCCCGGGACGTATATTAGGCAAGCTGGCTTTCACGCCGATTGAGCCGCGCCAGCGCGGCGGCAGCCGTGACCGTCGCCATGGTCAGGCAATAGCCGGCGAGAGGCCAGGCCGTGTCGCCGCCGAGCAAAAGCACGGCGGCGGTGCCGACGAGGCTGACGATCAGGCTCTGGATCGAGAAGTAGAGCGCAACGGCCGTGCCGGCGATCGCATCGAATGCCCTAAGCGCGCCGTTTGCCGTCACCGACGCCGTCATGACGACCCTCGGGATCAGCCCGTCTCGTCTGCCCTGACGGTCAGTCTATTCTCGACGCTCGTAACGCCTATGACCGAGGCGGCGGCGTCACCGGCGCAGGCGATGTCCGCTTCCTGTGCGACATGGCCGGAAAGGATGACGATGCCGCCGATCGCCATGACAGAGATTTCGCTGGTATCGACAAGCGCTGCATATTGAATGAAGCGCAGAACCTTGTCCGCCAGCGCATCGTCGGTGAGATGCGGATCATCGTCCTGATGCGCGTAAATGGGCTTCTCTGTCGGCATGGCTGCTTTCCTCATGCTCTTTCGGAACGCCTGCCGTCAGCGAAGGTTCCCTTCACGCCAACACCTGCCGCACGCTTGCGGGCCGGCCGCCAACACGGCTATTGCTGTCAGGTCCAGTCCCAAGGCCCGCGTATGTCCGACATCTTCCAGAACGTCCTGCCCATCTTCATCCTCATCCTGGCCGGCTGGCTGCTGGTGCGGTCAGGCTATCTGAAGCCGGCGGTCGGCGAAGCGCTCGGGGATTTCGTTTTCCGGGTGGCGGTGCCCGTGCTCTTGTTTCGCACCATTGCCGAAGCTGACTTCAAGGACGGTTCGCCCTGGCCGCTTTGGGTTGCCTATTTCTCCGGTGTCGCCGTAACCTGGACTGTCGGCCATCTGGCGGCCACGCTGATCTTCGGCCGCGATGCGCGCATGGGGGTGCTCGCCGGCGTCTCCTCGGCCTTCGCCAATACCGTCTTCATCGGTCTGCCGCTGGTGTCGCGCATTGTCGGCGAGGAAGGCATCGTCGCGATTTCGATCCTGCTCTCGGTGCATCTGCCGGTCATGATGATCGCGGGCACGCTTCTGATGGAGCGCGCCGAGCGACGGACAAGCGGCAAGCCGGGACAAAGCCCGCTTCAACTGCTTGCCGGGGTTGCCCGCAATCTGGTGCGCAACCCGCTGGTCATCGGCCTTGCCTGCGGTGCCGCGTTCCATCTGCTCGGCCAGCCGCTCGGCGGGCCGGTCAAGACCGTCGTCGACCAGCTGGCGTCGATGGCAGCACCTGCGGCACTCATCTCGATCGGCATGGCGCTCGACAAATATGGTCTTGCCGGCAATATCGGGCTTTCCACCTTCACCAGCGCGCTGAAGCTTCTCGTCATGCCGGGCGTCGTCTTTGCCAGTTGCCATCTGCTCGGCCTCAACGACAACTGGACGACGGCGCTGGTGCTGACATCAGCCGTTCCGACCGGCGTCAATGCCTGGCTGATTGCCAATCACTTCAATGTCGGCCACGCGCTTGCCTCATCGACCATTACGCTGACGACCGCGCTCGGCGTCGTCAGCGTTTCGATCTGGGCCTATCTGCTGGTCTGATCGTTCGGGATTTCGGGAAAGTGTTTCGCCGGGAAACGTGTCCTTTTCGGCGTCGTCTGCGCGCGCTTCAGGTCCCGGTAGCTGAGATGCAGGTGATCCGGACAAACGAAAAGGCCCGGCGTGAGCCGGGCCTTGCGAAAGCGTCTTTCTTGGACCGCTGAACTTATTGAGCCGGTGCCGGCTGGCCTTCGGCAGGCTTGGCTTCCGTGGCCGGTGCGGCCTGGCCTTCAGCCGGCTTGGTTTCGGCAGCCGGTGCAGCCTGACCTTCGGCGGGCTTCGCGCCTTCAGCGCCCGCAGCCGGGGCCGCTTCGGCAGAACCGGCAGAAGCGTCCGGAAGTGCGGCCGGCGAATCGGCCTGCGCGCGCAGCCAGGCGATCAGGTTGGCGCGTTCGTCCGGCTTCTTGACGCCGGCAAAACCCATGGCGGTGCCCGGAACGTGCTTCTTCGGTGCTTCGATGAAGAAGCTGAGGTGGTCATAGTCCCAGACGACCTTGCCGCCTTCGGCAAAGGTCTTCATGCCGGCCGAGTAGCTGAAGCCCTCATGCGAGGCGATCGGACGGTTGACGAGGCCCCAGAGGTTCGGACCAACTTTGTTTGCGCCGCCCTTGTCGGCGGTGTGACAGCTTGCGCACTTCTTGAAGACGGCTTCGCCGGCAGCGGCGTCGGCCGTGAGCAGCAGCGGCTTGATATCGACTTCGGCTTCTTCCTTGCCACCGGCGCCGGCTTCAGCCGTACCCTCTTCGGCGACGATCGCGAAGCCTTCCTTCTCGGGAGCCTCGGAATGGAAAATGCCTTCCGATGCAATGGACACGGACATCAGAACGAAGACCGTCCCCAGAAAGGCACCCACGCCCATGTTCACATATGAATTCATCTGCAAACGCTCCCTTTGCCACCGGCGCAAACAAAAACCCGGCCTATCTTGAAATCGCGCGGAACCTATGTCTTTTGGCTCTGCGTTGCAACAGTGATTATCGGCCCCTAACTGAGACTAATTGACACTTTCAGCGGGGTTTTTGAAGGCCAGATCATGAATCGCGAAAATTCAGGTAAAGCCATCGTGCTCATTCCGGCGCGCATGGCTTCGACACGCCTGCCCGGAAAGCCGCTTGCCGATATTTGCGGCCTGCCGATGATCGTCCAGGTGGCCAGGCGGGCCCAGGAAGCGGATGTCGGCCGCGTCGTTGTCGCCGTCGACGACCAGCAGGTGTTTGACGTCGTGCGCGGCGCCGGCTTCGAAGCGATCATGACCCGCATGGACCACCAGTCCGGATCCGACCGCATCTATGAAGCGCTGCAGAAGGCTGACCCGAGCGGCGAGGCCGAGATCGTCATCAACGTGCAGGGCGACCTGCCGACGGTCGAGCCCACCGCGATTCGCGCAGCACTCAATCCGCTCGAAGACGCGGCTACCGATATCGCGACGCTGACGGTGGCGATCTCCGAGGAGAGCGAGAAGACCAATCCGAACATCGTCAAGGTTGTCGGTTCGCCCCTCAGCGCGACACGACTGCGCGCGCTTTACTTTACCCGCGCGACCGCGCCCTATGGCGAGGGTCCGCTCTACCATCACATCGGTCTCTACGCCTATCGCCGCAAGGCGCTCGAGCGCTTCGTCTCGCTTCAGCCTTCCGTGCTCGAACGACGCGAATCGCTGGAGCAGCTGCGCGCGCTCGAAGCCGGCATGCGCATCGATGCCGAGATCGTCGATTCGGTTCCGCTCGGCGTCGACACGCCGGTGGAGCTGGAAAAGGCCCGCCGTATCCTTTCCGCCCGTATCCATTCCGAAAGAGCCTGAGAAGGACGCTACCGTGACCGTGAAGACCAACAGGATTTCCTTCCAGGGCGACTATGGCGCCAATTCCGACATGGCCTGCCGCGACATGTTCCCGTCAATGGAGCCGCTGCCTTGCCAGACCTTCGAGGACGCCTTCGTTGCGGTCGAGAACGGCGACGCCGATCTCGCCATGATCCCGATCGAGAACACGATCGCCGGCCGTGTCGCTGACATTCACCACCTGCTGCCCGAATCGCGGCTGCACATCGTCGGTGAATACTTCATGCCGATCCGCTTCCAGCTGATGGTGCTGCCGGGTGTGACCCGCGACGAGATCCGCACCGTGCACAGCCATATCCACGCGCTCGGCCAGTGCCGCAAGATCGTCCGCTCCAACGGCTGGAAGCCGGTGGTCGCCGGCGACACGGCCGGTGCTGCCAAGCTCGTCTCGGAAAAGGGTGATCGCACGATGGCGGCGCTCGCACCGCGGCTTGCCGCCGATCTCTACGGCCTCGAGATCATCGCCGAGAACGTCGAGGACACCGAAAGCAACGTCACCCGCTTCGTCGTGCTTTCGCGCGAGGAAGTCCGCGCGTCGCGCGCGGCCGACGATGAGCTGATCATCACCACCTTCGTCTTCAATGTCCGCAACATCCCGGCCGCCCTCTACAAGGCCATGGGTGGGTTCGCCACCAACGGCATCAACATGACGAAGCTCGAGAGCTACCAGCTCGGCGGCAAGTTCGTGGCAACCCAGTTCTATGCCGATATCGAAGGACATCCTGACGATGTCGGTGTGCGCCACGCCATGGACGAACTTCGCTTCTTCTCCGAAAAGGTCCGCATCCTCGGCACCTACAAGGCGCATCCGATGCGCGGCGTTCTCTGAAGGCAGGCTCAGTCTCGCTCGAAAATGCCTCGAAAGGGGAAGTCGGGTGAGACAAGCCTCCAAACTTCTTCGGACGCAACGTGCCGATGCCATCTTTCGCGCAGTGTGGTCCCCCAGTACGGGGCAACCACCGGGACTTCTGTGGCGATCCCCGCTCTTACCTGATCGGCATCCAGCGCTCAAAGCGCTGGAACTCAGACGGACTTTGAAAGCCCGCAATCGGCTCCCAGTGGCTTTCCGGCATCCAAGTCTTCTCCACCTGGCTAAGATCTTTGATTGTGGTGCGGCGTCCGCTCCGGATCGCTATTCGACCCGATTGCCCATGAGAATCATCAGCTTAACGGAACGCCCGCCGCTGAAGAAAGTGGCAAAAATTCGTTAACCGGCTACGCGTCTGGCGCATGCCTAGTTTGCAATCGCGGCGGTACACAAATTTTAGGCAAATGCCTACTTAACGCCCGTTCAAGTATGGAGTGTTAAAGATGAAGATCCGTCAGAAGATCATGGAATATGCGAAGACCCGCCGTGCAATCCGCGAGCTGAACGCTCTCGACGATCATGCACTGAGCGACATCGGTCTGTCCCGTTCGCAGATCCAGGCCGCCGTTTACGGCCGCTAATCAGTACCATTCGCGCATCCCGCCGCTCTAAGCTTTAAGCTGGCGGGATGCGCGCCGCGTATCCCTCTCGGTCACGAATCGTAAAGGCAGACGCGCAGCCGGTGACCATCCGGATCGAGCGCGACAAAAGTCGGACCGAAATCCATCTCGGCCAGTTCCTGCGCAATCGGCAGGCCCTTTTCCTTCCAGTCCTCATAGTGCGCGCGCACCGCGCCCTCATCCTCCACCATGAATGCCAGCTCCGATCGATGGCCCGACGCTGTCGGCTCCGGCGCGACCGTGTGTTCGGCCCAGAGCCCGAGCGTGAAGCCCCCGGGCAGTTCGAAGGATGAGAAGGTCTGGTATTCGACCTGCGGCTGCTGTTCGAGTATTGCGATAGAACGCCACGCTTGCCAGCGGGTCCTTGACGTAGAGAACGATGAGATTTGCCTTGGCCATGCTGTTCCTCCTTGTTGCGGGAGTTGCAGGCTAGGCGCGGTTGCTGCCAATTCCTGTCAGCATGACACGGCGCGTCTCAGGAGCCGACCTTCTGGCGGCTGGACGCTGTCATGTTCTGGCTGGCGCGCCAATCCTTCATCAGCACCTGGCGGCGGCGGGGATACCGCGCTTCGGTCACGGTCATCCGCTGCATGCGGTCGGCGCGAAAATGCCGGAAGTCCAGGCGGAGCTCGCACCAGGCCATGACCATGCGGACATTCTCGAAGAAGCCGAGCGCAAAAGGCCAGATGGTGCGCTGCGTTGGGGTGCCATCATTGTCGACGTAGTCGAGTTCCACCTTGCGCTCGCTGCGGATCGCGCGCCTGAGCGCTGCAATGTCGATACCGTTTGTGGCCGGCGGGCTCGGGCCGACGAGCAGGGTCGAACTGTCGAGTTCCTCGCGAAGCTCGGCCGGCAGCACCGCAGCGATCTTGGCAAGGGCGTTTGCCGCCGCCCCCGCAAGATCGTCGTCGGTCCGCTTGGAAACCCAGCGCGAGCCGAGCACCAATGCCTCGATCTCCTCAGCAGAGAACATCATCGGCGGCAGCATGAAGCCGGGTTTGAGCACATAGCCGAGCCCCGGTTCACCCTCGATATGGGCGCCCTGGGCCTGGAGGCTGGCGATGTCGCGGTAGAGCGTTCTGAGGCTGACGCCGGTTTCTTCCGCCAGCTTCTGGCCGCTCACCGGCTGGCGATAGCGCCGGAGCACCTGCAGAAGATCGAGCAGCCGTTCGGAGCGGGACAAACCGAACTCCTCCTATCGCCGTCCTGATTCCATCACGCCCGTTCGCCCCACGCGAGCCAGTCGCGCATCAGCTGGTGCGCAATCGCGCCCTTTGGCGGCGGAATATGCTCGTCGCCGGTGTTGGCAACGCCGGTCGAGCGTTCGAGCATCGCGATCGTTTCCTCACGCGTGAACCAGCGAACGTCCTCCAGCTCCTGCTCGTCGCGCTTGATGGTGGTCGATTTCGCCTCGGCATAGCAGCCGATCATCAGCGTGTGCGGCATCGGCCAGGGCTGTGACGCGTGGTAGCGCACCCGGCCGACATGGATACCGGACTCCTCATGCGTTTCTCGGCGCACCGCGCTTTCGATGGTTTCGCCTGGCTCGACGAAACCGGCGAGACAGGAATACATGCCTGGCGCGAAATGCGGGCTGCGGCCAAGCAGGCAGAGATCGCGGTCGAGATCGATCGTCATCATGATGACGACCGGATCGGTGCGTGGGAAGACCATGTGGCCGCAGGCGGTGCAGACGCGGCGATAGCCGCCGGCCGTGCCCTCCATCGGGCCGGCGCAGCGGCCGCAGAAGCGGTTGTTCGCGTTCCAGGTAATCAGGCTCGATGCCTGTGCGAACTGGCCGAGCAGTTCCTCGGGCAGCATCTGCTGGCGATAGAGCGTGCGACCGTCGGCGATCTTGAAGGGCTCGGTGATCGTCTCTTCGGTGAGCCCCGTCGGCACGGCAAGCCGCGGCTCGCCGTTCGGCAGGTAGCCAAGCAGGATCGTTTCGTCGAGTACCGGTTCCAGCCCGTCGAGTTCGTAAGGGGCAAACAGCGGGTCGATGATCTTCTCGTCGTGCTTGACGATCAGCTTCGGCCCGGAAAACGCCAGGAAATGCGCACCCGGATGTTTGAGCGCCCGCTCGATGCAGTCATCGGCGCGATGTTCGGACTGGCGGTCCAGATGGTTTTCGGAAAAGGCGACGAGCGTGCTCGGCTCCGGATGCGGACTACGAAGGTCAAAGATGGATTTCGTCATGTTCAGAGGTTTTCCAGAATGCGCGCTGCAAAGTCCCGATGTTCATTCTCATCCCACGGCTCCGACTTGCCGAAGCCCCAGACCGGCCCAGGCCAGTTCGGGTCGCCGTCGCTGCGGGCGATGATATGCACGTGAAGCTGCCGGACGATATTGCCCAGCGCGCCGACATTGATCTTCTCGGCGCCGGTCACCTTCTTCAGCGCGGCGGCGGCCATGTTCGTCTCGAAGGTCAGCATCGTCTGATCGAGCGGCGTCAGGTCGAAAACCTCGGAGATGCCTTCACGTTGGGGAATGAGCACGAGCCAGGGCCAGCGGCGGTCGTTCATCAGCCGCATCTGGCACAGCCCGATCGAGGCAATCGGGATGCCGTCACGTTCGAGCCGCTCGTCGAGGGTGAAGGGCGCCAACGGGTTCTCCTCGGGCAATGGCAAGAGATTCGCCTTGTTTTGCATATCGATATCAGTTTTTTGATGGCTTGGCTTGCATTTGCTTTCGATATTGCCGATATGGAAGCCGGGAGGTTGGTGGTGGACGAGCCACTCGCCAACCGGGTCAGGTCCGGAAGGAAGCAGCCCTAACGAGCCCCGGCACGGGTCATCGTGCCAGCCTCCCACCTTCTCCGTCCTGTCGGGACAAGAGTTCGAACAGCGGCAGGGTCGATGAGCGACGACACGTCCATTTCATCCGTTGAGAAACCGGCCGCCTACCGCGTTCTGGCGCGCAAGTACCGCCCCAAGGACTTCTCCGACCTGATGGTCGGCCAGGAACCGATGGTGCGCACGCTCACCAACGCGTTCGAGACCGGCCGCATCGCCCAGGCCTACATGCTGACCGGGGTGCGCGGGGTCGGCAAGACCACCACCGCCCGCATTCTCGCCCGTGCGCTGAATTACAAGACACCGGATATCGACAGGCCGACGATCGACCTGCGCGTTCCCGGCGAGCATTGCCAGGCCATCATGGACGGCCGCCATGTCGACGTGATCGAGATGGACGCTGCCTCGCATACCGGCATCGACGATATCCGCGAGATCATCGAGCAGGTGCGCTACCGACCGGTATCGGCGCGCTACAAGGTCTACATCATCGACGAAGTGCACATGCTCTCGACCCAGGCCTTCAATGGCCTGTTGAAGACGCTCGAAGAGCCGCCGGAGCACGTGAAGTTCATCTTCGCCACCACCGAAATCCGGAAAGTGCCGATCACGGTGCTGTCGCGCTGCCAGCGCTTCGACCTGCGCCGCATCAGTGCATCCGATCTCGTCGGCCTGTTTTCGATGATCCTTGGCAAGGAAGGCGTTTCCTTTGATCCCGAAGCGCTGGCGATGGTTGCCCGTGCTGCCGAAGGCTCGGCGCGCGACGGCCTGTCGCTGCTCGACCAGGCGATCGCCCATGGCGGCGGCACGGTCGAGGTTGAAACCGTCCGTTCGATGCTCGGCCTTGCCGACCGCGCCCGCATCGTCGATCTCTTCGACCATGTCGTCAAAGGTGACGTCGCCGCGGCGCTGCAGGAGTTCACTGCACAGTACGAAGCCGGCGCCAATCCGACGGTCGTGCTGACCGATCTTGCCGATTTCACCCATCTCGTCACCCGCATGAAATATGTGCCCGAGGCGGTCAACGACCAGTCTTTGAGCGAGATCGAGCGCACCCGTGGCGCCGTCTTCGCCGAGAGCGTCGCGGTGACCGCACTCTCGCGCATCTGGCAGATGCTGCTGAAGGGCATTCCGGAGGCCGAAAGTTCGTCGCGTCCGGCCGGGGCAGCCGAAATGGTGCTGATCCGGCTGGCGCATGCGGCACATCTGCCGGCGCCGGAAGAGGCCGCACGGCGCTTGCTCGAACTATCCGGCAATGAGGGCGGCGGCGCCCGTCCGGGACCGGCCGGCGGCAACGGCGGCGGGGCGCAGGCTTCGGGATCGGGATCGATTTTGGCGCAGGCGACCCAGGCAATGCCGGTCCAGCGGCCGACGAGCAACGGCGCAACCATGCTGCGCGCGGTGCCGGATGCCGCACCACAGCCGATGGCCGCCGGTCGCATCGAGGAGCGGCCGGCTGTAGCCGTGGCTGCCAAGCCGCAGCCGTCCATGCCGGTCAATTCGATCGCCGATATCGCCGAGCTCTGTGCCAAGAACCGCGACATCAAGCTGAAGACGCTGGTTCGCGGCTTCCTGCGGCTGGTGCATATCGAGCCGGGTCGTCTCGACGTCAACGTCTCCGACGACGCGCCGAAGACCCTTCTCGGCGAAATCGCGGTCAAGCTCAAGGAATGGACCGGCATCCACTGGATCGTGAGCTACAGCCGCGAAGCCGGTGAGCCGACGTTGATCGAGGCCGAACAGCGGGCGCAGGAGCAGCGCGTCAACGACGCGCGTCAGGACCCGGACGTTGCCGCCATTCTTGCCCGTTTCCCAGGCGCCAAGATCACCGACGTGCGCATCCGCGCCGTTGAAGAAGAGGTCGAGAGCCAGGCTCCGGCCACAGCCGAATCCGCCGATGGTGATATCGTCCCCGGCGACGATATCGAATAAGGTCATCGAGCAGCAGACAGTTAAGAACAGGAGACGACGATGCGCGACATCATGGGGATGATGGGCAAGGTCAAGGAAATGCAGGCCAAGATGGAGAAGATGCAGGCGGAGATCGCCGCACTCGAAGTCGACGGTGCCTCCGGCGGTGGTCTCGTCACCGTCCGTCTCGACGGCAAGGGCAACCTCAAGAGCCTGAAGATTGACCCCTCGCTCTTTAAGGAAGACGATGTCGAAATCCTCGAAGACCTGATCGTCGCCGCCCACAAGGACGCCAAGGACAAGGCCGAGGCCGTCCAGGCGGAAAAGACCCGCGAGTTGACCGCAGGCCTGCCGATCCCGCCCGGCATGAAGCTGCCGTTCTGATCCATCCCCCGTGCTGATCCATGCCATGACGCGAGGCGGGATAGGGGCGCAAACGCCGGGCAGATCCCGTCTCAAATATTGGGCGCTTGCGGCGGCTCCGGCCGCGGTGGGTTGGCCCCGCGTGGATTGGTGTCCATCGCCGCCGTGATCCTGAGGTCCACCTTCTGGCTTGAAACCGACGGAATGGGACGCTGGTCGAGTTCCGCGCCGATCGCCGCAAGCTTTGCGGTGAAGTCGTTCAGCGCCAGGCGATCGGTCCGCGAGACACCCACAAGGCCGCTCGGGTGGTATTCGGTGAGAATCGCCGGATAGTCGATGGTGTGATCCTTCGCCGGTTCCCGGTACCTGTTGAAGAGTTTGCGCAACTGCTCCGAAAGCGTCGGCAGCATCGTCATCGCCCGGCGCCAGCGGTGTTCATTGAAGTCGAAATCCCTGAGCACGACGTCGCCGGCCCGGTCGCCGAGCATGCTGAGGAAGTTCACCGTATCCGCATCCATGTCGAGGTTGAGGCCGCCTTCCTTGGCGTCGTTCAGCCGGACTTCGACGATGCGCTCGCTGTAGCCATGCAATTGGCTCTGCAGCGTGTCCTGCCAGTTGCGCGCGGTGTCGAGGATGGCGCCGACGAAGCCGAGCAGGCCCTCGACCGGATAGACCGGCGTCGCCTTTCCTTCTGCGGTACGCCGCGGAAGATGAACGCGGCTTCCGCCTGAGCCATCCTCGTCTTCGCCGTGGCGCCGTGGATCATAACTTGCAAGAGAGATGCCGAAGGTCGGCCGGCCGGGCAGCAACCCGTCGAACAGATGGATCGGAAAGTTGCTGGTGATGCCGCCGTCGGAAAACAGGCAGCGGATATGGGTCGAAGGATCGCGCCGGGCCGCCGCCTTCAGCGAATAGTCATAGCGGTAGAGCGGCACGGCCCGGATCAGTCCAGGAAAGCTCAGGCTCATGCGGGCGATGATCGCCACCGGTAGCTTGGCCGCCGGCGGCAACTGGTAGAAGTCCTTGATCCCGTCCGGTCCGACGAGGTCACGTGGTTTGCTCTCCCTGATCAGGTAAGCCATCACTGACGGCGGAAACAGCTTCTCGAATTCAGACTTGCGGTAATTGTGCACCCGGTCGCCGAAGGGCAATTCGTAGGGCCGCCGAGAGGAAAGGTCGGTCGTGACGCTTTTCAGCGTGATGTCGTACGCCTCGAGATCGCCGATCGTCAGTGGCCGCGCTTCGCCATTCGGACGCACGGGCCCGGCAATCGCTTCGATCCGTTCGGAGATCCAGTTGGTGAAGGCCGGTTTGCCCATGCCCGGCTGCGTGAGGCCGCTGCAGAGCCCGAAGTCATGGGCCGGCAGGGTGACGGCGATTGCCCGATAGAGTTGGTAGGCGAGCATTACCGCCATGGCGATCAGCGCCACGAGCAATCCGAGAAAACCAAGTGCCACGCCGCCTGCCGCGCCCGCCGCGGCCAGCATCGCGAGGCCGGGAAGGGCGGCGAGCAGCAGTGGAACGTGAAAGACCCTTATGGCTTCGAGGCTCGCCGCTGCCACCTTGCTTTTCCTGGCGCGCACCATCGCCATGCCCAGGCGAAACAGCGGTGTCGTTGCCGGTGAAGGCTGGAAGAAGGTCGGCAGATTGGCGGCAAGCTCCTTCGGCATGGCGTCGATCAGGGCGAACCCCGCACTCTTGTCTTCCGGCGTCTCCGCACTCTGACGTCGATACTCGGCGGCGGCCGTCATGACGGCGGCGATGGCGCCGGCCGACGTGCCGCCGATATGCATGAAGCGGTACCGCGTCGCGAGGCCGGTGACGGCGCGAGGGAAGACGACGCCCGAAGTAATGCCGCCCTTCATGATCAGGTCGCATTCCTCTGTCGGTTTGGCGTAGCGGAAAGGCGTATCGCTCATCGTAGCCTCCATCTGCCGTCAACAATAAATTGTGCTTCGCGCGAATGCACGTCGATTCGTTTGGGATCGCCTGAGGCGGCTGCGCCTGCTGTGCGAAGACGATTCCGTTTGCGGTCGAGATGAGCTAAAAGCGCGGCATGGCAAAACGAGTCACTGGCCCAGAAATCGAAAAACTCATCCAGCTCCTGGCGAAAGTCCCGGGGCTCGGGCCGCGGTCTGCACGGCGGGCAGCGCTCCATCTCGTCAAGAAGAAGGACCAGTTGCTGGGCCCGCTCGCCGATGCGATGGGGGAAGCACACCGCAAGGTCAGGATCTGCTCCTGCTGCGGCAATGTCGATACGATCGATCCCTGCACCGTCTGTTCCGACGAGCGCCGCGACCAGTCGGTGATCATCGTCGTCGAGGATGTGTCCGATCTCTGGGCGCTGGAGCGCGCCGGCGCGATGAACGCCGCCTATCACGTGCTCGGCGGCACGCTCTCGCCGCTCGACGGCGTCGGTCCTGACGATCTCAACATCAAGGGGCTGGTGCAGCGCGTCGCCAATGGCGGGGTGCGCGAACTGATTATCGCCGTCAACGCCACCGTCGAGGGTCAGACGACCGCCCATTACATCACCGACCAGCTCGAGGGCATGGAGGTGAAGATCACCCGGCTCGCCCATGGCGTGCCTGTTGGCGGCGAACTCGACTATCTCGACGAGGGCACGCTCGCCGCCGCCCTTCGCGCCCGTACATCGATCTGAACCGATTTGCGAACGCCGCGATCCAACCGATAGGGAAGCCTTATGCTGAGACTTCTGGCACTTTCGACCTTGCTGTTCTGTGGCTGGTTCGGGCTCGCACATGCCGCGACGAAGGCGGATGTCGAGGCCCAGTTCCGTGCCTGGCTTCAGAACGATCTCTGGCCGGAAGCGCAGAAGGCGGGCATTTCCGCCGGTTCGTTCAAGGCCGCTTTCGCCGACGTGAAACTCAACTGGGACCTCCCGGACCTGGCGCCGCCCGGCTTCCCCAAGCCGAAGGAACAGAAGCAGAGCCAGGCGGAGTTTTCCTCGCCCGGCAGCTATTTTTCCGAAAAGCGCCTGCAGGGTCTGGCGGCGACCGGCCGAAGCCTTGCCGCCACCCACGCATCGACCCTGAAGAAGATCGAGCGCACTTATGGGGTGCCTGGCTCGGTGATCGTGGCGATCTGGGGCCGCGAATCCGGCTTCGGCCGCGCCAAGATCCCCTATCCGGTGGTCGATGTGCTGGCGACCAAGGCTTTCATGTCGACGCGGCCGGATCTCTTTCGCCGCGAGCTGATCGCGGCGCTGCACATTCTCGACAGCGGCGATGTCGACGAAGCGGCGATGCGCGGCTCCTGGGCCGGCGCCATGGGCCAGCCGCAGTTCATGCCGTCGAGCTTCCTGCAATATGCTGTTGATTTCGACGGTGACGGTCGCCGCGACATCTGGAACTCGGTGCCCGACAGCCTGGCGTCGATCGCCAACTATCTCGTCAAGAAGGGCTGGCAGCGCGGCCGCGACTGGGGCTTCGAAGTCACCATTCCCGACAGCGTTTCCTGCGCCCAGGAGGGCCCCGACCTCGCCCGGCCGCTGTCGGATTGGGCAAACAAGGGCATCGTCAGGATCTCAGGCAAAGCCTTCCCGTCACAGGAACTGTCCGCGTCGTCGATGATGCTGGTTCCGGCCGGAAGGCACGGGCCAGAGTTCATTGTCACGCCGAATTTCTACGTGCTGAAGGAATACAACAACTCCGATCTCTACGCGCTGTTCATCGGCAACCTCGCCGACCGGATCGCAACCGGCGGCGGCGCATTCCGCGGTGCCTGGGGCGATGTCGGCAACATGCTGCGCTCGGACGTTCTGAAGATGCAGAAGGCGCTGGTCGCCAAGGGCTACGATGTCGGCAAGGTCGATGGTCTTCCCGGCTATAAGACGCGTCGCTCGCTCGGCGACTGGCAAGCAAAAAGCGGTCTTGCCGCGACTTGCTTCCCGGACGCGTCGCTCAAGGCGAAGTTGCGATAACGGTTTCATCAGGACGAGAAGGCCGGTCGGCCGGAGAAAACCGAAAAAAACAGGAAGGGGCCCGCACCGCGAGGCCCCTTGCCTTTGTCTGTCAATGTCGGCGGCTGCAACAGACGCCGCTGTCGGGCAACCGGCCGCTAGGGTCAGGACTTCGGTAACGGGGCCGTCTGAGTCAAGTAAAGCAAGTCGACCGCAGTAGCGCAGTCATGCTGCC